>NZ_JAMYPU010000017.1:0-142104 GCF_040320535.1 Mesorhizobium sp. M0676
CCCCCCCCCCCCCCCCCCCCCCCCCCCCCCCGGGCCCCCGGCCGCCGCCCCCCCCCCCCCCCTGAGGGGGGTGCCTCGCGCCGGGTCTCGGGCGAAGAAGCCCAATCCCCTGAATCGCTTGGCGCCATCTATTCAACGAACACCTTCACGCTTGCCGCGCGTCCCACGGCGTCGATGACGGTGAGCGTCGAATAGCCGGCGCCGTCGGGCAGCCAGGTCGCAGTGCGGCGGCGGTCGATGCCGACGAGCGGCGTGCCATTGGCCAGCCAGCGGAACGGCGCGCGGCCGCCTTGCAGTTTCAGCACCAGCGGCGAGGCCTCGGCGGAATTGGTGGCGAGATCGACGCGGGCGCCGTTGGGCGGGAAAATGATCGTTGGCGCCGGTTCCGTCGGGCCTGCCTGCACCAGTCCGTCGGCGCCGGCGCCGAAGCGCCCCAATGTCACCGGCAGGTCTTCGCGCCTGGCCTTGAGGACACCGGCCGGCTGGCTGGGCAACGGGACGGCGGTGAGGCCGGAGCGGACGAAGCCCTCGAACAGGATGGGGGCGGCCGAGACATAGCCGGACAGGCCGGGCACCGCACCGGCATCGGCGCGGCCGACCCACACACCCAGCACGTAGCGGCCGTCGAAGCCGACCGACCAGGCGTCGCGGTAGCCGTAGGACGTCCCAGTCTTGTAGGCGATGCCGCGCTGCAAGGCGCCCTCGGGCGGCTTTACGCCCGACAATATGTCGGTGATCTGCCAGTTCGCCTGGGCGTCGAGGATCGTGGCGGTGGTGCGCTCGGCATTGGCCGGCTCGGTGCCGTCATGCAGCGTGTTTGCCTTGCCGCCATTGGCGAGGCCGGTATAGAGCTGGACGAGATCGCGCAGCGTTACGCCGACGCCTCCGAGGCCGATGGCGAGGCCCGGCGCCTCGTTGACCGGTAGCACCGGGCTGACGCCGGCCTGGCGGAAGCGCGCCATCAGCCGTGCCGGGCCGACCGAGTCGAGCACGCGGATCGCCGGAACGTTGAGCGACAGCTGCAGCGCCTGGCGGATCGAGACATCCCCCTGATACCCCATGTCGAAATTCTTCGGCCGGTAGCCGCCGAAATCGACCGGGCTGTCCTCGATCAGCATTTCCTGGGCCACCAGCCCCTGCTCGAAGGCGAGGCCATAGATGAACGGCTTCAGCGTCGAACCGGGCGAACGCACGATCCTGGTCATGTCGATCCAGCCGGAGCGGCTGGCGTCGAAGAAATCGGCCGAACCGACTTCGCCGAGGATGTCCCCGGTGCGGGCATCGGCCATCACCATGGCGACGGAGAGGCGCGGCCCAAGTTTGATCGCGGCATCGCGCGCCACCTGCTCTAGTCCTTGCTGGACGCTTTTGCGGATCGTCAGCTGCAGCGGCTTGCCGGGGACGGCCTTGGGCAGCATGGCGTAGGCGGCGTGTGGCGCCAGCGCCGGCAATTTGCGGCGCAGGCCCGAGACATCGTCTAGTGCGGCGCGCGCGGCTTCGCGCTCGCCGAGCAGGCCAGCTGATACCATGCGGGTCAGCACGCGGTCGCGGGCGGCATGAGCGATGGTGAGATTGCGGTCGGGACGGCGCTTTTCCGGCAATTGCGGCAAGGCGACGAGCAGGGCTGCTTCCGAGACGGTCAGCCGCTTCGGCTCTTTGCCGAAATAGGCGAGCGAGGCGGCACGCACGCCTTCGAGATTGCCGCCATAGGGCGCCAAGGTCAGGTAGCGTTCCAGTATCTCCTGCTTGGACAGGCGCCGCTCGATCTGGATGGCGCGCAGCATCTGCTTGATTTTCGAGCCGAGGCTGCGGCTTTCGCGGGGCTCGATCAGCCGGGCAAGCTGCATCGACAGGGTCGAGCCGCCGGAGACGATATGGCCGGTGGTGGCGAACTGGCCGGCGGCGCGCGCCAGCGCCAGCACATCGACGCCATCATGGTCCCAGAAGCGCTTGTCTTCATAGGTGACCAGCATGTCGACGAACTGCTTGTCGACCTGGTCGAGATGAGTGTCGAGCCGCCAGTAACCGTCCGGCGTGGCGAAGGCGCGCAACAGCTGGCCGTCGCGGTCCTGGACCTCGGTGGAGACGGTGAGCCTTCCGGGCAGCGGCGGCGGAAAAGCGCGGTCGAGTTCCCAGAGAGAAGCGGCAGCGATCGCCGCAAAGCCGACGAGGGAGGCGGCGGCGATGCCTGTTCGACGGAGAAATTTTCTGGAGAGCATGGTGGTGCCCTTCATCCGCCTGCCGGCTCCTTCTCTCCGCATAGCGGGGAGAAGGAGATGGTCGCGGACATCGGCGTGTTCATCTTCGTCAAGGCGCCTTACGGCGCCTTGATCTCCATCATGCCGGTGGCGGTGCGGGCCGAATATTGCGGCCGGTACATGTCCTCCACCGTGGCTGCCGGATGGGCATAGGTGCCCGGCGTTACCGCACGCACGACGTAGGCCAGCATGATGTTGCGGTCGCCATCGCCGTCATTGGGATTGAATGCCGCGACGAAACGGTCGTCGCGGAATTCGAGATGGGCTGCGTCCGTTTGCGCCAGCCAGGTGAAGTTCGATAGCTGGGCGCTGGAAACAAGGCCCGGATTGTCGATCTCGAAGCCGGCCGGCAACAGGTCGGTGATCAGCAGGCGCGAAGGCCAGCGGTTCTGCTCGTAAACCTTGAGCACGACCACGTAGCGTTCGTTCTGCGTCGCCTCGGTGACGTTGGCTTCGGTGCCATCGAGCTTGTAGTAGGTGCGGTCGATGGTGAAGCCGTCGCCGCCGGCCGGCAAGGGCTCTACCGGCGAGGCGACCGTGGTGACGACCGCCTGCAGCGGCGTGGCGCCGGTGTTGGCGATGGTCAGCGGGCTGTCGGCAATGTCGGTGCCGCTGAGGTGGTTGGAATACCCACCGGCATGCGGCGCGCCGTTGACCGAGAGCGTGATCGAGTCGTTGCCCGACTTCAGCGCGCGGGTCGCCAGAAGCATCCAGGACTCGTCCTGCGTGCTGGTCCACCGGGCATCGGCGCGTTCCCTTGCCACCAGCCGGATCAGCTCCGGCACGATGGTCGGCACCGGCTTCGATTCGGCGGCGAGCGCCAGGATCGCGGCGCCATCACGCAGCCGCGAGCCATAGTCGGACCGGTAGTAGTCGTATTCGGTGGTCGACTTGGCCAGCTGCAGCGCCGTCTGGAAGGTTGCTTCCGAACGCTGCGCGTCGCCGTAGAGCGCCAGGCTCGCCGCCAACTGGGCGACGGCCATCGGGCTCGAGAAGGCTTCGAGCTTGGTGTCGGCGTAGTAGCGCAGATCGCCGACCGAGGCCTTCTTGTTGCGGGCCAGAACATAGAGCGCGTAGGCGATTTCGCTGCCGCGATCCTGGACGTCCTGGTCGTAACCGACCGAGTTTTGCAGATTGCTCAGCGCCTGGCTCATCGCCAGGGCCGGCACGTCGTAGTTCTGCTCGCGCGCCCGGGTCAGGAAGTCGGTGACGTAAGAGTCGAGCCACAGATCGCCGGAGCCCGGACCCCACAGGCCGAAGCTGCCGGCCGAAGCCTGGTAGCTCAGCACCTTGTAGATGGCGGCCTGCACGCGGCCGTGCAGTTCGGGATCGCTTTGCATGCCAACGCCGGACGCCAGATCGTTGACGTAGAGAAGCGGCATGGCCCGGCTGGTGGTCTGCTCGGCGCAACCATAGGGGTAGCGGTCGAGCGTCATCAGCAGCGACGGCACGTCGAAGGCCGCAGCCTGCGAAACGCCGACGCTGATCGAGGCGCCGTCGAGCAGGCTTGCCGCGAGCAGCTCCTTGTCGACGCGCAGCGAGCCGCCATTGCCCTTGAGGTCGACGACCAGACGGGTGGTGACCGGCAATTGCGCCGGACGCACCGGAACATACAGCGTCTGCTCGACGGCGGTGCCGTCGCCATGGGCGAGCTTGATGGTGATCGAGGCATTGCCCGCCGTCTGTGCAATCAGCGGCACGGTCAGCGTCTGGCGCTTGCCCTTGGCCAGCGTCAGCTTTTCGGGCAAGGGCTTGTCGCCGGTCGAGAGGTCGCCGGTCGTGGCGATCGACAGGGCATAGTCGCCCTCCGGACCGTCGGTGTCGGCGACGTCGAGCCGCATGATAGCTGCATCTCCAGGCGCCAGGAAGCGGGGCAGGCCGGCGGTGATCACCACCGGATCGCGCACGATGACATCGGTCGTGGCATGGCCGAGGGCCTCCTTGGTCCAGGCGACGGCCATGACGCGCACGGTGCCGTTGAACTGCGGGATGTCGAAGTCGATCCTCGCCTTGCCGTCGGCGTCGAGCTGGACCGGGCCGGAGAAGAAGGCGACCAGCTTTTCGGTCGGCGGACTGCCTTGCGGCTGCATCGAGGCGCCGTCGCCGCCGGTCCTGAGCTTGCCGCTGGTGCCGAGCGAGCCGTCGATGAGACGGCCATAGATGTCGCGGACTTCGAGCCCGAGCATGCGCTGGCCGAAATACCAGCCCTCCGGATCCGGCGCCTTGTAGTTGGTGAGGTTCAAAATGCCGACATCGACGGCAGCGACCGTGACATAGGCATTGCTGCCCGGCGCTACGCCGGCGACCGAAACCGGGATCGACAGCTGCTGGCGCGGCATCGTCTTGTCCGGCGGCGTCAGGGTGACGGCGAGCTTTTTCGAGCCTGGGTCGACCGTCAGCCATTTTACGCCGATGGCGCGCGCCGGCATGCGGGTTTCCTGCGCATCGCCGGGCCGGAACAGGGTTGCGGTGATGTAGGCGCCGGCGCCCCAGTCGTCACCGACCGGGATCTCGACCGTGCTGCCGCCGGCCGGCACGGTTGCCGTGACGGTCTTGAGCAGCTTGTCGGCGCCGATGGTGACCAGCAGTTCGCCGGCAAAATGCGGCGACACTTTCAGCTTGGCCACGTCGCCGACGGCATAGCTGTCCTTGTCGAGAGCGATCTCGAGCCCGTCAGGCGTTTCGGTGGAGGTCGAGGAGACATACCAGCCGGCGTCGAACTCATAGCTGGTCGCCGGGCCCTCGGGATCGGCAGTCTCGATCTCGAGCCGGTACTGGCCCCAGTCGACCGGCATCGTCACGGTCGCCTCGGCATCGGCGCTGAGATCGACCTGGCCGTTGGCGATCGATTTGGTGAAGGTGACCGGTTCGTAGTTCCACGAGTTGTTGTTGCGATACCACTGGTAATTGCGTTCGACCTTGACCAGCGACCACTGCGCGCCCTTCAGCGTCTCGCGCTTGCCGTCGGGATCGACCGCGATGAGGCTGAATTTGGCGGTGCCGCCCTGCGGCACCTCATTGTCGGCGAAATCCGGACGAATGCCGATCATGTGGCCTTGCGGGCGGATGCCGATGTTGAGCGAGCGCTCGATGGCGCGGCCGCCGGTTTCGCGCATGCGAACCGTGACCTTGGCGTCGACCAGCTTGGTGGTCGCGGGCAATTGGTCGACCGTGACCGGGAAGGTCGCCTTGCCGTCGTCGCCGACCACCGGCAGACCGGTGAACGGGGTCACCGAAGGCTCGGCCGACTGCTCGTCGGCAAGGCCGAACGAATAGCCGGCGAAACGGTCCCAGTCGCGCGCTGTCGACAGCGTCAGCTCGCCTTCGAGCGCGAGGCCGGCGGCCGGCGCGCCATAGAGGAAGCGGCCGTCAATGTCGATGTTGGCGGTTTCGCCCTGTGCGATCTCCTGCTTGTCGGACTTCATGTCGAACTCGATGCGATCCGGCACGAAGTCTTCGACCAGGAACATCTGGCTGGAAACGGCCGCCTGCTTGGGATCGGTATAGATCGACACCGTCCAGGTGCCGCGCATGGCGTTGGCTTCCAGCGGCAGGTCGACGGCATAGCCGCCGGCCGAGACGCCATCGGCAACGATGCGGCGGTTCTCGACGCCGTCGGGACGGGTGAAGATGAAGGTCAGCGGCAGGTTTTCCACCGCTTTGGAGGCGCCGTCGCGGGCAAGGGCTGCGACATGCACATCCTCGCCGGCGCGGTAGATGCCGCGTTCGGTCCAGGCATAGACATCGAGCGCGCCCGGTGCGGCGCGTCCGGCGACGCCGCGATCGGACAGATCGAAGCCGGCGCGGCCCATGTCGAGGAAGACGAAATCGTTGTCGCCCTGCTTGGCCATCAGAACGGCCGGCACCATGCCGCCGTCGCCGCGCGTCAGGCCGGGGTTGAAGACAGCATGGCCTTCGGCGTCCGACGTGGCTGTGCCGAGGATTTCATTGTTCCTGGCCAGCAGCGTCAGTTCGGCGCCGGCGATCGGCTTGGCGGTTCCGAGCGAGCGGGCAAAGACATTGAGGCCATCCTGGCCGGTATAGGTCGACAGGCCGATGTCGGAGACGACGAACCACTGCGTGGCAAGCGAATTGTAATTGTCCTCGTCGTTTTCGTTTACCGCTTGCGCGGTCAGCACGTAGACGCCGGGCTTGCGCTGCGGCAAAGCTTCGTCGACCGGGAACGACGTCGTGACGTCCTTGTTGAGGTCGTTGGCGATGTCGAGCTGGCCCTGCCAGACCGGCTCACCCATCTGGTCGGAAATGCTGGAGATATCATAGCCGTCGAGCTGCTTCAGGAACTGATAGCCGGACAGAAGCTGCGCCAGCGAACGATCGCCGATGCGGTAGAGCTTCATCTGTGCGGCATTCATGTTGACGGTGACGACCGGGATGCCACGGCGGGCGCCGGCGGGCAGCACGAAGCTGTCGCCGGTGAAGCGGGCGGACGGCGCGCGGTCCTGCACATAGATCGACAGCACGACCGGAGCGGCGGTGACCTCGCCAATGGCGGCCGGCAGACCGGCGCGGAAGGTCACTTCGTAATGTTGGCCGTGCTCCAGCCCTTCGACGCAGATCTGCTTGTCCTTGGCCTCGACGCCCTTGGGCGGCTGGTTGTCGACGGTGACGAACTGGGCGTAGTCGACGCCGGTCTTCACCAGCTCCTCGGAAAACTGCGCGCAAATGCGCGGCGCGCTGGTGTCGGCGTCGATCGAGTGATCGATGACGCGGAAGCCCTTGCGGGCCTTGAGATCCTCATATTCGGCCTTGACCGCCGGCGAACTGACCAGCGCGAGGCTGGCTTCATAAGCCTGCAGGGCCGGACGGTAGAGATCGCGGCGGTCGAGGCCGTTGCCGAGCAGCGCCAGCACTTCGGCGCGGGTCTTGGTGGTGCGCAGCAATTTGTAGGCGTTGATGGCGGCGGAGGTGCCTTTGACCGGCAGATTGTAGGATTCGGAGGTGCCGCTGGCCGGCTGTATGGCAAGCGTTTCACGCGCCAGACCGAGCCAAAGCTGGCCGTCGTCAGGCAGGACCGAGACCGCGGCCTCGTATTTGTTCATGGCCTGGCCATGGTCGCCGGTCAGTGCAGCCTGTTCGGCGGCGGCGCGGAGTGATTCCAGCCCGTCGGTCGGCTTGTCATAGGCCGGATCGGTCAGCTTGTTGCGGTATTGCTGGGCCTGGTCGGCCATCCAGTTGGGGAAGAAGGCGAGTTCCGGCGGGGCGCCGATATCGGGGTCGCCATCGACATTGACGACCTTGCCCGCGACCGCGCCGTTGAAGGGTTTCAATTGGTTATAGTCGGATTTTAGGAAGCACCATTTGGCCTTGTTGTTGTAAGTAAAGGCGCGGCAGGCGGGGTCGCCGAGGCATGTCGTCTTGCACTGATCGAGGCTGACATTCTGGTCCGATCTGAGATCGAAGCCGAAATAGTCGGAATTATTTGAGGTCACCACCCGGCGGGCTTCGGCCGCTTGCGCTACAGACCCCCAGGCGAAAATGAGAAGAATCAAGATCGACAGACCACGAGCCGCCGCGCGCATCGCCATAACACCCTCCAGACACTGCTACGTCCGCGGCATGTTCAAGCTTCAGTCAAGCTTGTCAACACGAGGACGGGCAGGTTTCCGCCCGCCAACGGTTCCCAAACCGGCCAATGACCGGTATGCCGATAGTTCATCCACGGGAAAGGGATCACGCTTTCTTGCGAAAACGCAGAAGGTGTGAATTCCAAGCCCTGCCTATTTCAGACAATTGGATTGTGGCCCCTTTACGAGCGCTTCAAAACTTCATTCCAATTTTAGTTTTGTAACCTAGGTTGTCCTGATGCCGGCGTATGAAGCGCAGATGTCGAAGGTAAGTGCGCCACGGCGCACGCTTTCGCGTGCGCTGATTGTGGCGTTGGCGTGCTCGACCGTGCTCGTTGCCGAATCGGGGTCGGCGGCCGCCTTCGAGCTCTTCGGCATCAAATTGTGGGGCTCTTCGAATGACGAGGACGCCGATATCGTCGACCCGCTGCGCTATGCGGTGACCATCGAAGCGCCCGATGCCGACAAGGACCTGGTCAAGAAGCTCGAAAACGCCTCGTCGCTGAAATCCGACGAAGACCGCCCGGTTTCCGGCTCGCTCGGCCTTTTGGCAAAGGCGCGTAGCGACCGCGAACAGCTGGTCGCCGCGCTTTATGCCGACGCCCGCTATGAAGGCGTCGTCACCATCACCATCCAGGGCAAGGCGCTCGACGATTTGCCGCCCGATGCCGAATTCACTGGTCCGCAGCCGATCCCGGTGGTGGTCAGCATCGCCAGCGGGCCCAAATTCACACTCGGCAATATCAGGCTGGAGGGCGATGCCGCCGGGCTGGCGAGCGCCGATTTCGGCCTGATAGCCGGCGGCGATGCCGGCTCGGGCGCCGTGCTCAAGGCCGAGGCGCTGATCGTGCGGGCGCTGAAGCAGGAGGGCCGGCCGCTGGCCCGGATCACCGACCGGCAGGTCGTGGCCGAGCACACCACCTCGACGCTCGACGTGACGCTGACGGTGGCCGCCGGGCCGGTTGCCGGCTATGGCGACACCACCGTCGATGGCACCGAGAAGGTCGATCGCGAGTTCACCGAATATATGACCGGGCTGAAACGCGGCCGGCAATATTCGCCCGACGAGATCGACGATGCCCGCGACCGGCTGCTGAGGCTCGAAGTGTTCAACAGCGTGACGCTGAAGGAAGCCGACAGTCTCGACGCCGACGGCAACATTCCGATCGGCGTTCAGGTCAGCGAGCGCAAACCACGCTATTTCGGCGTCGGCGGCACTTTCTCCAACACCGAAGGGCTAGGCCTGGAAGGCTATTGGGGCCACCGAAATCTGTTCGGCCGGGCCGAAAAGCTGCGCATCGAGGGCAAGATCAGCGGCATCGGCAGCAACGATCTCAGCGAGCTCAACTACAATGCCGGCATCATGTTCGAGAAGCCGGGCGTGGTCGGGCCGGCCTCGAAATTCATCGCCAGCGTCAAGACCGTGCTCGAACATCCAGACGCCTACGACCATTTCTCGGTCAAGGGCAGCACCGGCCTGTCCTATGAGATCGACAAGAAGCAGACGGTGTCGGCTGAAATCGCGCTCGACTACTCCAGGATCACCGACGCTTTCGGCAAGCACAAATACCTGATCGCCAGCATTCCGCTGCAATATGTCTACGACAACAGGGACAACCGGCTCAATCCGACCAGCGGCTTCAGGGTTCTGGCCTATGCCGAACCAAGCTACGACATTCTGAGCGGCGCCGCCTTCCTCAAGCTCAGGGGCGAGGGGTCGGCCTATCAATCGCTCGACACGGCCTCGAAATTCGTGCTTGCCGAACGCGTCGCGCTGGGTTCGATCGTCGGCACCGGCCTTCAGAACGTTCCAGCCGACAGGCGCTTCTATTCCGGCGGTGGCGGCTCGGTGCGGGGCTATGCCTATCAGGGCATCGGACCGAAGGACATCGACAATCAGCCGATCGGCGGGCTTTCCTTCTTCGAAACATCGGTCGAAATGCGCATTGCGCTGACCGACACGATCGGCATCGTGCCGTTCGTCGACGCCGGCACTGTCTCGACCACAGCGACGCCGGACTTTTCCGACGTGAAGGTCGGCGCGGGCGTTGGCCTGCGCTACATCACGCCGTTCGGGCCGCTGCGCATCGACGCCGCCGTGCCGCTCAACCGCGACCGTGGCGACCCGCGTTTCGGCATCTATGCCGGGATCGGACAGGCGTTCTGACGATGAAGATTTTGAAACGCATCCTTCGCCTGTTTTTCTACACGCTGCTGATCGTGGCGGCGGCGGGCATCGGCGCGCTGGTCGTGCTGACCAAGACCGAGCGCGGCCGCGAAAATCTCGCCGGCATCATCTCTGACATGGCCTCGTCAAGGGACAGCAAAGTCACGGTCAGCGGCATTAACGGTATCTGGTCCGGCGCGCTGACGGTCGACCATGTCGTGCTGGAAGACCGCGAGGGCGCCTGGCTGGTGGCCCGCAAGGTGGCCATCGACTGGTCGCCGCTGGCGCTGCTGTCGAAGAATTTCAGCGCCGACCGCATAGCGGCCGAACGGATAGAATTGGCACGGCTGCCTGTGGCGAGCACCGAGCCGAGCAAGAGCGGGTCGGGCGGCCTGCCGGTTTCGCTTGATATCAGAGCGATCGATTTGCCGGAGATCGCGCTCGGCCAGCAACTTGCCGGCAGCGGCATTGCCGAACTTGCGGCCAAGGGATCGGCCAAGGTCGATGCGTCGCCACTGGCGATCCAGACGGTGCTCAACGTTACCCGCCATGACGGCAAGCAAGGCAATGTCGACGCCAACATCCACTTCGCGCCGGATGAAAACAAGCTCGACCTCGATCTCAAGGCTTCCGAGCCGGCCGGCGGCATCATCGCCAACCTGCTCAAGCTACCCGGCGCGCCGCCGGTCAACATCGTCGTCTCGGGCACCGGGCCGCTGGCCAACTGGAGCGGCATCGGCACCTTCATGGTCGACGGTCAGATCGTTACCCAGCTCACCGGCCGGCACCAGCTCACCGACAAGGGCAACCGGATCGAGGCCAAGGGCGACGGTTCGTTCGAAGGCTTCCTGCCGGAACGGTTCAAGTCGCTGTTTGCCGGCAAGACCAGCTTCGACCTAGCCGGCACCGCGACCGCGGCCGGCGGCGTCGACATCGAGCGCGCTGCGATCGAGAGCGACGCAGTTCATGGTACCGCTGCCGGCATGGTCGACCCCAACGGCGCCAGCGACCTTTCGGTCGAACTCGTGGCCAAAGCCAAGCCGGTCACGGTCAATGCCGGTACCCAGGCGCAGCCGATCATGGTGGCCATCAACAATGTGACCGCGCGCGCCTTCGGTGACGGCAAGGCGCCGATGATTGACGCCAGCGCTTCACTGGTCTCGGTGGTGGCGGGCGGCTCTCAGGTGAACAATCTGGATGCGAAGATCCATTCCGACGGGTTCGACATCGAGAGCCGCAGCGGCCCGGTCAGTGTAAGTCTGGCGGCCGCCGGGCTGAAGACCGACGTGGCGACGCTGGCGCCGCTGATCACCGGCAAGCTGACGGCCTCTCTTGCCGGTTCGATCAGCAGGGACGAGATTTCCCTCGACGAAGGCACGCTGCGCAGCGATGCTCTCAATGCCGGGCTGACGGCTAAGGTGACGCTGGCCGATCTCGCCATGACGCTGAAGATGAATGCGGATGCTGTGTCGACGGCGCTGCCGCCGCAGATCAGTTCGCTGCTTGGCGAACGGGTCAAATTCTCGGCGACCGCGACGCGCGATCCGCAGGGCTCTTTCGCCGCCAACACGATCGAACTCACTTCCGGTTCGCTGAGCGCCAGCGGCACCGCCAGCGCGCAAGGCAGCGATATCCAGGCCGACATCAAGGGCAAGCTCGGCGACGTCTCGGTGCTGTCTTCGCTGGTCGGCGTGCCGGTCGCCGGCGGGGTCGATTTCGCGCTGACGGCAAGCGGCGCGCGCAACGCACCGGATTTCTCGGTTTCGGCCGACAGTGCCAGCCTGACGGCCTCCGGCCGCACGGTCAAGGACATCAAGCTGACCGCATCGGGCAAGGCCGACATTGTGAGCCCGGCCGCAGATGTCTCGCTGACCGGCGCGGTCGACGAACAGCCGCTCGCCATCAAGGCGGCGCTGGTGACGAGCGACGGCAAGCGCTCCATCAAGGGGCTCAGCGTAGCGCTGGGCGACAACAAGGTGTCGGGCGACCTCGCGCTCGATGAAAAATTCCTGCCGCTGGGGACGCTGACGATCTCCGCCCCCGACATCGCGCCGCTGGCGTCGCTGGCCGGGCAGACGGTGGCCGGCGATATCGGCGGCACCGTGGTGTTCTCCAAAGACGGCGAGGCGCCCACCGTCACCATCAATGCAGCCAGCGTGTCGATCGCGCGCGGTGATGTGGCAGCCAAGGCAGTCACCGTCAGCGCACTGATCGCCAACTATCTCAACAGCCCTGCGATCTCCGGCACGATCAAGGCCGAGAGCGTGACCTCGGGAACGACCGTCGTCAGTGGCATCGGCGTCGACCTCAAGCGTGACGGCGACTGGACGAATTTCACCGGCGGCGCAACCATATCAGGCATTCCGGCGACAGCTGCCGGGCGGGCGAAGATTGCCGGCGGCGCGACCAGCGTCGAGATCGCGTCCGGCGAGGCGACGGTGCGCGGCATCAAGGTGGCGATCGCCGAGCCGTCGAGCCTGACCATTGCCGATGGCATAACCAACATTCAAAAGCTGGTAGTCGATCTCGGCGGCGGCTCGGTGACGCTGTCGGGCACGGCGGGCCGGACGCTCGATCTGGCGGCGACCTTCTCGGCGCTGCCGGCTGCGCTTGCCAATGGCTTTTCACCCGGCCTCGATGCCGGGGGCACGCTCGACGGCACGGCGCAAATCACCGGGCCATCGGCAAATCCCGATATCCACTTCGATGCAAAGCTGGCCGGCGCCGAGACCAGCCAGACCCGTCAGGCCGGGCTCGGGCCGCTCGATGTCGATGCGGCCGGCAGCTATTCCGCGGCCGGCGGCGTCGTGCTCGACCAGGCGACGCTTTCGGGTGAGAAAATCTCCGGCAAGGCGGCCGGCACCCTCAACCCGAACGGCGCCAGCGATTTCGCGCTCGACCTGACCTCTTCCGGTCCGAGCCTGCCGCTGGCGTTCGGGAGCGTGGAAGGCCCGATCAAGCTCGAACTGCAGGCGCTGTCTGTGAAGGCGGCGGGGCAGGCTGCGCAAGCCAAGCTCGATATCTCGGCGGTGTTGCCGTCGGTGGCGACGAATTTCACCAAGGTCGAGGGCATCTCGCTGGCGCTGCATTCCGACGCGTTCGATGTGAGAAGCCGCACCGGTCCGATCTCGGGCACGATGACGGCGGACAAGATCGGTCTGGACAATCCGACCATCGCACCGCTGATCGCCGGCAAAGTCACCGCCAAGGTCGCGGGCAGCCTGGCGGCCGGTGCGATCACCATCGACAGCGGCTCGGTGCAGGGCGATGCGCTGGGCAGTGCCTTCAATGGCCGTGTCGGCTTTGCCGATGGAGCAATCGACCTCAACCTCAACGCCGACGTGCTGTCGGCGGCGTTGCCGGCGGCGGCGCGCAGCGTGCTGGCAGAGCGCACGCAGCTCAGCGCCACGCTGAAGCGGGATGCCAATGGCAATGTCAGCGCCAATCCGGTCACGCTGGCGTCGGGCGCACTGACCGCGGACGGTCAGGCCAGCCTCGCCGACAACAAGCTTAGCGCAGATATCAAGGGTGCACTGGCCGACATCTCGCTGTTGTCGAAAGATGCCAAAGGCGCGATCAGCTTTGCACTCAACGCGCAGGGGCCCAGCCTGGCGCCGGACCTGTCGCTGACGGTCAACAGCGACCGCCTGCTGGTGGCGGAACGCGAAATCACCGGACTTAAGCTGATTGCGACCGGCAAGGCCGATGCCGCGAACCCGGCAGCCAATGTGCAACTGACCGGCAATGTCGCGGGGCAGGCGCTTCAAGGCAGCGCGGTGCTGGCCACGGCCGACGGCAAGAGCGCCATCAACGGCCTGCTGTTGTCACTCGGCAAGAACAGGATTTCCGGCGACCTCGCCCTCGACGAGGCTTTCGTGCCGGTCGGCACCATCGCGCTCGACCTGCCCGATATCGGACCGCTGGCGGCGCTGGCGTTGGAAAAGGCCGAAGGCGATGTGCGCGGCACTATTGCATTCTCCAAGACCGCGGATGGCCCGAACGTCGCCGTCAAGGCTGCGACCGCTTCGATCACGCGCGGCGACCTGCAGGCGAAGACGGTGTCGATCGATGCGCTGGTCGCCAACTATCTCGCCGCGCCGGTCATCTCGGGCAAGATTCGCGCCGACAGCGTCATTTCCGGCGGCACCGCCATCAGCGGCATCGATGTCGATTTGAAGCGCGACGGCGACTGGACCGGGTTTTCCGGCGGCGCCACCGTCAAGGGCATTCCGGCGAGGGCTGCGGGCAGGGTAAAGGTGGCTGGCGGCACCACCACCATCGAACTCGCTTCCGGCCAGGCCACGGTGCAGGGCATCAAGGCGGCCATCGCCCAGGCCTCGACCGTCAGCATCGCCAACGGCACCACGACGCTGGACAAGCTGGTGCTCAATCTCGGTGGCGGCACGGCGACGGTGACCGGCAAGGTCGGGCAGGCACTCGACATCAGTGCCGCGCTGTCGAAGGTGCCGGCTTCGCTGGCCAACAGTTTTTCGCCGGGCCTCCAGGCCGCCGGTTCGATTTCGGGAACAGTCAAGGTAACCGGCGCGCCGGGCAATCCGACTGTCGCTTTCGATATCGATGCTGGTGGGGTGCAGACCTCGCAGACGCGCAGCGCCGGTCTTGGCGGCATGAATATCTCTTCGTCGGGAACATTCGCCGGCAAGAAGCTCACCTTCAACGCCGACATCAGCGACGGCGCCGGGCTTGGCCTCAAGGGCGGCGGTACGGTGACGACGGCCGGCACACCAGCGCTGGTGCTCGACTTCAACGGCAAGGTGCCATTTTCCTTCCTGGCCGCCAAGCTTGCGGCGCAAGGGCTGTCGCTCAGCGGCACCGCCAACGTCAATATCCAGGTGCGCGGCCCGGCGGCGTCGCCGGTGATCGGCGGCACGGTCAGCACGTCGGGCGCCCGCCTGGTCGACGCGCGCTCCGGCCTTGCCGTCAATGACATTGCCGCCGACATTTCGATCGGCAACGGCGTTGCCCGGGTCAACCGGCTAACCGGCACGCTGTCGACACGCGGCAGCCTGTCGGCCTCCGGCACACTCGGCATCAATCCGGCGCAAGGTTTCCCAGCCGATTTGTCTATCAAGCTGGTTGACGGCCGCTATACCGACGGCAGGGTGGTGACAGCCAATCTCGGCGGCGACCTGACCATCAAGGGGCCGCTCACCTCGGCGCCGGTGATTTCGGGCACCGTCAACCTGGCCAAGACCGTCATCACCGTTCCCGATAAGCTGCCGGGCTCGCTGGCAGCGCTCGGTGTCAAGCACAAGAACGCCCCCGCCAGCGTGCGGGCGCAGGACAAGGCCTTGCGACCGGCGGCGGCCAGCGGTGGTGGCGGCAGTGGGCTTGTCCTCGACGTCACGGTCAATGCGCCGAACCAGATCTTCATCCAGGGCAGGGGTGTCGATGCCGAGTTCGGCGGTTCGCTGAGGCTGACCGGCCCGGCGGCTTCGCCGCAGGCGGTCGGCACCTTCACCTTGCAGCGTGGGCGGCTGTCGATCCTCGGCAAGCGGCTGACCTTTACCGAAGGCACGGTCGGCTTTTCGGGGTCGCTGGTACCCTACCTCAACTTGACCGCGACATCGACCACGACCAGCGCCACCGTCACCATCGTCGTCTCGGGCGAAGCGACCAATCCGAAATTCGACTTCTCATCGGTGCCGGCGCTGCCCGAGGACGAGGTGCTGGCGCAGCTGATTTTCGGCCGCTCTATGTCGAACCTGTCGCCGCTGCAGATCGCGCAACTGGCCGAGGCCGCCGGCCAACTGGCCGGCGTCGGCGGCTCGACCTCGCTGCTCGAAAACCTGCGCAGTGCAATCGGCGTCGATGACCTGGATGTGACCACCGATGACCAGGGCGGCACCGCCGTGTCGGCGGGCAAGTACCTCAATGACCGCACCTATGTGACGATCCAGAAAGGCGACAGGCCAGGATCGGGCAAGGCGACGATCGACCTCAATGTCGGACGCGGCGTCAAGCTGCGCGGCGAGGCCAACGATGGCGGTGAGGCCAAGGGCGGCATATTCTACGAAAAGGAATATTGAGTTCCTGGCCCTTACCGCCACCGGAACTGGCGCTGTCTCAACCCGCCCAAATGTATCAATTACTCGCCTAAGCAGATTCCGGTGGAATCTGGGCGCGCTAGCACTTTTGCGCCAAGTCTGTCGTTATCACGCGAACCGCTCCCTTTTCAAAGTTGCACATTCCCTAACAGGTTCCGTAGCCATGCCGTCTTTGACATCACGGCAGGGATGCGGAATGTTAAAAGGCGGAAAGCCAACAATGGGAGTTAAGGTATGACAAATTACAAGAGTAATGGCGATCGCGTTCCCGATCACATCCTGGCCATGGCCGAAGAAGCCAAGGCAGGCAAAGTCGATCGCCGCGAGTTCCTCGCCATGGCGAGCGTGTTCGGCGCGTCGACTGCGATGGCCTACGGCATGCTCGGCGTAGCCGTGCCGACCCAAGCCAGGGCCGAAGAGGTGCAGGGCAAGAAGGGCGGCATCCTTAAAGTCGCGCAATGGGTCAAGGATCCCAAGGATCCGCGCAAGGCCGACTGGTCGGAAATCGCCAATGCCGAGCGTCAGGCGCTTGAGCCGCTGGTCAAGTACACCAGCGAATACACGTTCCGCCCGTACCTTCTGGAGAGCTGGGAGGTCAACGACGACGCCACCGAGTACACGTTGCATGTGCGCAAGGGTGTGACCTGGTCGAATGGCGATGCCTTCACCGCCGATGACGTCATCTTCAATCTCAAGCGCTGGGCCGACAAGAAGGCCGAGGGCAATTCCATGCCTGGCCGTCTCGGCACGCTGGTCAAGGACGACAAGCTCGACGAAAGCGCCGTGACCAAGGTTGACGACCACACCGTCAAGCTGAAGCTCGGCAAGGCTGACATCGCGCTCATTCCGAACATGTGCGACTATCCCGGCCTCATCGTGCACAAGAGCTTCGACGAGAAGGGCGGCGACTTCAAAGCCTGCCCGATCGGTACCGGCCCGTTCGAGCTCGTCTCCTACGATGTCGGCCAGAAGGTGGTCTACAAGCGCCGCGAGGACAACAAGTGGTGGGACGGCGAGGTGTTCCTCGACGGCATCGAATTCGTCGACTACGGCACCGATCCGGCAGCCATGGTCAGTGCCTTCGAGGCCGGCGAAGTCCATACCAATTTCGAGACCTCGGCCGACTATGTGTCAATCCTCGACGGACTGGACCTGGTCAAGTCCGAAATCGTCACCGCGTCGACCATCGTGTGCCGCACCAACATCAACAACAAGCCTTACGGCGACCAGAAGGTACGCAACGCGCTGCAACTCGCGGTCGACAACAATGTCGTCCTGCAGCTTGGCTACGGAAATGCCGGCACGGTGGCTGAAAACCACCATGTCTGCCAAATCCACCCGGAATATTACGAGCTGCCCAAAGTCGCTCGCGATCCGGCCAAGGCCAAGGCGCTGATGGCGGAAGCCGGCCAGGCCGACTTCGAGCATGAGCTGATCACGGTCGACGAAGACTGGCACAAGAATACCGGCGACGCCATCGCCGCGCAGATGCGCGACGCCGGCCTCAAGGTAAAGCGCACGGTGCTGCCGGGCTCGACGTTCTGGAACGACTGGACCAAGTACCCGCTGTCGATGACCAACTGGAACATGCGCCCGCTCGGCGTTCAGGTTCTGGCGATCGGCTACCGCACCGGCGAGGCGTGGAACGAGTCGGCCTATTCCAACCCCGAATGGGATGCCAAGCTCAATGCAGCATTGGCCGTTGCCGATGCGGCCAAGCGCAAGGAGATGATGAAGGACATCGAGCAGATCCTGCAGGATTCCGGCATCATGATCCAGCCATACTGGCGCAAGCTCTACAGCCACTCGGTCAAGGCGGTGCAGAATTACAAGATGCATCCGACCTTCGAGCGCGACTACGGCAAGGTCTGGCTCGACCAGGCGTGATCGGAACGTCAGGGAAGGGGCGCTTCGCTCCTTCCCGTCACGCCTCGCTTGGTCCAGAACCGGAAGCCGCCGCAGCAAAAAGTTGCGGACTCTCCTGAAAGACCGTTCAATAAAACTGGGTTGATTGCATCCGAGTGCCGATTTGACGGCCAACTCTGCCGGCAACGGCAAAGCTGGTTTTTCGAACTGGCTCCAACCCCAACCAGACCGGCAGGGGACCGCCATGCTTTCTTTCGTAATCCGGCGTCTCGGCACCATGGCATTGACGATGCTGTGCCTGACGATGATCGTCTTCTTCCTGATCAACCTCGAGCCGAATTTGAAGAAGCTGGCGATCAGCCAGACCGAAATGCACACATCGGCCGAACAGCTCGAAAGCTGGCTGGTCAACCATGGCTACCGGCAGAACTTCTTCGTGCGCTACGGGCAATGGCTGGGCGTCGTCCCGAAGCAACCGGTGACCGATCCGGCGACCGGCAAGCCGACGCAGCGTTTCTCCTTCTGCAACGATCCGCTGGAGCCGAAATTCTCCGGCATCCTGGAAGGTGATTTCGGCTGCTCGACGAAGTTCAAAACCTCCGTTGCGTCAAAGCTCTTCCCCGCACTCGCCGCCACCGGCATTCTGATGCTCTGTGTGCTGTTGGTGATGGTGCCAATTTCGCTGCTGATTGGCATCCTGGCCGGCATGCGCGAGGGCTCGCGAACGGACCGAACGCTGTCCGTCGCATCGATCGCGTCGACCGCGACGCCCGAATATGTGTCCGGCGTCATCTTCACCGTCATCTTCGCCTCCTGGCTCGGCTGGCTGAACGGTTCGGCCGCCTCGGCAAGCCAGGGCATCACCTTCTACAATTTCACCCTGCCGGTGATGACGCTGGCGATCTACGGCATCGGCTACATCGCCCGCATGACACGCGCCTCGATGGTCGAGGTGATGACGCAGCAATATATCCGCACCGCCCGGCTGAAAGGGCTTTCCTTCGGCAGCGTCGTCGTCAAGCACGCGCTGCGCAATGCGCTGATTGCGCCGTTCACCGTCATCATGCTGCAATTTCCCTGGCTGCTTACCGGCGTCGTCATCGTCGAGGTGATGTTCCGCTACCAGGGCTTTGGCTACACGCTGGTCGAGGCCGCCGGCAACAACGACATCGATCTGCTGCTTGGCTGTTCACTGGTCTCGGTGTTCATCGTGCTGATCACGCAGCTCATCTCGGATGTCGGCTACGCGTTCCTCAATCCGCGTATCAGAGTTCAATAGGGGGCTGGGGCAGATGCAGGTCGAATATATCGGTGCCTTCAATGTCGTGCTCGGCGTGATTGGGCGTTTCTGGCCGGTCTGGTTAGGGCTTGCCCTGGTGATGGGGGCGAGCTTCACCTACAAGAAAAGGCTAGGCCTCTACGGCCAGCTGTTCGATAGCGGCGTCGGCATTGTCGGTGTCGGCATCTGCCTGTTCTGGCTGTTCACTGCAATCTTCGCGTCGACCGTCGCGCCGTTCGATCCGCTCGCCCAGGTCCCGATCATGAAGGATGCGCTGCCGGGCGCGCTCGAGCCGGTATCGAAACTCATCTACTATTTCGGCGGCGACAAGCTCGCCCGCGATGTCTTTTCGCGCATGGTCTATGGCAGCCAGATCGTGCTGATCATCGCACCGGCTGCGACCGGTTTCGCGCTGATGGTCGGCATTACGCTCGGTCTGCCCGCCGGCTACTATGGCGGCCGGATCGACACTGTGCTGTCCTTCCTGGCCAATCTGGTGCTGGCCTTCCCGGTGATCCTGCTGTTTTACCTGCTGGTGACGCCGGGCATCATGGATACGCCGATCCCCTACGCCATGGCCGGGCTGTTCTTCCTGTTCCCGATCATCTTCTTTTCGGTGCTGTTCTGGACCCGCTACAAGAACCGGCCGGACCGCCTCTATATATTGCTCGGGCTGACGCTGGTCATCGGCGGCTGGGTCTATGCCGGCCTGGTGTTCGACGCCGATCCGTTCAAGATCATCCACATCGATCCCAACCAGCTCAACATCTTCGTGGCGGTGGTGTTCGCCTCCAGCCCCGGCGTGTTCCGCATCGTGCGCGGCCTGGTGATGGACATCAAGACGCGCGACTATGTGGCGGCGGCGCAGACGCGCGGTGAATCGCCCTGGTACATCATGCTGTGGGAGATCCTGCCCAATGCGCGCGGACCGCTGATCGTCGATGCCTGCCTGCGCATCGGCTACACCACGATCCTGCTCGGCACGCTCGGCTATTTCGGGCTGGGCCTGGCGCCGGAGAGCCCGGATTGGGGCACCGCGATCAAGGACGCCAGCCGCCTGCTGCGCTCGTTCATCCACCCGGCGCTGCCGCCGACAATCGCGCTGATGTCGTTCGTGCTGGGCTTGAACCTGCTTGCCGACTCGCTGCGCGAACAATCGATGAAAGACTGATCTGCGGGTTTCGGCCCCGCGAGCATAAAAATAGGATTGGAGCGACCCATGAATGAGGCAGTTCGAAATCCCGGCAACCCGACCCTTGGGCCAAGCGCTGCGCCGATCATCGAGATCGAGAACCTGTCGATCTCCTTCTTCACCCGCAAGGGCGAGATCCCTGCCGTCATGGACTTTTCCTGCACGGTGATGCCGGGCGAAGCCATGGGCATCGTCGGCGAGTCCGGCTGCGGCAAGTCGACCGTGTCGCTCGGCATCATGCGCGACCTCTCCAACATCGGAAAGATCGTCGGCGGCAAGATCAAGTTCCAGGGCAAGGACATGGGCGAGCTGTCCGACGAGGAGTTGCGCTCCATCCGCGGCAACAAGATCGCCATGATCTACCAGGAGCCGATGGCGAGCCTCAATCCGGCGATGAAGGTCGGCCAGCAATTGATGGAAGTGCCGCTGATCCACGACAAGGTGTCGAAGGAAGAGGCTTACAAAAGGGCGCTCGAAATGGTGCGCTCGGTGAGATTGCCCGATCCCGAACGCATGATGCGTTCCTATCCGCACCAGCTGTCCGGCGGCCAGCAGCAGCGCATCGTCATTGCCATGGCGCTGCTGTCGAAGCCGGCGCTGCTTCTGCTCGATGAACCGACGACGGCGCTCGACGTGACGGTGGAGGCCGGCATCGTCGAACTGGTCAAGGGGCTGGGCGAGAAGTTCGGCACGTCGATGATCTTCGTGTCGCACAATCTGGGCCTCATCCTCGAGACCTGCGACCGCATCACGGTGATGTATTCGGGCGAAGCGGTCGAGACCGGCAAGATCAAGGACGTGTTCGACCGGATGCGCCATCCCTATACGCAAGGGCTGTTCCGCTCGATTCCGCTGCCGGGCGCCGACAAGAATTCGCGGCCGCTGATCTCTATCCCCGGCCAGTTGCCGCTGCCGCATGAGCGGCCCAAGGGCTGCAATTTCGGGCCGCGCTGCCACCATTTCGTCGAGGGCGTCTGCAATGCCGCCGAAATCCCGATGATCGAGGTCGCCGGTCACGAAGGGCATTTCTCGCGTTGCGTGCGCTTCAACGAGATCGACTGGGAAGCGCTGCCGCCCGGCGCCAAGAAGGTCAATGAGAAGGTTGTGCCCGGCGCGCCGGTGCTCAAGATCGAGGATTTGAGAAAATACTACAAGGTCGGCGGCAGCGAAGTGTTCGGCTCCAGCGAAGGCCGCGTCGTCAAGGCCAATGAGACGATCTCGTTTATGGCCCGCGAATCCGAGACCGTCGCCATCGTCGGCGAGTCCGGCTGCGGAAAGTCGACACTGGCCAAGGTCCTGCTCGGGCTGGAGACGGCAAGTGCCGGCACAGTGACGCTGGGCAACAAGGAGATCCAGTCGACCGGCATCGAGAAGCGCAGCGTCGAAACGGTGTCGTCGATCCAGATGGTGTTCCAGAACCCGTTCGATACGCTCAATCCCAGCCACTCCGTCGGCTCGCAGATCATCCGCACGCTGGAAAAATTCAAAGTCGGCAACAATGTCGCGGAGCGGCGCAAGCGCATGCTGGAGCTGCTTGACCTGGTGAAGCTGCCGCGGGCCTTCGAGACGCGCAAGCCGCGTCAGCTCTCAGGCGGCCAGAAGCAGCGCATCGGCGTGGCGCGTGCCTTTGCCGGCGATGCCAAGGTGGTGGTGGCCGACGAGCCGGTGTCGGCACTCGACGTCTCGGTGCAGGCGGCGGTGACCGAGCTGCTGATGGACATCCAGCGCAAGAACAAGACGACGATGCTGTTCATCAGTCACGATCTGTCCGTCGTGCGCTACATCGCCGACCGGGTCGTCGTCATGTATCTCGGCTACATCGTCGAGCAGGGTACGACCGACCAGATCTTCGCGCCGCCCTACCACCCCTACACCGAGGCGCTTCTGTCGGCGATCCCGATCGCCGACACCAGCGTGGTCAAACGGCACATCGTGCTCGAAGGCGATATCCCGTCGGCGATGAACCCGCCGAGCGGCTGCCCGTTCCAGACGCGCTGCGGCTACAAGAGGCTGGTGCCGGACAATCTGTGCGAGACCAAGGTGCCGCCGGTGAAGCATCTCGGCGATGGCCATATGAGCCTGTGCTGGCTGTCGGACGATGTGCTGGCGACGATGGAGCCGGTGATCAAGTTCGACAGGGAACACGCAGCGCATGAGGGCGTGCCAGAAGACGCACCGGATGGGATCGGCCCCGGTTTCGCCGGCGAACCGCCGAAGCGCCCGCATGGCAAGAAGCCGAGCTGACCAGCCATAGGGCAATGCCGCTCGTTGGCGCATTGCCGCAGCGTCGCCATAGCTCAAGGAACGACAGCTACGTTCGCTTGAATATTGCTGTCCATTGCTTTATGTGATGCGTGATGTTTGATGCGCGGTAGGGAGCATGTTGTGAGAACCACACTTGCAATCGATGACGATGTCCTACTTGCGGCCAAGGCCATGGCGCGACAGCAGGACCGCAGCGTTGGCGACGTCATTTCCGATCTGGCTCGCCGCTCACTGCGCAGGCCCCCGACCGGCGGTGAACGCAACGGCATCCCCTTGCTTGCATCGCGGCCCGACGGCCCGATGGTCGATCTCGAAATGGTCAATGCGCTTCGCGACGAATTGCCGTGACCTTCCTGCTCGACGTCAATGTGTTGATTGCGTTGATCGATCCGGCTCACGTCGCGCATGAAGATGGCCATCGGTGGTTCCAATCCACCGGGCATTTATCATGGGCAACATGTCCCATTACCGAGAATGGCGTCATCAGGATTGTAAGCAACCCGAAATACCCCAATTCTCCGGGTTCGCCCGCCGTGGTGGCGCAGATTGTCGGCAAGCTGCATGCCCTTTCAGGACATCAGTTCTGGCCTGACGAGATCAGCCTTGTCGGTTCCAACGACATCGATGCAGCCAGGATCCTCACCCCGGCACAGGTAACGGATAGCTATCTGTTGGGACTCGCCAAGGCGCGTGACGGCCAATTGGCGACGTTTGACCGAAAGCTGTCGACGGCAGCGGTAAAGGGAGGGAGGTCGATCCTCCACCTGATCCCAAGCGAATGAATGGCTGAGTTCTGCTTCGATCGCGAACTGCGTGGCTGCAAGACCGCTTGGCAACGTCAGCTGCCGCATTGCTGCAGCTGTTCGGCATAGTCGCGGGCCATCTTTTCGGTCGCCCTGGCATAGCCCTGCACGCCGGCATCGCCACGGTTGCCGCGGCCGTAGGCGGTCCAGCCGAGATAGTAGGCGAGATAGAGATTGTAGGTGTCGTTGCGGGCGACGCCGAACGTGTCTGATGTCTTGGAATGATACCAGCCGACGAAATCGACGGCATCGGCAAACTTGGTCCGCCTCGCCGCCCAACTGCCGGTTTCGCTCTGATATTGCGACCAGGTGCCGTCGAGCGCCTGCGAGAAACCGGTGGCTGACGAGACATGTTTCCACGGAATGAAGCCGAGTAGTTTGGTACGCGGCGGCCTGGCATTGCTCTTGAAGCCGGATTCCTTGCGCACCGTCGCCATCAGCACGGGGACGGGGACCCCGTATTTCTGCGAGGCGCGCTCGGCGGCCGACTGCCAGTTGTCGAACCAGCCGTCGTTCTGGTCGAAGACGGCGCAGACATCGTTGATATGGTTGGGCGGCGTCGCGCAGGCCGCCAAAGCCAGCAGCACGCCAATCGCTACAATTTTACTCAAACTCGAACTACGCATGGAAGACGGATAGGCTGAAATCATAAAGGGAATCTTTCGGCGTTTGTTAACGGCTTGCCGGCCTGGCTGCGCTCAGTGGGCCTGTATCATTATTCCGACCTTTCGCGTCGCCTTTATCTCCGTCAGAATTCAAAAATGCCGCCTTGGCTAAAATCACGTCCGCGAAGGGCGGATTTCTGACAGCGATGTCCGGATGCCGGCGCTCTGATGCCAGGCATGAATGAACCAAGACGCAAGCGCGGCGCGGAGCGAACCAGCAACCGGGGGCCTGCCGCCATCCCGCAACTTCCACTGCGGCGGGTGACCAATCCCTATCCGCCGATGGCGATGCTGTCGGCCGACCAGATCGAAGCCATCCATCAGGCATCGATGCATATTCTGGAAAACTTCGGCATCGAGGTGATGTCTCCGCGGGCGTTGTCGCTGTTCGAGAAGGCGGGCGCAAAGGTCGACCATGCGACCGCGAATGTCCGCATCGACCGTGGCCTTGTGGCCGAGGCGCTGAAGACCACGCAGTCCAGCTATCGACTGACGCCGCGCAATCGCGCCAACACCATTCATCTCGGCGGCAACACGATCAATTTCACCCTCGTCGCCGGGCCGCCCAATGTGCACGACATGGAGCGCGGCCGGCGCGCCGGAAACTTGCACGACTATGCCGATCTGACCCGGCTGGCTCAGCATTTCAACTGCATCCACATGCTCGGCAACCAGGTCTGCGCGCCGGTGGAACTGCCGGCGAACACCAGGCACATGGATACCTATTTCACCAATCTGACGCTGACCGACAAATCCTTCCATGTCTCGGCGATCGGACGAGGCCGGGCGCTGGACGGCATCGAGATGATGGCGATTGCGCGCGGGCTGACGCTGGATGAGATGCGCGATGATCCCGGCATCGCCACCATCATCTCGGTCAACTCGCCGCGCCGTTTCGACGAGATGATGGCCGAAGGGCTGATGACCATGGCCGAGTTCGGCCAGTCGGTCGCGGTGACGCCGTTCACGCTGATGGGCGCGATGAGCCCGGTGACGCTCGCCGGCGCCCTGGCGCAGCAGAATGCCGAGGCGCTGTTCGGCGTGGTGCTGACGCAACTGGTGCGCCCCGGCGCGCCGGTGATGTACGGCGCCTTCACCTCCAACGTCGACATGAAGTCGGGCGCGCCGGCCTTCGGCACGCCGGAGAACACCAAGGCCAATATCGCCTCGGGGCAATTGGCGCGGCGCTATTGTCTGCCCTACCGCACGACGCCGGGGTCGGCATCGAATGCGGCGGACGCGCAAGGCGCCTACGAGACGCTGATGGCGCTGTGGGGCGCTGTGCTCGGCCACGGCAACCTCGTCTACCACGCCGCCGGCTGGCAGGAGGGCGGGCTGACGGCATCGTTCGAAAAGCTCATCATCGATGTCGAGATGATCCAGCACATGATGGAATTCCTGCGCCCGATCGTCGTCGACGAGGCGGAGCTTGCTGTCGAGGCGCTGGGCGCGGTGCCGACCGGCGGCCATTTCTTCGGCGAACCGCACACGCTGGAACGCTATGCCACCGCCTTCTACCAGCCGATGCTGTCCAACTGGCAGAATTACGAGGCCTGGCAGGAAGCCGGCGGCCTCGACACCACGGCGCGCGCGACGCGGCTGTGGAAGAAGGCGCTGGAAGATTATGTCGAGCCGGTAATGGATATCGCCGTGCGCGAGGCGCTGGAGGCGTATGTGGCCAGGCGCAAGGAAGCGATCGGGCAGGGCGAGCCGTGACTTTTTCAGCGTCGGCGCGCGGCGCTGCCTTTCTGATTCACCTTATCTCCTCAACTCATTGATAACAGAGCAAAACTCATGAAATCGCATGCAAAGGTCGTGGTCATTGGCGGTGGCGTCGTCGGGTGTTCGGTGCTGTTCCATCTGGCCCGCCATGGCTGGACCGATGTCGTGCTGCTGGAGCGCGACGAGCTGACCTCGGGCTCGACCTGGCATGCGGCCGGCGGCATGCACACGATCAATGGCGACCCCAACGTCGCCAAGCTGCAGAAATACACGATCTCGCTCTACAAGGAGATCGAGGAGCTGTCGGGGCAGGCGACCGGCGTGCATCTGACCGGCGGCGTGCTGCTGGCGGCGACCGAGGCGCGGCTCGACTGGCTGCGCGGCGTCGTTGCCAAAGGGCGTTACCTCGGCATCGATCTCGAGGAAATATCGGCCAACGAAGCGGCTGAACTGATGCCGCTGATTGATCCCAAGCAGTTCGTCGGCGCCGTTCGCAACAAGGAAGACGGCCATCTCGATCCCTCCGGTGTGACGCATGCCTACGCCAAGGCCGCGCGCAAGCTTGGCGCCGAGGTCGAGCGCTTCACCAAGGTGGAAGACATTGTGCGCCGGCCCGACGGGATGTGGCGGGTCATCACCAACAAGGGCGAGGTCGTGGCCGAGCATGTCGTCAATGCCGGCGGCCTGTGGGCGCGCGAGGTCGGCCGCATGGTCGGGCTGGAACTGCCGGTGCTGGCCATGGAGCACATGTACCTGATCACCGAGGATATGCCGGAAGTCGCGGCGTGGAACGCCAAGACCGGCACCGAGATCATCCACGCCGTCGATTTCGACGGTGAGCTCTATCTGCGCCAGGAGCGCGGCGGCATGCTGATGGGCACCTATGAGAAGGCCAACAAGGTGTGGTCCGAGTTCCAGACGCCTTGGGATTTCGGCCATGAACTGCTGGAGCCGGACATCGACCGCATCGCGCCGTCGCTCGAGGTCGGCTTCCGGCATTTCCCGGCCTTCGAGAGGACCGGCATCAAGCAGATCATCAACGGGCCCTTCACCTTTGCACCGGACGGCAATCCGCTGGTTGGGCCGGTGCGCGGGCTACCGGGTTTCTGGGTCGCCTGCGGCGTCATGGCGGGCTTCAGCCAGGGTGGGGGCGTTGGGTTGGCGCTGTCCAACTGGATGATCGAGGGCGATCCCGGCGCCGACATCTGGGCCATGGATGTGGCGCGTTACGGCGACTGGGCGACGATAGCCTACACCAATGCAAAGGTGCGCGAGAATTATTCGCGCCGCTTCTCGATCCGCTTCCCCAATGAGGAACTGCCCGCCGGGCGGCAGCTGAAGACGACGCCGATCTACGATTTGCTGTCGGCCAGGCGCGCGCAATGGGGTGTGTCCTATGGGCTGGAAGTGCCGCTCTGGTATGCGCCCGCGGGCGTCAAGGACGAGTTCTCGTGGCGGCGGTCCAGCGATTTTTCCCATGTCGCCATTGAGGTAGCGACGGTTCGTGAGAGCGTCGGCATGGCGGAGATTTCGAACTTCGCCAAGTACAAGATGACGGGCGAGGGGGCGGCCGCCTGGCTCGATCGGATTTTTGCCTGCAAGCTGCCCAAGCCCGGCCGCATGACGCTGGCGCCGATGCTGAAGGATGACGGCAAACTGATCGGCGATTTCACGCTGGCCAATATCGGTGCCCCCAATTCCAACGGGACCGAGTGGTTCATCGCCGGCTCCGGTATCGCCGAGCAGTATCATATGCGCTGGTTCGAGGCACATTTACCTGCGGATAGCTCAGTGCGCATAGAGGCGCTGGGGCAGAAACTGACCGGTCTGGCGATCGCCGGACCCAAGGCGAGGGAGGTGCTGGCGAAGGTCAGCCGCGCGGATGTCGCCAACACCGCATTCCCCTTCATGGCGGTCGCGAAAATGGACATCGGCACGGCGCCGTGCCTGGTCGGCCGCGTCAGCTACACCGGCGATCTCGGCTACGAGATCTGGGTGGCGCCGGAATATCAGCGCGCTGCCTTCCAGGCGTTGATGGCGGCAGGCGAGGAATTCGGCCTCGGCCTGTTCGGCTCGCGCGCGCTCAATGCGCTGCGGCTGGAGAAAAACTACGGCTCATGGGCGCGCGAATACCGGCCGATCTACGGGCCGCTGGAGGCCGGGCTCGACCGTTTCGTCGCCTATGGCAAGGATGCCGACTTCATCGGCAAAACCGGCGCTCTGGCCGAGCGCAAGCAGGGCGGCAAGCTCAGGCTGCGCACATTTATCCTCGATGCCGACGATGCCGATGTCATCGGCGACGAGCCGATCTGGTTCGATGGCGCGGTGCGCGGCTGGGTCACGTCAGGCGGCTATGCGCATCACTCGAAAAAATCCGTCGCCATCGGCTATGTGCCGAAGGAGATCGCCGATGAGAGCGACGGCTTCGAAATCGAACTTTTGGGCAAGCGCCACGCGGCGCGCGTTCAGGCGGCGCCGCTCTTTGACGCGAACTTCGAGCGAATGCGCGCCTGAAGCGCTTCGACTTCGCCAAGGCGCTTCAGATTCTTGTTTTGTGCAAGTCGTTTTTTGTGCAAGTCGTTATCCCAAAACCGCTGCGCACTTTTGGGCGACATGCATCAGGCGCGTCAGGTGCTGCGGCGGTTGTCGAGCGCGAAAGCGCCGGCGCCGGCAAACACCAGATAGAGGAAGATGAAGCAGAAGGAGATCGCCGCATCGCCGCCGTTGTTGACCGGGAAGAAGTCGCGCGGATAGTGCGCCATGAAATAGGCGATGGCCATCTCGCCGGCCAGCAGGAACGCGACCGGGCGGGTGAACAGACCGAGCGCCAGCAGGATGCCACCGGCGAACTCCAGGATGCCTGCAGTCATCGTCAGGCCGGTAAGAGCGTGAGGCTCGGCGCTGACCGGAAAATTGAACAGTTTCTGCGAGCCATGCTCGATGAACTGCAGGGCTGTGATGACGCGCAGGACGCCGAGCGCCTGCGGCTGAAATCTGGCGAGACCGTCAAAAAGCTTCATCTAAACTCCATTTTTCCAACCATGTGGCCCGGCCATAAATCATCACCCGACGCTGGACCATTCACTTCCCATGGCCTGTCATCAACAATCGGTGATTGCAATTATTTCCAGTCTGACTTCGAAATTTGCTCTCGTTATGGTTGCATACATCTCGTTAAGGTTGTATATCTGCGTGTAGACACTCTAACCAGACGGGTTCCTTCGCCATGAAAAAAGTCGCCATCAGCCTGTTCGCAATCCTCGCAAGCACCAGTTTCGCCATGGCCGCTGATGCTGGCTGCGATGCCTTCAAATGGCCGGTGACACGCGAGCAGGAACTGTTTCCGGCAGCGCCCGCCGCGCAGTCCGGTGCCTCTCTTGCTTTCGGCGAAGCCGCGGATATGGCGCTGGAGCCGGTCGATGCGGTCAGCTTCACGGTCTCACCGCAACGCGCGCCGGCAGCCGGCACGTTCGGCGCGACGGCAAACGTGGCCGTGCCAACGGAAGGAGAGCTCCAGATCAGCCTGTCCGATGAGGCCTGGGTCGACGTCATTCAGGATGGCCAGGCCGTGAAATCAGCCGGTTTCAGCGGCGTGAAGACCTGCCCCGGCATCCGCAAGAGCGTGCGCTTCAAGCTGACGCCTGGCGCAGCCACGATCCAGCTCAGCGGCGCCAGGAAAGAGAACCTCAAGGTTGCGGTGCTGGCGCCAGAGTGACCGCGCCCGGACGCGCCTCTCATCGCACCGGCGGCGCGATGAGAGCAGTTCCGTGCAGGCGAGTACCGGAGGGGATCAGCGGCCCGGCGCGATCAGCGCGAAATAAGCGCCTTGCGGATCGGTGAACTGGGCAATCCATTGGCCGGTCGGCACCGGCATCGGACCCATGACGATCTTGCCGCCATTGTCGGTGACGCGTTTGGCGGCTGCGTCGATGGCATCGACATTGAAGTAGAACAGCCACACCGGCACCGGCAGCTGTTGTGGCTTGTTCATGATGCCGCCGCCGGATTCAGGGCCGGCCGAGAAGGTCTGATAGATGCCCATCTCGCCGATGTCCATGCTACCGGCATCGGTCCAGCCGAACTGGCTGGAGTAGAAATCGAAGGCCTTCTGGCGGTCGGACGCATAAAGCTCGTGCCAGCCGACATGGCCCGGCGTCGTTGCCGGAAGGACGGGCTGGTCGGGACCATTGGGCTGCAGGAACATGAAGGCGGCGCCTTGCGGGTCGGCGACGACGGAGAAGCGGCCGACGCCGGGAATGTCGTCGGGTTCGCGGTGAACAGCCCCGCCGGCGGCTTTCAGTGCCTCGGTCGAGGCATCGGTATCGCTGGTGTGGATATAGCCGAACCAGGCCGGCTTCAGACCCGTCCTGGCTGCTTCCTCGGGCAGGGTCATCAGCCCGCCGACGCCACGCTCGGCGGAGTTCACCACGATATAGCGCGGCATGCCGGGCGCCTTGTCGAAGGGCTCGGCCCGCCAGCCGACCACGGTGGTGTAGAACGCTTGCGCCGCATCGAGGTCGCTGGTCATCAACTCGTACCAGAAGAAGGGCATTGGGGATTTCGGCATTCTCGGTCTCCTCACCTATGCATCGATCGTCGTCCGATCCATCAAAGGACGTTTTCAGCGACGCGAATCCGGCAGCGAACCGGAGAAAGTTCAACGGCTGCGTTGACACGTCGTTCCGCACTTCGCCCCACCGGCGGCTTGCACATGCGGCGGTTTTCGACTTTCCTTGGGGCAAACGAGGGGTAGTCGTTTCATGCGCCTTATGTCGCTCACGCCTGAGCTTGTGTCACTGTGTCATCGTGAAGAGGTCGATCCCGGACCCGACTGCAGTTGGACGCAGCTGAACGATGAGGATTACCGGACATTAGCCTTGCGGCTGTCTGAAGAAGCAGACGAGGGGCCTTTGTGGGTGTTCGCCTATGGCTCGCTGATCTGGAAGCCGGCTTTCGAATTCGTCGAACGCCAGCGCGCCACCGCTTTCGGCTGGCACCGCTCCTTCTGCCTCGACATGGTGCGCTGGCGCGGCAGCGTCGCGCAGCCGGGGCTGATGATGGCGCTCGAACGCGGCGGCCGATGCGACGGCGTCATCTACCGCCTGCCCGACGCCGACAAGCCGGAGCAGATCGAAAGACTGTTGCGGCGCGAGATCGACGATCATGAGAGTGTCAGCTCGGTCCGGTGGGTTCCCGTGCGCACGGAGCAGGGCCGGATACGGGCGCTCGGCTTCTGGGTCGGGGTGACCGGCAGGGGAACGTCGCTCGGGCAGCCGCTGGACACGGTGGCGGGGGTGCTTGCCAGAGCCTGCGGCCATGTCGGCTCAGGCGCGGAATATCTCTACAATACCGTCAGCCATCTCGAGGAATTCGGCATCCGCGACCGCAATCTGTGGCGGCTGCAGCAACTGGTTGCCGACGAGATCCGGTCGATCCATGGCGCCGCTACGAGCTCCGGCCTTTCGCCCGTGCCTTAGGCTGAAAGCCATAACATGAGTAGCTAAATCATATTATGAGCCAGTCTTTTCAACGGCTTGCGGCGAAAATTGACCAATTGATAAAAAAATAAAACGTGCTAGCCTTCCGCAAAACGAAAACATGGGGAACTGACGATGCCAGAAGGCCAGTTCAAGGACGGCATTGCCGGCGGCCGGCTTGCCGCCGACCAGTACGCCGAGAATTTTTCCGACCTGCATCCGCCGCTCGATCACCACGAAGCGCTGGTCGAATCCGACCGCTGCTATTTCTGCTACGATGCGCCGTGCATGAACGCGTGCCCGACCTCGATCGACATTCCGCTGTTCATCCGCCAGATATCGACCGGCAACCCGATCGGTTCGGCCAAGACGATTTTCGACCAGAACATATTGGGTGGCATGTGCGCCCGCGTCTGCCCGACCGAGACGCTTTGCGAAGAGGTCTGCGTGCGCGAGGTGGCGGAAGGCAAGCCGGTGCAGATCGGCCGCCTGCAGCGCTACGCCACCGACGTCGCAATGGCCGAGCACAAGCAGTTTTATCCGCGCGCTGAATCGACCGGCAAGTCGGTCGCCGTCGTGGGCGCCGGACCGGCCGGTCTTGCCGCCGCCCACCGGCTCGCTCGCCACGGCCATGACGTCACCATTCTGGAAGCCCGCCCGAAGGCCGGCGGCCTCAATGAATATGGCATCGCCGCCTACAAGAGCATCGACAATTTCGCCCAGGCCGAGGTCGACTATGTCACTGGGATCGGCGGCATCGATATCCATAACGGCAAGGCGCTCGGTCGCGACTACCAGCTGTCGGACCTGATCCTCAATTATGATGCCGTCTTCCTCGGCATTGGGCTTGGCGGCGTCAATGCGCTGCGCGCCGATGGCGAGGAGGCCGGTGGCGTCGTCAATGCAGTCGAATTCATCGCCGAACTGCGCCAGGCCAGCGATCTCTCGAGCCTGCCAATCGGCCGGCGCGTCGTCGTCATCGGCGGCGGCATGACGGCGATCGACGCCGCGGTGCAGTCGAAGCTGCTCGGCGCCGAGGAGGTGACGATCTGCTATCGGCGCGGCCAGCAGCACATGAACGCCTCCGAGTTCGAGCAGGATCTGGCCGCGGCCAACGGCGTCACCATCCGCCACTGGCTGCAGCCGAAGCGGGTCATTGCCGAGGCTGGCATAGTGTCGGGCATCGAGCTCGAATACACCGCCATGAACGGGGACAGGCTTGCCGGCACGGGCGAGACGCTGACGCTTACCGCCGACCAGGTGTTCAAGGCCATCGGCCAGAGCTTTGTGCCGGCCGCGCTTAATGGAAGCGGCGCCTCGATCGATCTTGAAGCCGGCCGCATCAAGGTCGATGCGGAAGGCCGCACCTCGCTCGCCAATGTCTGGGCCGGCGGCGACTGCATCTTCGGCGGCGACGATTTGACGGTCTCGGCCGTCGCGCAAGGCCGCGACGCGGCGGAGAGCATCAACCGGGCACTGGCTGGAGGAAGCTGGAATGCCTAACGTCGTCAAGTTCGTTGGAGTTTTAAGCACGAGCCTGTTGCTGTTTTCTGCCAACGCCTCGGCGGCTCATCGTGTGACCAGATATTTTGATCAACCGGACGTTCGCGCAGGGGAGGCGTTCTCTCCTATGCTTGGGTGCGGGAACGGGGAGCTCATCTCTGGAGGTTACGCGCTTGATATCCCGCCGGCCAACCCTACTGCGTTGGTTGTATCGGCAAGTTATCCGTTTAGCGACCATGTGTGGCAGGTCGTCGTGCGAAACGTTTCGAGTGAGCCTGTAGCAGTTCAGATGACTCTTGTTGTGATCTGTAGCTAGCGGAGAGAGTTATGACCGACATCCGCAACAATTTCGTCGGCATCAAATCGCCCAATCCGTTCTGGTTGGCCTCGGTAAAGCCGACCCGCTTGATCAACCGGGCACTGCGATGATCGCGCCGATCCTCGCTGCCGTAATCGGCACCGCGGCAATGCCGGCGGCTTCACCGGACTATTGGCTCTATACGCAATGGTGTGACGCGAAGGGTGAAGAGCGGATGTCCGTCGAGGCATCCGGTGTCGGCTTCAGCGAGCACACGATCTGCCAATGGACATCCGGGCCGCCAAGCGGCGATCATGTTGAGACAAAGATTTCATGCGCCAGCGTCTATCTCAACGGGGACGAGACCGTGCGCATGGACGAAAAAATGGTCGGGCTGGAGGCGCGCAAGGGCGATCCGGACAAGATCACGGTAACGGTCGAAGGCGAACCGCCATCGGTTTTTCTTCGATGCGAGGAATGATCGCAGGCAACGCTTTGAGGTGGCGGTAAGCCCGCCACGGCCAGAGGAGAAAGACCCATGGCAGACATCAGAAACAATTTCGTCGGCATCAAGTCGCCCAATCCGTTCTGGCTGGCCTCGGCGCCGCCGACCGACAAGGCCTACAACGTCATCCGCGCCTTCAAGGCGGGCTGGGGTGGCGTGGTCTGGAAAACGCTGGGCGAGGAAGGCCCACCGGTGGTCAATGTCAACGGCCCGCGTTATGGCGCGATCTGGGGCGCCGACCGCCGCCTGCTCGGCCTCAACAACATCGAGCTGATCACCGACCGCGATTTGCAGGTCAATCTGCGCGAGATCAAGCAGGTCAAGAAGGACTGGCCCGACCGCGCCATCGTCGTCTCGCTGATGGTGCCATGCGTCGAGGAAAGCTGGAAGGCGATCCTGCCGGTGGTCGAGGAGACCGAAGCCGACGGCATCGAGCTCAATTTCGGCTGCCCGCACGGCATGTCGGAACGTGGCATGGGCGCGGCTGTCGGCCAGGTGCCGGAGTATATCGAAATGGTGGTGCGCTGGTGCAAAGCCAACACCCGCATGCCTGTCATCACCAAGCTGACGCCCAACATCACCGATGTGCGCAAGCCGGCGCGCGCCGCCCACGCCGGCGGCACCGACGCGGTGTCGCTGATCAACACCATCAACTCGATCACCGGCGTCGACCTCGACAGTTTCGCGCCGCAGCCGACCATCGACGGCAAGGGCTCGCATGGCGGCTATTGCGGCCCGGCGGTGAAGCCGATTGCCATGAACATGGTGGCCGAGATCGCCCGCGATCCGGAAACGCGCGGCCTGCCGATCTCCGGCATTGGCGGCATCACCACCTGGCGCGATGCGGCTGAATTCATGGCGCTCGGCGCCGGAAATGTGCAGGTGTGCACGGCGGCGATGACATACGGCTTCAAGATCGTGCAGGAGATGATCGCCGGTCTTGAAAACTGGATGGACGAGAAAGGCCACGCCTCGCTCGACGACATTGTCGGCCGCGCCACGCCCAACGTCACCGACTGGCAGTATCTCAACCTCAATTACATCGCCAAGGCGCATATCGACCAGGACGCCTGCATCAAATGCGGCCGCTGCCACATCGCCTGCGAGGACACTTCGCACCAGGCAATCACCAACATGGTCGACGGCGTCAGGCATTTCGAGGTGATCGAGGCCGAATGCGTCGGCTGCAATCTGTGCGTCAATGTCTGCCCGGTCGAGAACTGCATCACCATGGAGCCGCTGGCCGCCGGCGTGATGGACCAGCGCACCGGCAAGCCGGTGTCGCCGGTCTATGCCAACTGGACGACGCACCCGAACAACCCGATGGCCAAGGTGGCTGCGGAGTAGGGGACGGGTCGAAGAAAAAAGCGGCGCTTTCGAGCGCCGTTTTTCATTTTCTTATTGCAGATAAACTTTATCAAGGATAAAAGATATCCATGAATAGGAGCGCAACATCGTGAAGCTGGGCGAGGGTGTAGAAGCGGCCATCCATTGCGCGGCCACACTGGCCAGCGTGGAGGGCAACAGCACGATACCGGGTGCTGCTTTGGCAGAGTCCTTCGGCCTGTCGCCGAGCTATCTGCTGAAACATCTGAACCAGCTGACTGCTGCGCGCATCCTGGAATCGGTGCCGGGACCGGCGGGCGGCTACCGGCTGGCGCGTCCGGCCGAGCGCATCACACTGCTCGATATCGTGCTTGCGGTCGAGGGTCGCGAGCCGGCCTTCCGCTGCGGCGAGATCCGCCAGCGCGGCCCGGTCAAGATCGATGCTTCGGCCTATGTGAAGCCGTGCGGCATCAATGCCGCGATGCTGAAAGCCGAGCGTGCCTATCGTGCCGCTCTCGCGGAAACCCGGTTGTCCGACATCGTGGCTGACTACAAGGCCGAAGGCGATCCGCGATCGTTTGCCGCCAGCTGTGCCTTTGTCGCGCGCCATCAGCGGCCGCAGAAACCCGCTTCGACCAAACAGATTTAATCCCCCGCCAAACAGATGTGAAAGGAAAGACGATGAAACAGAGACTGCAATTCTTCGCCAAGGCGCCTGAGATCATGAAAGCCGTGTCGGCGCTCAACAAGGCGGTCGACGAATGCGGGCTTGAAGTGAGCCTGCTGCATTTGATCAAGCTCCGGGCCTCGCAGATCAATGGCTGCTCCTACTGCGTCGAGATGCACAGCCGCGAGGCAAGGCGCGACGGCGAAACCGAGACACGGCTCTATCTGGTTTCGGCCTGGAAGGAATCGCCGCTGTTTTCCGAACGTGAACGCGCGGCCCTTGCCTGGACCGAGGCAACGACCCTGATCGCCAACAATGGCGTTTCGGACGAACTCTATGCCCGCACGCTCGAGCACTTCTCGGAAGAGGAACTGGTCAAGCTGTCGGTCGCGATCGGCATGATCAACACCTGGAACCGGCTCTGCATCCCGTTCCACGCCATTCACCCGATGCCGGCTGCCAAAGCAGCCTGACCGTCCGGTTAGTCATGGAGCGCCGTCGAAAGGGCGGCGCTCCACCTGTTTCATGCTTAAGTACGGGGAAGATTTCATGCCTGTCGATTTGCCTTCGACCTTTTTGTTTCTCGGCCGCCTGTTGCTCGGCGGCGCCTTCGTTTTCGCCGGCCTGCGCAATGTTCAGAACGAGACCTTCCTGACAGGGCTGATGACCGCGCGCGGCGTGCCGCAGGCGAGATTGGCGTTGTGGGCCGGCATCGTCCTGCAGACCATTGCCGGCGCGCTGTTGATGGCCGGCCTGTGGACTGCGACCGCCTGCGCCGTGCTGCTGCTGTTTCTCATCGTCGCCACGCCGATGTTCCACAATTTCTGGGACCATCAGGGCCCGGACCGGGCCTCGCGCATCAACGGCTTCGTCGGCAACGTCGCCCTGGCCGGAGGCTTTCTCACGCTGATCGCACAGTCGCTGTAAGGTCACGCCGCGAAGCGCAAACCGCCATCGCAGGTCAGCACCTGGCCGGTCATGAAGCCGTTGGAGACGAGAAAGGCGATTGCGCCGGCGACGTCTTCGGCGCGGCCGATCCTGCCCACCGGGGTTTTGCCGGCATATTCGCTGAACACCGCCTGCCGCTGGTCTTCGGCCAGAAAATCCCACCATGGCGTGTCGATGACGCCGGGCGCCACGACGTTGACGCGCAGAGGCTTCAGTTCGACCGCCAGGATCGGCACCACCGTCAGCAGCATGCCGTTGACGGCGGCAATGCCAGCCACGCCGGGCGCCGACAATTGTGCCGACACCGCCGAGATGAAAGTGACCGATCCCGATCTGTTGAGCGTCGGTAAGGCTGCCTGCAAACAGGACAGCTGCGGCCTGACTTTCTCGTCGACGCCGCCGGCGATGTCTGAGAGATCGAGGGTTTCGAACGGCCCAAGTCCCTTGCCGCCGCTGGCAGCCAGCACGAGGTGATCGAACGGTCCGAGTTCCCCAAAGAAATGGCGGACTTCGTCCGGCTTCGAAGCATCGAAGGCAGCTTTTTCGGCGGCGCCGCCGAGGCTCTTCCAGGCGCTGGTGAGCTTGTCCTGGCTTCGTCCGGTGATGGTCACCTTCATGCCTGAGCCCAGCAGTTTTCGCGCCGTTGCCAAGCCGATGCCGGATGAGCCGCCGACGACGACCGTGTGTTCGATCTTGCCGGGCATGAATGCTGTTCCTTCGATTGTGGGAAAGCCTGGCCGACGAAGTCGAGGCTCAGGGTTCGCAATTGCTGTCTGGCCTTGGCGTCATAGGCTTGTGCTTCGACGCGGGATTCCTTTTGGCCATCGAAATAGAGGCCACTGCGGCCCTCCAGGGCGGGCGATGTCGCGAGGTTGAGAATGGCGTCGGCGCCGGTCTCGACCGAACTCCATGGCGTCACGCCGGCTTGGCGGACCATGGTGGTGTTCATGTAGCTCGCTGGATGCAGAGCGTTGACGGTGACGCCGCTGCCTTTCAACTCTCCGGCCAGGTCGATGGTGAACAGGATCTGCGCCAGCTTGCTCTGGCAATAGGCGCGCACGCCGTCATAGGAACGGGTCAGCATGACATCGCCGAAATCGATCGCCTGCTGGCCGGCCGAGGCGACGTTGACGATGCGCGCCGGCGAACTCGCCTTGAGCAGCGGCAGCAGTTCCGAGGTCAGCAGGAAACCGGCGAGATAGTTGACGGCAAAGCGCAGTTCGAAGCCGTCGGCGCTGAGCTGCCGCTTGGCCCCGGCCGTGCCGATGCCGGCATTGTTGATGAGGATGTCGAGCCGGTCGGTTTTTGCGCGTACGGCCTCGGCGAGGCGGCGGACCTCGGCCAGCGAAGCGAGGTCGGCAGCGAGGAACTCGGCTTTGCCGCTGGCGGATTCGATATCTGCGACGGTTGCCTTGCCGCGAGCCGCGTCACGGCCATGCACCAGCACGCGCGCGCCGCCGGCGCCCAGCCTTTGCGCGACGACACGGCCGACGCCATCGGTCGAACCGGTGATGAGGATTGTCTTGTCTTTCAGATCCATATTCAGAGCCTCCATCTCTCTGGATGGAAGATGGGGCGCCTGACGCAGCCCAAACAGTTCAAACTTTATCCTGGTACCAATACTGCTATAATAGCTCTCATGGATGCTCCCACGCACTCCGCTGAAGACAGCCGCCGGCGCGAGCTTGGCGCCTTCCTGCGCTCGCGCCGCGAAAGGCTATCGCCGTCGGCCACCGGCATTGCTGTCGGCGCCAGGCGACGCACGCCCGGCTTGCGGCGCGAGGAGGTGGCGATGATCGCCGGCGTCGGCACCACCTGGTACACCTGGCTGGAACAGGGCAGGGATGTGCGGCCTTCTGTCGAAGTGCTGAAGGCGCTTAGCGAAGCTCTGCGGCTCGACGCCGCGGAGAAGCGGCATCTGTTCACGCTGGCCGGCCGCCAGCAGCCTGAGCGGCGGCGCATCACCCCGGTCACGGTCGAGGGTCCCCTACTGCACATGTTGCAGAGCCTGGTTCTGCAGCCGGCCTATATTGTCGGGCCGCGCTGGGATGTGCTGGCGTGGAATGCCGGGGCCGTTGCCATTTTCGGCGACTATGGCCTGCTGGAGGGCGATGCCCGCAACATCATCCATGGTGTGTTCACCGATCCGCACCGGCGGCATTTGCTGGTCGACTGGGAACAGCTCGCGCGCGCCACCCTTGCCGGGTTTCGCGCGGAAAGCGCGAAATACACCGGCGATCCTGATTTCGAGCGGCTGATCGCGCTGATGATGCGCTCAAGCCCGGAATTCCGGGAATGGTGGCCGCAGCGCGATGTGGTCCATCGCCTGTCCGGCAAGAAGTATCTGCGCCACCCGATCGCAGGTGCCATGACGTTCGAGCATATGAGCCTGTCGATCGACGACGGCTCGGACATGAAGCTGATCGTCTACACGCCGCTGGCCGAACAGAATTCGATCGAGAAGCTGCAGAATTTGCTTGAGGCGATGCCGGCGGAGCGCCGCAGCGCCTGACGCCCAAGGTCAGCCCTTCGGCTTCAGCCCATCAATGAACAACTGCTCCAGAAACCGCGCCGCATCCTCGAAGCGGCCGTCGCCGCCGCGATCGGCGCCGAGCACGGCACGGACCTGGACATCGAAATCGGCATAGTGCTGCGTCGTCGCCCAGATCGAAAAGATCAGGTGCCAGGGATCGGTGCGGGCGATTTTTCCCGCGCGCATCCAGCCCTTGATGACGTTGGCCTTCTCGTCGACCAGCGTTTTCAGCTCACCCGCCAGCAGCGGCATGATGCGCGGCGCGCCTTGCAGGATCTCGTTGGCGAACAGCCGGCTTTCCCTGGGAAAATCACGCGCCATTTCGAGCTTGCGCCGGATGTAGCTCCTGAGCTCGGTCAGGGGGTCGCCGATGTCGTCGAGTTCACGCAGCGGCGCCAGCCACGTCGCCAGCAGCCGCTCCATCAGCGTTTCGTGGATGTCTTCCTTGCGGCGGAAATAGTAGAGCAGGTTCGGCTTCGACATCCCGGCGGCCTCGGCGATCTGGTCGATGGTCGAACCGCGAAAGCCGTTGGCGGAGAAGACTTCGAGGGCTGCCTCCAGGATCAGTTCGCGCTTTTCCTGCTGGATGCGGGTGCGGCGAGGGGCTGAGCCTTCCATGGCGCCGCTCACCCCTGCAAGCCTTGGCCGCAGGGTTCATCTGGACCAATTCTCTGGACCAGTTTTTCTCTTACCCGTGGAGCGCACTTCGCAGGCCGCATTTCCGCTAGTAATCCCTTGACCGCCGACAGGGCGGTGCTAACGTTTGTCCAATCGGTCAAAAATTTGCGTAGCATGAAAACGCAGCAAAGACCAAGCTTTGGAAAGACCAAGCGTTAGCCGCACCGAAACAGGTTACAAGGGGAAGTCTTGGTCATGTCCAACCGGCTGAAAGTCACGCCGAACGATCTCAGCGCATTCTGGATGCCGTTCACGGCGAACCGGCAGTTCAAACAGGCGCCACGCATGTTCGTGTCCGCCAAGGACATGCACTACACCACCAGCGACGGCCGCAAGGTGCTCGACGGCACCGCCGGCCTCTGGTGCGTCAATGCCGGCCATTGCCGTCCCAAGATCACGGAAGCGATCCAGCATCAGGCGGCCGAACTCGACTATGCGCCGGCCTTCCAGATGGGACACCCGATCGTGTTCGAACTGGCAAACCGCCTGGTCGATCTCGCGCCCAAGGGCATGGACCATGTCTTCTTCACCAATTCCGGTTCGGAATCGGTCGAAACGGCGCTGAAGATGGCGATCGCCTATCACCGTGTGAAGGGCGAGGGCGCGCGCACCCGCCTGATCGGCCGCGAACGCGGCTATCACGGCGTCAATTTCGGCGGCATCTCGGTCGGCGGCATCGTCACCAACCGCAAGATGTTCGGCACGCTGCTCGGCGGCGTCGACCACATGCCGCACACGCATCTGCCGGAAAAGAACGCCTTCTCCAAGGGCGTGCCGGAATATGGCGCGGAACTCGCCAACGAGCTGGAGCGCATCGTTGCCCTGCATGACGCCTCGACCATCGCCGCCGTCATCGTCGAACCGGTCGCCGGCTCCACCGGCGTCATCCTGCCGCCGAAGGGCTATCTGCAGAAACTGCGCGAGATCTGCACCAAGCACGGCATTTTGCTGATCTTCGACGAGGTCATCACCGGTTTCGGCCGTCTCGGCGCGCCGTTCGCAGCGGATTATTTCGGCGTCACGCCCGACATCATGACCACCGCCAAGGGCGTCTCCAACGGCGTCATCCCGATGGGCGCGGTGTTCGTGAAGAAGGAAATCCACGACGCCTTCATGACCGGCCCCGAGCACATGATCGAGTTCTTCCACGGCTACACCTATTCGGGCAATCCGATTGCGTGCGCCGCGGCGCTCGGCACGCTCGACACCTACAAGGAAGAGGGCCTGCTCACCCGCGGCGAGGAACTGGCGCCGTACTGGGAAGATGCGCTGCATTCGCTGAAGGGCGAGCCGCATGTCATCGACATCAGGAACATCGGCCTGATCGGCGCGATCGAACTGGCGCCGATCGCAGGCAGCCCGACCAAGCGGGCCTTCTCGGCCTTCGTAAAGGCGTTCGAGCGCGGCGCGCTGATCCGCACCACCGGCGACATCATCGCGCTGTCGCCGCCACTGATCATCACCAAGGGCCAGATCAACGAATTGATCGACCATGTCAGAGAAGTGCTGAGGGCGATCGACTAATCTATCCAGCCAGTCGGGCGGCGGCGGGAACCGCCGCCCGGTTGGCTATATGAAATGAGAGGACTTTGAATGGCCGCCCCAGGCGAGAATCTGCGAATCAATTCAGACCGTTTGTGGGATTCCATCATGGAGATGGCGAAGATCGGCCCCGGTATTGCCGGCGGCAACAATCGCCAGACCGTGACCGACGAGGACGGCGAGGGACGGCATCTGTTCAAGCGCTGGTGCGAGGCGGCCGGGCTCGAAATGGGGCTCGACGAAATGGGCACCATGTTTGCCCGCCGGGAAGGCGCTGATCCCAGCCTGCCGCCGGTTTATGTCGGCAGCCATCTCGACACGCAGCCGACCGGCGGCAAATATGACGGCGTGCTCGGCGTGCTCGGCGGGCTGGAGATTATTCGCTCGCTTAACGATCTCGGCATCCAGACCAGGCATCCGATCGTCGTTACCAACTGGACCAATGAGGAAGGCTCGCGCTTTGCCCCGGCTATGATGGCGTCCGGCGTGTTTGCCGGTGTGCTCGATCAGGCGGACGTGTATCAGCACACTGATAAACAGGGCAGGAAATTTGGCGAGGAACTGGAGCGCATCGGCTGGAAAGGCACCGAGAAAGTCGGTGATCGCAAGATCCACGCCTTCTTCGAACTGCATATTGAGCAGGGGCCGATCCTCGAGGACGAAGGCATCGACATTGGCGTCGTCACCCACGGCCAGGGCCTGAAATGGCTGCAGGTAACGCTGACCGGCAAGGAGGCGCATACCGGCTCGACCCCGATGCCCAAGCGCCGCAATGCCGGGCTCGGCATGGCTCGGGTCATCGAACTGGTGCACGAGATCGCCATGGACTACCAGCCCGACGCCGTCGGCGCGGTCGGCCACATGGAGGTGTTTCCGAACTCGCGCAACATCATCGCCGGGCGCACCGTCTTCACCATCGACATCCGCTCGCCCGAGAAGGAAGTGCTGGACGCGATGGATGGGCGCATACGCGAAGGCATCGACACGATCTGTGAGGCGCTCGACATCCAGTACAAGGTCGAGCAGGTCGGCGCTTTCGATCCGGTCACCTTCGATGCCGGCTGCGTCAAGGCGATCCGCGACGCCGCCGAGCGGCTCGGCTATTCCCACCGCAACCTCGTATCCGGCGCCGGCCACGACGCCTGCTGGATCAACCGCGTCGCGCCGACCGCCATGGTGATGTGCCCCTGCGTTGACGGGTTGTCACACAACGAGGCCGAGGAAATCACCAAGGAATGGGCCGGCGCCGGCGCCGACGTGCTGTTCCATGCGGTGGTAGAGACAGCGGGGATCGTGGCGTGAACTAAGATCTGTATTCAAAACGACGCTCACAAGAAGCGCGAAGAGAACAAGGGAACACGACAATGACCAAAGTCATCCGAAACGGCACCATCGTCACCGCCGACCGCACCTGGAAGGCCGATGTGCTGATGCAGCACGGCAAGATCGTCGCCATCGGCTCGAACCTGCATGGCGACCATGAGTTCGACGCCAGCGGCTGTTACGTCATGCCGGGCGGCATCGATCCGCACACCCATCTCGAAATGCCGTTCATGGGCACCTATTCGGCCGACGATTTCGAGTCCGGGACGCGTGCGGCCCTTTCCGGTGGCACCACGATGGTGGTCGATTTCTGCCTGCCGGCGCCGCAGCAATCGCTGCTGGAAGCGTTGCAGATGTGGGACAACAAGACCTCGAAGGCTGCCTGCGACTACTCCTTCCACATGGCGATCACCTGGTGGGGCAAGCAGGTGTTCGACGAGATGGCCACCGTCGTCGACAGGGGCATTACCTCGTTCAAGCATTTCATGGCCTACAAGGGCGCGCTGATGGTGGACGACGACGAGATGTACGCGTCGTTCCAGCGCTGCGCCGATCTCGGCGCGCTGCCGCTCGTTCATGCCGAGAATGGCGACGTGGTTGCGGCGCTGTCGCAAAAGCTGCTCGCAGCCGGCAATAATGGCCCCGAGGGACACGCCTATTCGCGGCCGCCGGAAGTGGAGGGCGAGGCGACCAACCGCGCCATCATGATCGCCGACATGGCCGGCGTGCCGCTCTATGTCGTGCATGTGTCCTGCGAGCAGAGCCACGAAGCCATCCGCCGCGCCCGCCAGAAGGGCATTCGGGTTTTCGGCGAGCCGCTGATCCAGCATCTGACGCTGGATGAAAGCGAGTATTTCGACAAGGATTGGGACCATGCGGCGCGCCGCGTCATGAGTCCGCCCTTCCGCAACAAGCTGCACCAGGATTCGCTGTGGGCCGGCCTGCAGGCCGGATCGCTGCAAGTGGTGGCGACCGACCACTGCGCCTTCACCACCAAGCAGAAGCGCAACGGCGTCGGCGATTTCACCAAGATTCCGAACGGCACCGGCGGGCTTGAAGACCGCTTGCCGGTGCTGTGGACGACCGGCGTCAACACCGGCCGGCTGACGATGAACGAGTTCGTTGCGGTGACCTCGACCAACATCGCCAAGATCCTTAACATGTATCCTAGGAAGGGCGCCATCATCGAAGGCGCGGACGCCGACATCGTGGTGTGGGACCCCAGCGCCAAGAAGACCATCACGTCGAAGAAGCAGCAGTCGGTGATCGACTACAACGTCTTCGAAGGTTTTGAGGTGACCGGCCTGCCGCGCTTCGTCTTTTCGCGCGGCGAATTGTCGGTCGAGGAAGCGGAGGTCAAGGCCAAGCCCGGCCATGGCGAATTCGTCGCCCGCGAGCCGAACGCGGCGGTCAACCGGGCTCTGTCGACCTGGAAGGACATTACCGCGCCGCGCAAGGTGGAACGCACCGGCATTCCGGCGACAGGCGTTTGACGTTGCGGAGCCCGGGGGCGCTCATTTCACTGGTCGTGGCGATGGTGGTCGCTGGTCCGGCAACAGGGGCCGAGAGGCTGGCCGGCTCCTGGGGCAACGATGCCGGCTGTGTCTTTGCAAAGGCCGGTTTTCAGGGCCGGGACGATTATATCGTGCTGACCGCCGAAGGCATCGAGACCTATGGCAGCGGCTGCCGGTTCGCGCAGCAATTGACGTGGGCGCCGGGCACGCAATCGCTTGATGCGACCTGTTCCGCCGAAGGCGAGGCGGGGACGACGGCTGAAACCGTTGTGGTCACCAACAAGGGCGAGGGTGGGTTCTTCGTGACCATTCCCGGTCTTGAAGAAATGGGGCCGTTGCAACCGTGTTCGTGACGTTGGAGCTGGGGGAATGAGCGCGCGCGGTTTGGGGCCGTCTGTTGCGATGGTAGTCGTTCTGGCTGCGGGTCAGGCCCTTGCGGCAGGCATCGACCTGACGAAACCCTATGGGGACAAATATGGCTGCATCAACCGCAACGGCCAGGAAGTCGCCGCCGATCGGATGCTGCTTTTGACCGACGAGGCATTGGTCACCGCCGCCAGCGCCTGCACCTTCACGGACAAGCAGGCGCAGGCTGATGGGTCGCTGGTGGTGACGGCAACATGCGAGGCGGAAGGCGAAGAAGGACAGGAGCCGACCAAATTCACCATCAAGCGCAGCGCCAAGAACGCCAAGAAGCTGACGGTCGCCGACGACGACGGCAATGTCATGGGCGAAGTGGCGCGGTGCAAATGACGGCAGTCCCGTCAGCGTCAGGCCACCAGCGCATCCAGTTCCGGCAACAGGACGACGCTTTCCTGTTCATTGGGATCGGTGCGGGCGATGACGGCCGAGGACGGGGCGTTGCTCAGATTGGCCGGCAGATGCGGTACGCCGGCCGGGATGTAGAAGAGGTCGCCGGCCTTGACGACGATGTGGTTCTCGAGCCTGTCGCCATACCATGTGTGGACCTCGCCCGAGAGCACATAGATCGCCGTCTCATGGCTTTCATGCAGATGCGCCTTGGCGCGGGCGCCAGGCGGCAGGGTGAGCAGATGCATGCAGATGCCGGACGAGCCGACCGTCTCGGCTGCAATGCCGGCAAAATAGGTCAGTCCCTGCTTGCCTTCATAAGTGCTTTCAGGACGGATAAGGTGACAAGTGGGTTTGGGCGACATCGGCAAGGCTCCGGGCGTCGATTGGGTGGGATTGGACGAGTGGAAAGCAACATCAACGCGAATGCAACGGCATTTCATCCTGGGCGGCTGCGAGAGGCAGGCAGCAAGCGATGACGGGACAATCGCCAGCCGTCGTCTCGGCAAGCAGACTTGGCCTTACCTTTCAGACCAATGACGGTCCGGTAGAGGCGCTCTCCAATGTCGACCTGACCATCGGCAAGGGCGAGTTCGTCTCCTTCATCGGCCCATCGGGCTGCGGCAAGACCACCTTGCTGCGCGTCATCGCCGATCTGGAAAAACCGACATCGGGCACGATCTCGGTCAACGGCATGACGCCGGAACAGGCGCGCGAGAAACGCGCTTATGGCTACGTCTTCCAGGCGGCAGCCCTTTTCCCGTGGCGCACGATCGAGCGTAACGTGGCGCTGCCGCTGGAGATCATCGGCCTTTCGAGAGCGGAGCAGGCCGAGCGCATCAAGCGAACGATGGAGCTCGTCAACCTCTCCGGCTTCGAGAAGAAATACCCCTGGCAGCTTTCCGGCGGCATGCAGCAGCGCGCTTCGATCGCCCGCGCGCTCGCCTTCGACGCCGACCTGTTGCTGATGGACGAGCCCTTCGGCGCGCTGGACGAGATCGTGCGCGACCATCTCAATGAACAGCTTCTGGAATTGTGGGCGCGCACCAACAAGACGATCTGCTTCGTCACCCATTCCATCCCCGAGGCGGTGTATCTGTCGACGCGCATCGTCGTCATGTCGCCGCGCCCAGGTCGGGTTACCGACATCATCGAATCGACGCTGCCAAAGGAGCGGCCACTGGACATCCGCGAGACGCCGGAATTTTTGGCGATCGCGGCCAGGGTACGCGATGGCTTGAGGGCAGGGCACAGCTATGATGATTGAGGGGGTAGCGAATGAGTGCGGACGTCGCCGCCACGCCTTCGTCATCCTAGGGCGAAGCAAGGAGCGAAGCGACGCGGCGCAGACCCTAGGATCCATGCCGTTACCTATACGGTCCGCAACGGTGCAAAACGGTGCACACGCCGCTGCGCCCGCGAAGGCGAACATTCTCAACCGCTTATACCCCTCGGCCAACGTCACGGAATGGATCCTAGGGTCTGCACGACGCTTCGCGTCGCTCCGCCCTAGGATGACGAACGCGGAGGTGGTCGGCCTCCGCTTCGCTCCGGCCACCCTCTTCCCGGCGGGGAGAGGAGAAGGGGAGCGCGCCTGATGGACACCTTCCGCGAAAAACTCATCCCCGTGACCTCCATCCTCCTGGGCGTGGTGGTGCTCTGGTATGTCTTCGCCGTCATCCTAAACGCGCCCTTCCAGCGCGACCTCGACCGGCGCGCCGGGGAAACCCACGGCACCGTCGAATTCATCGGCAAGACGCTGTCGCAGCCCAAGCCGACGCTGCCGGCGCCGCATCAGGTGGCGGTGAACTTCTTCGAGAACACCTTCCTGCGGCCCATCACATCGAGCCGAAGCCTCGTCTACAATGCCTGGGTGACCCTGTCGTCGACGTTGCTCGGCTTTGCCTTCGGCACGGCGCTCGGCATCGTCATCGCGGTTGGCATCGTGCATGTGGCGACGCTCGACCGCAGCCTGATGCCGTGGATCATCGCCTCCCAGACGATTCCCATTCTGGCGGTGGCGCCGATGATCATCGTCGTGCTGGGGGCGATCGGCATCAGCGGTCTGATCCCAAAGGCGATGATCTCGACCTACCTGTCGTTCTTCCCGGTGACGGTGGGCATGGTGAAGGGCCTGCGCTCGCCCGAACTCATGCATCTCGACCTGATGCACACCTACAATGCCAGTGTCTCGCAGACCTTCTGGAAGCTGCGGGTGCCGGCCTCGGTGCCGTTCCTGTTCACCTCGATGAAGGTGGCGGTGGCGGCGAGCCTGGTCGGCGCCATTGTCGGCGAACTGCCGACCGGTGCTGTCGCCGGCATCGGCGCCAAGCTTTTGGCAGGCGCCTATTACAGCCAGTCCATCGACATCTGGTCCGCCCTTGTGGCGGGCTCGGTGGTGGCGGCCCTTCTGGTCATGGTGGTCGGCATAGCCGGGCGCCTCGTTGACCGCGCGATGGGCGGGAGGCCGGCATGAACTGGCTGAAGCCCTCCTGGCAAGCCGTGCTGGCCATTGCGCTGTGCCTCGTCGCCGTCGCGCTCGGCGCGATGTCGAAGCCGGAAGCGGCCACCCTTGCAGACCCGACGGCAAGTTTCGACTACCCCTATTTCGGTATAAAGACCCCGATGATCGGCCTGGCCGTGCTGGCGGGGCTGATCTCGATGATCAGGATTTCGCCGCTGGCCGAGGCTGCGGTGCTGTTCATCGGCGCTCATCTCGTCGCCTGGATGCTGATCTCGGGCATTACAGGTTTCGAAGGCACGGCATTGGCGCCGTATTTCCTGCTGCTCGCCGCTGCCTGGCTGCTGGCCTGGCGCTGTGTGGCGGTGCTGTCGGGGCTTCGCCCGATGGCAAAAGGGGCGCGGATGGCGCTGCGCCTCATCATCCCGGCGATCTTCGGCGCCTGGATCCTGATCATATGGGAAGCGGTGACGCGTGGCGCCGGCATTCCCTTCATCCTTTTGCCGCCGCCGAGCGCCATCGGTGTGCGCATCGCCAGTTCCCTGCCGGTGCTCGGCGCCGATATCAGGCAGACCATCTTCAAGGCGGTGATCTTCGGTTATGTCATCGGCAGCGGCGCCGGCTTCCTGGTGGCGATTGCGGCCGACCGCGTGCCGTTCCTGCGCCGCGGTCTGCTGCCGATCGGCAATATGGTCTCGGCGCTGCCGATCATCGGTGTGGCGCCAATCATGGTGATGTGGTTCGGCTTCGACTGGCCGTCCAAGGCCGCGGTCGTCATCATCATGACCTTCTTCCCAATGCTGGTGAACACGGTTGCCGGTCTTGCCGCCTCCGGCCATATGGAGCGCGACCTGATGCGCACCTATGCGTCGGGCTACTGGCCAACACTCTTGAAGCTCCGGCTGCCGGCGGCAGCGCCCTTCATCTTCAACGCGCTGAAGATCAACTCGACGCTGGCGCTGATCGGCGCCATCGTCGCCGAGTTCTTCGGCACGCCTGTGGTCGGCATGGGCTTTCGCATCTCGACCGAGGTCGGGCGGATGAACATCGATATGGTCTGGGCCGAAATCGCAGTTGCAGCACTGGCGGGTTCGGTCTTTTATGGCGTGGTCGCTCTCGTCGAGAGAGCCGTCACGTTTTGGCATCCCTCTGTCCGTGGTGGATAGGGCGGTGGGTTCGGGTGTTAACTTCAGAGGGTAAAAACATGAAAAGACTGATCATTCCGATGCTGGCCGGCGCGATGTCGCTGGCCGCGTTCCAGGCAATGGCCGCCGACAAGGTGACCTTGCAGCTGAAATGGGTCACGCAGGCGCAGTTTGCCGGCTACTATGTCGCCAAGGCCAAGGGTTTTTATGAAGCCGAAGGCCTCGACGTCGACATCAAGCCGGGCGGTCCCGATATCGCACCCGAGCAGGTGATCGCCGGCGGTGGCGCCGACGTCATCGTCGACTGGATGGGCGGGGCGCTCGCCGCGCGCGAAAAGGGCGTGCCGCTGGTCAACATCGCCCAGCCGTTCAAGAAGGCCGGTATGGAGCTGGTCTGCCCGAAGGACGGCCCGATCAAGACCGAAGCCGATTTCAAGGGTCACACGCTGGGCGTCTGGTTCTTCGGTAACGAATATCCATTCTACGCCTGGATGAACAAGCTCGGCCTGAAGACCGAAGGCGGCCCGGACGGCGTCACGGTTTTGAAGCAGAGCTTCGACGTGCAGCCGCTGATCCAGAAGCAGGCGGATTGCATTTCGGTCATGACCTACAACGAGTACTGGCAGCTGATCGATGCCGGCTACAAGCCGGACCAGCTCACCGTGTTCAACTACTCGGCGATGGGCAACGACCTGCTTGAGGACGGGCTCTATGCCTCGGAAGACAAGCTCAAGGATCCGGCTTTCGAAGACAAGATGGTGCGTTTCGTGCGCGCCTCGATGAAGGGCTGGAAATATGCCATCGACAACAATGACGAGGCCGCGGGCATTGTCATGGACGGCGGTGGCCAGGACGAAAACCACCAGAAGCGGATGATGAGCGAAGTCGCCAAGCTGATCGACAATGCCGACGGCAAGCTCGACCCGGCGACCTACGAGCGCACCGCCAAGGCGCTGCTCGACCAGAAGATCATCACCAAGGCGCCGACCGGCGCCTACACCACGGCCATCACCGACAAGGCGATCAAATAAGCCTGGCCAGGCAATTTCGACCTCGAGAGCGGCGCCTTTGACCAAATGTCAGAGGCGCCGTTCCTTTATGGTGTTCATGACGAAGCTGGTCTCGATCGAAGCGACGCATTTCAGCCGCGCGATCTTTTCCTTGATGAAGCGCTCGTACTGTTCGAGGCTGCCGGTCACCACCTTCAGCACATAGTCGCGCGCCCCGGTGACGAGGTGGCATTCCAGCACCTCTTCCCACCCGCGGATGGCGTCCTCGAACATGACGATCTCGTCCTCGTTCTGGCGGCTGAGCCGGACGGTGGCGATGGCGACCATGTTCCACCCGAAGGCGGCCGGGTCGACCAACGTGGTATAGCCCCTGATGATGCCGGCCTCCTCCAGCCGGCGTACCCTCCTCAAACATGGCGACGGCGACAGGCCGATGCGCTCCGCCAGCTCATTGTTGGTGATGCGGGCGTCGGCCTGCAGCTCGCGCAGGATCTTGCGGTCGAAATCGTCGGCTATCTTCTGTTGCACTTTTGCTCTCGCTCGGCAATTTGTTGCCGGAATGCAGCCATGCGAGGCCGAAAATAGCAAGGACTGGTGGACCGGGATCGCATAAATTGCTGGACGAGACTCCTCCAGAACGCAGGAAAAGCCATGACCGCGCCGCGCCCGTCGAAAACCCACATCGGCAACCACAAGCTCCATCCGGAAACGTTGATGTTGAGCTATGGCTTCGATCCGCAACTGTCGGAAGGCGCCGTCAAGCCGCCGGTGTTCCTGACCTCGACCTTCGTGTTCAAATCGGCGGAGGAGGGACGCGACTTCTTCGACTACACATCCGGCCGCAAGGAGCCGCCGAGCGGCACGGCGTCCGGCCTGGTCTATTCGCGCTTCAATCATCCCAACTCGGAGATCGTCGAGGACCGGCTGGCGGTCTATGAGGGAACGGACGCCTGCATCCTGTTCTCGTCGGGCATGTCGGCGATCGCCACGACGCTGCTCGCCTATGCCCGGCCGGGCGATGTCATCCTGCATTCGCAGCCGCTTTACGGCGGCACCGAGACGCTTTTGACGCGCACGCTGTCCGGCTTCGGCATCGGCGCTGTCGGCTTCGCCGACGGCGTCGACGAGAAGGCGGTGCGGGCCGCTGCTGATGCAGCGGTGGCGAAGGGGCGTGTCTCGGTCATTCTCATCGAAACGCCGTCGAATCCGACCAACAGCCTGGTCGACATCGCACTGATCCGGAAGTTTGCCGACGAGATCGGCGCAAGCCAAGGATCAACGCCGATCATCGTCTGCGACAACACGCTGCTCGGCCCGGTGTTCCAGCGACCGATCGAACATGGCGCGGATGTCTCCGTCTATTCGCTGACCAAATATGTCGGCGGCCATTCCGACCTGATCGCCGGTGCGGCGATGGGCAGCAAGGCGGTGACCAAGCCGATCAAGGCGCTGCGCGGCGCCATCGGCACGCAACTCGACCCGCATTCCTGCTGGATGCTCGGCCGCTCGCTGGAGACGCTGTCCATCCGCATGGAGCGCGCCAACGACAATGCGCGGCTCGTGGCCGAATTCCTGCGCGATCACGCCAAGGTCGAGAAGGTGCATTACCTGCCGTTCCTGGGCGAGGATACGGCAGCGGGACGGGCCTACAAGGCGCAATGCAGCGGCGCCGGGTCGACATTTTCTTTCGATATCAAAGGCGGAGAGAAGGCGGCCTTCGCATTTCTCAACGGGCTGCAAATATTCAAGCTGGCGGTGAGCCTCGGCGGCACGGAGTCACTCGCCAGCCACCCGGCGGCGATGACGCACTCCGGCATTCCCTTCGACGTGCGCCAGCGCATTGGCGTGCTGGAGACCACGGTCAGGCTGTCGATCGGCGTCGAGCATCCGGACGATCTTATCGCCGACCTGACGCAGGCGCTGGCAGCGGTCTGATAGCTCGCTTGTAGATATCAGGAAAGGGGCGATCGTCTTGGCAGCGTCGGCGGGACAGCACCCCCCTCTGTTCTGCCGGACATCTCCCCCTCAAGGGGGGAGATCAGCAGCTCTGACCATAGCGCCCTGTCTGCAACGCTGCAGATTGGCGAAGGGCGACATGACATCCAATCTCCCCCCTTGAGGGGGAGATGTCCGGCAGGACAGAGGGGGGTGTGACGGAACTCGGCTTTCGCTGCTAACTTCTCAGCTCTTGTCGCGGATCTGCGTCATCGTCCGCGTCGGCGTGATCGCCTCGGGGTCGAGCCTGATTTCGACGATCGCCGGCTTGCCGCTGGCGCGGGCACGCTCGAAGGCAGGGGCAAAATCTGCCGTGTTCTCGACCGTCTCGCCGTGGCCGCCATAGGCGCGGGCAAGAGCGGCAAAGTCAGGGTTCTTCAGATCGGTGGCGACGACACGGCCGGGATAGTCGCGCTCCTGGTGCATGCGGATGGTGCCGTAGATGCCGTTGTTCACGACGATAACGATGATCGGCAGGTCGTATTGCACGGCGGTAGCGAATTCCTGTCCGTTCATCAGGAAGCAGCCGTCGCCGGCAAAGGCGATCACGGTGCGGTCGGGATGGAGCGCCTTGGCGGCGACCGCAGCCGGGGTGCCGTAACCCATCGAACCGGAGGTCGGCGCGCCTTGGGTGGCGAAGCGGCGGAAGCGGTGGAAGCGGTGCACCCAGGTGGCGTAATTGCCGGCGCCGTTGGTGAAAATGGCGTCATCGGGCAAAATCTTTTCCAGATAGTTCATGATCGGCCCCATCTGGACCGGGCCGGGGCCGGTCTCAGGCGGCGTCGACCAGTCGAGGTAGGCAGCGTGTGCTTTCGCTGTCTCATCCGCCCAGGCTGGCGTGGAGGTTGGCTTGCGCTTGGCAAAAGCCTCGACGAAGGCCGAAGGCGAAGCGTTGATCGCCAGGGTCGGCCGGTAGACGCGGCCGAGTTCGCCGGCATCGGCATGGACATGGACCAGCGTCTGGTCGGGGTAAGGGCTCTTCAGCAACGTATAGTCGGAGGACGGCATCTCGCCCATGCGGCCGCCGATCAGCAGCACCAGGTCGGCCTGCTTGATGGCGGTGGCCAGCTTCGGGTTGATGCCGATGCCGACATCGCCGGCATAGTTCGGGTGCAGATGGTCGAACAGCATCTGGCGGCGGAAGGAGCAGCCGACCGGCAGCGACCAGGCCTCGGCAATGGTGCGCATACGTGCCACCGCTTCCTCGTCCCAGCGTGTGCCGCCGAGGATGACGAAGGGACGCTTGGCTTTGGCCAGAAGCTTTTCCAAAGCATCGAGTTCGGCTTCGCCGGGCCGGGTTTCGACCGGCGTGTGCGGCAAGGCCGCGGGCGCGTCGACAAGACTGGTCAGCATGTCCTCCGGCAGCGAGACGACGACGGGGCCGGGGCGGCCCGATGTCGCGACAGCAAAGGCGCGGGTGACGAGTTCGGGGATGCGCGCGGCATCGTCGATCTCCACCACCCATTTGGCGATGTCGCCGAAGAAGCGCTTGTAGTCGACCTCCTGGAAAGCCTCGCGCTCCTTGGCGTGGCTGGCGACCTGGCCGATGAACAGGATGACGGGTATCGAATCCTGCATGGCAATGTGAATGCCGGCCGACGCATTGGTGGCGCCGGGGCCGCGGGTGACGAAGCAGATGCCGGGCTGGCCGGTCAGCCGCCCCTGGCAGTCGGCCATCATGGCGGCGCCGCCTTCCTGTCGGCAGACAATGGTGCGGATGGGCGAGTCATGCAATGCGTCGAGCACCGCGAGATAGGATTCGCCGGGCACGCAGAAGATGCGGTCGGTGCCGTTCGCCTCGAGTGCGTCGACAATCAGTTGTCCACCGGTCTTCATCGTCCAGACTTCTCCAGTTCGGCAAGAATTTCTTCGGTATGTTCGCCAAGGCGTGGCGAAGGGCGTTCATAGACCAGCGGTGTGCCGGACATCACCATCGGCGCGCGCACCGAGGGCAGACGATTGCCATGGCCATCGTCGAGGTCGAGGCGCATGCCGCGTGCGATCGTCTGCGGGTCGGCAAACATCTGGCCGATATTGTTGATCGGGCTCGCCGGCACGCTTGCCGCTTCGAGCTTGGCCAGCAACGGGTCTCGGTCCCAGTTCTTCAGCGTCTCGATCATGTGCTCGCGCAATTTCACCCGGTTGGCGACGCGGGCCGGATTGGTGGCGAAATCGGGATTCGCTGAGAGATGGTCGAGTCCGACGGCGGCGCAGAATTTGGCGAACTGGCCGTCATTGCCGACCGCCAGGATGATATGGCCGTCCCTGACCGGGACAACCTCATAGGGCGCAATGTTCATATGCGCATTGCCCATCTGCACCGGCGCCTTGCCGGAGACGAGATAGTTGAGGTTCTGGTTGCCGAGTGCGGAAATCTGCGTGTCGAACAGCGCCATGTCGATATGCTGTCCCTGGCCGGTCTTTTCGGCATGGCGAAGCGCTGCCTGGATGGCGATCACCGAATAGAGGCCGGTGAAGATGTCCGATATGGCGACGCCGGCTTTTTGCGGCTCGCGCCCGACCTCGCCGGTGATCGACATCATGCCGGCCATGGCCTGGATGATGAAATCATAGCCGGCGCGGGGTGCGTAAGGCCCATCCTGGCCGAAGCCGGTGATCGAGCAGTAGACGAGCTTTGGATTGATCGCCTTCAGGCTCTCGTAATCGAGCCCGTATTTCTTGAGGCCGCCGAGCTTGAAGTTCTCGATCAGAATGTCGGCCGTGGCAACCAGCCGGCGCACCGTCTCGGCCCCTTCGGGCGTCGAGAAATCGACGGCGATGGAGCGCTTGCCGCGATTGCAGGAGTGGTAATAGGCGGCCGACAGGTTCTCGCCATCATGGCTCATGACGAAGGGAGGACCCCATTTGCGGGTATCGTCGCCGCCATCGGGGCTCTCGACCTTGATGACATCGGCGCCGAGATCGGCCAGCAATTGTCCTGCCCACGGGCCGGCCAGGATGCGGGCGAGTTCGACGACGCGGACGCCTTTCAGCGGAGGTTCAGCCATAAATCACCAAAAACGGGTCGGAACCGCAGCCTCTATCAACCCGGGATGCCGCTGTCACGGGCCTTGCGGTGGGCCAGCGATGTCAGCGTTTGAGCACGCTATCGGCCCAGGCAGCGAAATCGTCCATGACGACATCGCGGTTCACCTCGTTCAAGCTTTCGTGGCGGGTGTCGGCGTAAACCTTTGAAACCAGATTCGAAAAGCCCATCGCACGCATGCGCTTGGCGAGATGGTCGATGCCCTTGCCATAGTCGGAGGCCGGATCCTTCTCGCCGCCGACGATGCTGACGGGCAGGTCGCGCCTGATGCCGGCAAAGCCCGCATCCTTGCCGCCTTTCTGCGCCATCTCCACGACATCGCGCCACATCGAGATCGAGGCATCCCAGCCGCACAGCGGGTCGGCAATGTATTTCGCCACTTCTGCCTCGTCGCGCGACAGCCAGTCGAAGAGCGTCTTGTGGCTGGGCACCGCCTTGCCCCAGGCCTGGAAGGTCAGCCTGGGCAAGATGCGTGAGGGGACATCGGAGCCGAGCCTGAAGCGCTCATAAGCGAGGATGGCGAGCGCAAGCCGGCCGAGCAAGCCTTGTGAGAAATTGCCGTTCCAGATCGCCGCGGCGTGAACGCGCGGCGAGTGCGCCAGCAGGTAGTTGAGCGCCACCGACGCACCCATCGAATGGCCGAACAGGATGACCGGCAGGCCGGGCTGCTCCCTTGCGATCAAATCGTGGACGGCATCGACATCGGCGATCACCTTGGCCGGGCCGCCTGTGCCGGCGAACCTGCCGAGCGGGGCATCGGGCGCCTTGGTCGCGCCATGGCCGCGATGGTCGTGGACGTAGACATGAAAGCCGCGGGTGCTGAGGTAATCGGCGAAGCGGGCATAGCGCGCCGCATGTTCGGCCAGGCCGTGATTGACCTGGACTACCGCGCGTGGAGAGCCCCCCGCGTGCTTCACATAGAGGTTGAGCGTGGCCCCGGTCGGAGAGGCCAGCGTCGTCTGCTTGTCAAATGCCATGTCTCGCTCCTCGGCGACTGTTGGGCGACGGCGGGACCGACGTCAAGGGGAGGTCGAAATCAGCCGGGGTCACTATTGACAGCTTGCTGTCAATTTGGTTATATGACAGCATACTGTCAATTGGATCGGAGCATGACCATGAAAACCGTTTCGCGCCGCGCGTTTCTGCTGGCGAGCCTTTCATCCGCAATGCTCCTGCCCGGCATTGCTTCCAGCCAGACCAGGGAGATGACCATGAAGACCTCAACCATTGCCGGCCCGCAGGGCCAGCTTGCCGGCTACGACATCAAATCCGGCGACGGCCTGCCGATCCTGTTCGCGCATGGCGACTGCAGCCGCGCCACACAGTGGAACCGGGTGATGCAGCTCACCGCAGGTGGCCGTGAGGCGGTCGCCTTCGATTTTCGCGGCCATGGCGCATCGGCGCCTGCAGCTGATGCCGACTACGGCTATGACGGCCGTGCCGACGATATCGGTGCGGTGGCCGATGCGTTCGGCCTGAAGCGGTTTGTCCTCGTTGCACATAGCGGCGGCAGTGGGGCCGCGCTCGCCTATGCCGCCGGCCATGCCGACCGTGTTGCCGGCATCCTGCTGGTCGATCCGGCGACCGATCCGCGCGCCCTGCCCAAAGAGATTCGCGACGGGTTCGTGCGCGATCTGGCGGGGCCAAACGGCGGCGGTGTCCTGAGCGCTTATTACACCTCGATCGCCGGCCCCAATGAAGATGTCCGCAAACAGGTCCTCGCCGATGCGGCGGTGGTCGATCCGGCGGCTCGGGCAGGCGTCGGCAAGGCGCTGGCGGAATGGAATCCCGAACCGACGCTCGACGCCTATCGCGGGCCGATCTTCGTGCTGGCCACGGAGGCCAATGACAATGCGGCGGCCCTGTTTCGGCTGCGCAGCGGAATTGGCCACAGAACCGTCGCCGGTTCCGGCCATTGGGTGATGCTTGACAACCCGGAGGCGGTGGCTGAAGCCGTCAACACTTTCGTTTCCACCATCGAGGCCGGCCAGAAATGACAAGCAGGACCGAAGCCGGAGATGTGCTCACCGAACTGGTGCTTGCCGTGTTCCGGCTGAATGGCGGGTTTCTCGACGCGGCCGACCGGCTGGCCGAGCCTGCCGGGTTGACGGCGGCGCGCTGGCAGGTTCTGGGCGCGGTGCTGAAGGAGCCGAAATCGGTGGCCGACATTGCCCGCGACATGGGGCTTGCCCGCCAGAGCGTGCAGCGCCTTGCCGACATTCTGGCCGCCGAAGGGCTTGCCGCCTATGCGGACAACCCGGCGCACCGCCGCGCGAAGCTCCTGGCGATGACCGATGCCGGCCGGGCCGCGATCCGGGATATCGGCACGCGCCAGCATGTCTGGGCCAACCGCATCAGCGAGGGCATCGAGGCTCGCGCGCTCGAGACAGCGCTTGATCTGCTGCGTATGTTGACGAAGCGGGTCGAGGAGGGCGGGGTCTGATCGACCGAGCGATTGTTTTTTGCGGCGGACGAAAGAAATCGTAATTCTGACATGTCGCACGTTTCTAGCTTGCGCTATGAAACGCTAGGAGTGCTGGAATGCGGATATCGGCGATATGGGGTGCGGTGTTGGTGGCGCTGGCCGGTGTCGGCCTAGCGCGCGCCGATGTGAAGATGAGCGGCTCCTTCGTGGCCGATGCGGCTTGCCCGGCGACGCAGGCAATCAAAAGCGGCAAGAACCCCGGCAATATCGCGACAACGGCTGGACAGAGCTACGACCTCCTGGCCGGCAACAAGGATGCGCCGACGCATTACCTCATCCGCGTGCCGGGCGCCGATCCTGAGCGTCGCTGGGTCAAGATCAGCTGCGGTCATGTCACCGGCGGCAGCGCAGCCGCCCTGCCGGCCGCGCCCGCCGATCAGGGCAAGCCTGCGGCTTCGGGAAAACCCGAATATGTTTTCGCGCTGAGCTGGCAGCCGGCCTTCTGCGAAACCAAGTCGAGCAAGCCCGAATGCCAGGCGCAGACGGCGGGCGGCTTCGACGCGTCGCATTTCACCTTGCATGGTCTGTGGCCGCAACCGAACGGCAATTTCTATTGCCAGGTGCCGGCGAGCGACAAGGCCAATGACAATCCGGCCCATTGGGCCGACCTGCCGCCGGTCAACCTCGATGCCAATACGCGCGCCGAACTCGACCAGGTGATGCCTGGCACCGCCTCCAAGCTCGAACGGCATGAATGGATCAAGCACGGCACCTGCTACGGCAAGAGCCAGCAGGAGTATTTTGCCGAGGCGCTGAATCTGATGCGGGCGGTGAATGCCTCGCCTGTGCGCGAGCTCTTCACCAGGAACGTCGGCAAGCAACTGACTTCGGACCAGATCCGCAGCACCTTCGACAGCGCCTTCGGAGCCGGGGCGGGCGCGCGGGTGCGTGTCTCCTGCCTGGTCGATCCGTCGAGCGGCAGGCGGCTGATCGGCGAGCTGACGCTCGGCCTGACCGGCCCGATCGGCCCCGACAGTTCGCTGAGCACTCTCATGCTCGCCTCGGCGCCGACGACCAAGGCGGGCTGTCCGAAGGGCTCGGTCGATGCGGCCGGGTTCCAGTAGGATATCCGTCTGCCGCTTGGCAGTGACGCGGTGATATGGTCTGGATGTGTTTCATTCGGCGGGGGTGGCGATGAGTGGCATGACATCAGGCGCGCTGGCGCGGCTGGCTTTCTGGGCCAGGGGGATGACCGCCATAAAAGACGGCCGCATGGAATGGCCGGGCTTTTCCTATACCGATGCCGAGTGGGCGCGCATGCGCGTGCTTGCCGCGCCGATCGGGGCAAGCCGCTACCAGCTGTTCACTTGGGTCAATGCCGCGATCTTCATCGCCATTGCCGCGCTCGGCATCGTCTGTGTCTTCCTGCCGCTGGCGACACTTTTGTTTCCGGTGCCGGCCGACACCAGCGCGCTCAAATTCTCGGCTCTGCTGGCGGCGTGTGCCTTCCTCATAATCGGGCTTGGCTTGCCGATCTCCATGCGCCTGTCGAGCGCGTTGGCCATCTCCCGGGAGATGCGCGCCGGTCTTGTCGGCGAAGCCGGTGACGAAGCGCTGGCAGCAAAAGTGTCTTGGCAGATCAACCGCATCATGCTGGTCATGTGCGGCCTGCTGGTGCCCGGCATTCTGTTGTTCATCGCTTATGACATCGATGCCAGTCCGATCATCACCGTGCTGAAATGGCTGGCCATCGCGCTGATAGCCGTTTCAGTTGCGGTCGGCGCGTTGCAGCAGCGCAAGCGGAGCTGACAGCCTTATCCGCTGACGCCACGCGTGGGCAATGTCCACGCAGTTAGGTCTTCGGCATCGTCATGCGCTTCGCCGACGACGCGGTCACGCCCGGTGGACTTGGCCCTGTAGAGACGCTCGTCGGCAAGGGCGAAGAGATCGGCAAGCGAGCCTACGGTCTCATCGACAGTGGCGATGCCGGCGCTGACGCTGATGTCGAACCGGTTTACGCACGCTTTGACGGCCTGGCGGAGGTTTTCTCCGAGCAACCTGGCGACCGCATGCGGCTGCGAGCAAAGGATGGCGAACTCCTCGCCGCCGATCCTGAAAACCTGATCTTGTGCGCCGGCCGCCTGGGTCAGCACCTGGGCGATCGATCTCAGCACCCTGTCGCCCTCGGCATGGCCGAAGCGATCGTTGATCGACTTGAAATGGTCGACGTCGACGATCAGCAGGCTGAGCGGTTGGGCAGTGCGCAGGCTGACAGCGACCAGACGTTCGCCGTCGCTGTCAAAGCGTCCCCTGTGCAACAGGCCGGTGAGGCCGTCGCGGCCGACATGTTCGACCAGGGCTTCGTAGCGCTCGCGATAGGTCAAGGTGTCGAAGACGTCGGACAACCCACGTGGTGCCACGACCTGACGCGTTTCGAACCATCTGAGGTAGGCGACAAGCATGGCGCTGTAGGCAAAAGCGGCACCCATCTTGGCGAACCAGCCGCCGAAGAAGACCGCAATCGGCGCGCCGGCGACGAAATGCAGGGCGCTGAAAAATCCGGCCTGGTCGAAGGTGAGCACGCAGGCGACGCAAATCAGGATGCGGGAGAACGGCGCCCTGCGTAGATAACGCCCGAGCTTTTCGTAAAGCAGGATGATCAGGATGGCGTCGATGAAGAGCAGCGTCGTGCCCCACACCATCAGCCAGCCCATCTGGTCGATGAAGCCGATATCGGGAAGCTTGCCGTCGGAAAAGGCTGAAATATCGTGCAGGCGCAGGATCAGGACCAGCCCGATCATCAAAGCGTTGCCGAGCAAAAGGCCATAGATCGGCTGGCGCACCGTGGCCGCATCTTCCTTCATGTAGAGGAGAAGCAGCATCACCAGCTTGCCGGAAAACAGCACCGCCGAGCCTGGCGAGACCATGCCGAAGGGCAGGGCGACATAGAAGACGCTGGCGAGATAGGTTTCGAGGAAATGCATGGCGCCCAGCGCGCAGACGAAGACGCCGAGGCCGATGCGATCCCTGAAGCGGAACAGCGTGACCATGACGCTGAAGTAGACGACCGCTTCGGCAAGGAGCAGGAAACTGTTCAGCACTACCTTCGGTCCGATCTTTACTTTCGATCGCGACAGGTCAGCGATCGATCCTGTTTTGACGCTGAAGGGTTAACCGGGGATTTCAACGCTCCCTACAACCGGCGGAAAACTTAACGTGCGGTGTACACCCGGCTTGAAATGGCAAAAGCGATTGCCGTTCGGCCCGGCATCGCCTACATAGCGGCCAACCTCCATTCAATCCGACATTTCGGTCAATCATCAAGGAAAGCGCGCGTGGCACGCCAGTTCATCTATCACATGGCCGGCCTCAACAAGGCCTATGGCACCAAGAAGGTGCTTGAGAATGTCCATCTCTCCTTCTATCCCGACGCCAAGATCGGCATCCTCGGCCCCAACGGCTCGGGCAAGTCGACGATCCTCAAGATCATGGCCGGGCTCGACAAGGAGTGGAACGGCGAAGCCTGGCTCGCCGAAGGCGCCACCGTAGGCTATCTCGCGCAGGAGCCGGCGCTCGATGCCAACAAGACGGTGTTCGAGAACATCATGGAAGGCGTCGCCGCCAAGACCGCCATCATCGAGCGCTACAACGAATTGATGATGAACTACTCCGACGAGACGGCTGACGAGTCGGCCAAGCTCCAGGACGAGATGGACCGGTTAAACCTGTGGGATCTCGAACAGCAGGTCGAGATGGCGATGGAAGCGCTGGGCTGCCCGCCCAAGGATTCCGAGGTCACCAAGCTTTCGGGCGGTGAGCGCCGCCGCGTCGCGCTCTGCCAGCTGCTGCTGCGTCAGCCCGACCTCTTGCTGCTCGATGAACCGACCAACCATCTCGACGCCGAGACCACGGCGTGGCTGGAAAAACACCTGCGCGCCTATCCCGGCGCGGTGATGATCATCACCCACGATCGCTATTTCCTCGACAATGTCACCGGATGGATTCTCGAGCTCGATCGCGGCCGCGGCATCCCCTATGAGGGCAACTACACCAAGTACCTCGAAGCCAAGGCCAAGCGCCTCAAGCAGGAAGGTCGCGAGGACGACGCCCGCCAGCGCGCCATCGGTCGCGAACGCGAGTGGATCCAGTCCAGCCCGAAAGCCCGCCAGACCAAGTCCAAGGCGCGTATCCAGGCGTTCCAGGACCTGCTGGATGCAGCCGACAAGCGGCGTCCGAGCGATACGCAGATCGTCATTCCGCATGGCGAGCGGCTCGGCAATGTGGTGATCGAGGCGGAAGGCTTGTCGAAGGGCTTTGGCGACACGCTGTTGATCGAGGGTCTGGAATTCAAACTGCCGCCGGGCGGCATCGTTGGCGTTATCGGGCCGAACGGCGCCGGCAAGACGACGCTGTTCCGCATGATCACCGGCCAGGAAACCCCGGATGCCGGCTCTGTCCGCGTCGGCGAGACGGTCAAGCTCGGCTATGTCGATCAGAGCCGCGATGCGCTCGATCCGTCAAAGACGGTGTGGGAGGAGATTTCCGGCGGCGCAGAAGTGGTCAAGCTCGGCAAGTTCGAGGCCAACACGCGCGCCTATTGCGCGTCGTTCAACTTCCGTGGTGGGGACCAGCAGCAGAAGGTCGGCAACCTCTCCGGCGGCCAGCGCAATCGCGTGCATTTGGCAAAGATGCTGAAGACCGGCGGCAATGTGCTGCTGCTCGACGAACCGACCAACGACCTTGACACGGAAACGCTGGCGGCGCTCGAAGACGCGCTGGAAAACTTTGGCGGCTGCGCCGTCATCATCTCGCACGATCGTATGTTCCTCGACCGTCTGGCCACCCACATCCTGGCCTTTGAAGGTGACAGTCATGTCGAATGGTTCGAGGGCAATTTCGAGGATTATGAGCAGGACAAGATCCGCCGGCTCGGCCCCGAGGCCGTCAACCCGCACAGGATGACGTACAAGAGGCTGACGCGGTAGGGCTGCGGCGATCCGTTGCAGGCGGTGTGCGTTTGACCTAAATTGATCGGATGGAGTCGTCCATGATCACAGTCAAACTGCCGCAAAAAGCCGAGAAACTGCTGGCCGAAATGGCCAAGGCCAGCGGTCGCACCGCCGACCAGGTTGCAGCCGAAGCGATCCTCGAGGCCATCGAAGATTGGCACGACGCCGCAATTGCGGACGAACGCCTGAGAGATGATGACGGTGTGCGCATTCCGCTGGATGAAGTGATCCGGAAGCTCGAACGTCGTGAAGCCGAGGAGCGTCGCAAGAAGCCTGCCGCTGAATGACCGGCGTGTCGAGTTCACGCCGCGCGCCGAGAAAGACATCGAACGGCTTTCGACGAAAGATCAACGGCGCATCCTGGAGTTCCTGAATCAGAGAGTTTCAGCGCATCCCAATCCGAGAGCCCTTGCCAAGCGCCTGACGGGCACAAAGGAAGAAGCTTGGCGGTTTCGTGTCGGTGACCACAGGATCATTACTCAGTTCAGGACAGCCGGCTTGTCGTGCTGGTCGTGGAGGTTGGCAACCGTCGTGAGGTTTATCGATGAACAGCACAGCCGCAAAACCTGACTGGTCCGCCGCCCAATATCTGAAATTCGAGGATGAGCGGACGCGGCCCGCGCGCGATCTTGTTGCGCAGGTGCCGGTGGATTTCCCGCGCCGGGTGGTCGACATCGGCTGCGGCCCGGGTAATTCGACCGAGCTGCTGGTCGAGCGCTGGCCGGATGCTGATATCAGCGGCTTCGACACCTCTCCCGACATGATCGAGAAGGCGAAGGCGCGCCTGCCCAGCGTCAATTTCGACCTCGCCGATGTCTCGACATGGCGACCGGCCGAGCCGGTCAACGTCATCTTCGCCAACGCGGTATTCCAGTGGCTGCCCACCCACCCGGTAGTGTTCCAGCGGCTGATGGGCTTTCTCGCCCCCGGTGGCGCGCTCGCCGTCCAGATGCCCGACAATCTGCTTGAGCCGTCGCATCAGGTGATGCGCGAGACGGCCGCCGAAATGCCGTTCGCCGCCAAGATGGCAGGTGCTGCGCGCGGACCGCTGCCGGCGGTGTCGTTCTATTATGATCTCTTGTCGCCGCTCTCCGACCGGGTGGATATCTGGCATACGGCCTACAATCATCCGCTGACCGACGCCGAGGCGATCGTCGAATGGGTGAAGTCGACGGGGCTGAAGCCTTTCCTCGATCCGCTGGACGCCGGCGAGCGCAAAATCTTCCTCGACAGCTACACGGCCAAAATCGCCAAGGCCTATCCGAAGACCGCAAACGGCAAGGTGCTGCTGCGCTTCCCGCGCATTTTCATCGTCGCCAAGCGGGCCGGCTAGCACTCCCGATGACATCCGGCCACAGCCTGTGGTTTAAGCCGGCGTAAACCGGTGGGGTGAGAAAAGTGTTGTGTCGCGCCCCCTGGTCGTTCACATGAGAACGACAACGCCTGCGCATGGACGGACTGGATATGCATCGCGTCATCATCAGCGGCATTGGCGTTGAAATCCCTGAAGCCAAGATCACCAATGAAGAACTGGTCGCCAGCTTCAACGCCTGGGTCGACACCGAGAATGCGCGCCGGCAAGGCACGGATGAGACGCTGCTGCAGAAATCCGACAGCGCCTTCATCGTCCATGCCTCGGGCGTCCAGACCCGCCATGTGATCGAGCGCGAAGGCATTCTCGATCCGACCCGCATGGCGCCGCGCATTCCGGCGCGGCCCGATGATGCGCTGTCGCTGCAGGCCGAGTTTGGAGTGGCCGCGGCCCGGAAGGCGCTCGACCATGCCGGCCTGAAGCCGTCCGACATCGACCTGGTGATCTGCTCGGCCTCGCACCAGCAACGGCCCTATCCGGCGATCGCCATCGAAATGCAGGAGGCGCTGGGCACCAAGGGCGCCGGCTTCGACATGGGGCTTGGTTGTTCATCGGCCGCGGCCGCCTTGCACATTGCGGCCAATCTGGTCCGGGCGGGCGCGCACAAGCGCGTGCTGGTGGTCACGCCGGAGATCATCACCGGCCATCTCAATTTCCGCGACCGGCAGACGCATTTCATCTTCGGCGATGCATCGGTGGCGATGGTGGTCGAGGGGCTGGGCGAGGGCGAGAGGCGGCCGGGGCGTTTCGAGGTGCTGGACACGCGCACCTGGACGCAGATGTCGAACAATATCCGCACCAATCTGGGCTATCACACCCGCACCGCCCAGGACGATCCTTACATGATTAACCTTGAGGGCAATCTGATCAAACAGGTCGGCAACAAGGTGTTCAAGGAAGTCACCGTCGCCGGCCACAAATTCATTGTCGAATTCCTCGCCGAGCACGGGCTGACGCCGCAAGCCATCAGGCGCTTCTGGCTGCATCAGGCCAATGCGCGCATGAACGCCATGATCCTGAAACTGGCCTTCGGCCACGAGGTCGACCACGACCGCGCGCCGATGGTGCTGGAGCGGCTCGGCAACACCGCCGGCGCTGGCGCCATCATCGCGCTGTCGGAAAACCACGCCGACATGAAGCCCGGCGATTTCGGCGTGCTGTGCGCCTTCGGCGCCGGCTATTCGATCGGCGGCGCGCTTTTGCGGATGCTGTAATCAGGCCGGCATGAACGGCACCAGCATCGGTACGCTGCGGGCATAATCGTCATAGGCGTCGCCGAGTTCGCCGCGCAGAAAGCGCTCCTCCAGCCTTGCCTTCATGACGATGCCGATTGACGCCATCAGCCGGTTTGATCGAATCATCATCGCTTTCGACTGGACCCGAGCCCACGGCTACGGCTATTTGCGACGTCATCCTGCAGAAGGAACGAAGCCATGCTGGACCTCTTCCCGGAGTCTGAGAAGCCGGTCGACATCATCCCCGCCAGGAAGCTGTCCGCCAAAGTGGCCGCTTTGTACGTCGCACCGTCGAATCACTTCCAGACGCGCCCGGTGGAAGCATTGCAGCTCGGTTTCGAAGGCATCGACGGCGACTTCCACGCCGGCGCCACCCGTCGTTCGGGCGGTCGCGAACCCTGGTATCCGCGCGGCACCGAAATCCGCAACGAGCGGCAGATATCAATCGTAGCAGCGGATGAACTCGCCGTCATTGCCGAGCGGATGGGGCTGGCCGAGATCAAGCCGGAATGGATCGGCGCCAATCTGCTGATCGAAGGCGTGCCGCATCTCTCGATGCTGCCGTCAGGCACGCTGCTGTTCTTTAGAGGTGGCGTGACGATCAAGGTCGATGCGCAGAACGGGCCTTGCCGGCTTGCTGGACGTTCGATCGCCGAAAACGCCGGGATGGCCGATCGGGAGGCCGGCGCGCTGGCCTTCCCGAAGGCGGCGAAACAGCTGCGCGGCCTCGTTGCCTGGGTCGAGAAACCGGGTCGTATGACAACAGGGGAAGAGATCTCGGTGCGCGTGCCCGAGCAGTGGATTTATCGATCCTAGTACCGGGCTAGGGCACGGGCTGCGCCGCCGGGGCGACGCAGCCGAATTTCAAGACGCGCTCAGGCCGCCTTGCGGTTCTTCTTAGCGCCCTGCGCCTCGACGGAAACGTGGTCCCACTTTTCCCAAAGCGCGATGCGGTTGGCGTATTCCTGCTTGATCATCGGCAGGCCGCCATCGCCGAAGAAGACGCGCAGCGGCGGCTCGGCCGCGTCGACGATTTCAAGCATCGCCGGTCCGGTGGCCTCGGGGTCGCCGGCGACCGAGTTGGCGCGGCGTTCCGCCATCTTGGCGCGGGCCGGCGCGTAAGCCTCGATTGCTTTGGAGACCTTGGCCGAGGCGCCGGACCAATCGGTGGAGAAGCCGCCCGGTTCGACAAGCGTCACATGGATGCCGAATTCGGCGACCTCGATGCTGAGCGACTGGCTGAAGGCTTCGAGCGCCCATTTCGAGGCATGGTAAAGGCCGAGCGAGGCAAAGGCGTTGACGCCGCCGATCGACGAGATCTGGATGATATGGCCGGAGCCCTGCGCCCGCATGATCGGCAAAGCCGCCTGGGTGACCCAGAGCGCGCCGAACACATTGGTTTCGATCTGGTCGCGGGCTTCCTGTTCGCTGACTTCCTCGATGGCGCCGAAATGGCCATAGCCGGCATTGTTGATGACGACGTCGAGCCGGCCAAAGCGCTTGTGCGCCTCGGCGATGGCCGCATCGACAGCCTTCTTGTCGGTGACGTCGAGCTTGATCGCGGCGACATTATCGCCGTATTTCGCGACGAGATCGGCGAGCGTGCCGGCATCGCGCGCGGTTGCGGCGACACGGTCGCCGCGAGCGAGTGCGGCCTCGGCCCAGACTCGGCCAAAGCCTTTCGACGATCCGGTGATGAACCAAACCTTGCTTGTCATGACGTGGAATCCTTGCCCATGCGCGCCGTGAACTGGGAAGCGGAGGCTTCTCCGCTTCCGCGATATACGGTGCGTCGAGCGATTTTCCAGAGGCGAGGGGGAATCTTTTTGGTCACGACATCGTGTGGAGCAGGACCTTCGCCGGTCAGGGATAGCGCACCGGGCTCGACCAGGCCGGGTCGTCATGCTTTTGCCAGTAGAGCGCCATCAAGCGCTTTGTGATCGCGCCTATCTTGCCGTCAGCGACAGCAGCGCCGTCGATCACTGTCACAGGCATGATGCCGCCGGCGGTGGAAGTGATGAAGACTTCGTCGGCAGCCTTCAGCGCGGCAACGCTGACGTCGACGGCCGTGGTGGGAAGCGCTGCCTCGGCGCAGAGGTCGAAGACGGTGCGCCTGGTGATGCCGGGCAGCACGCCGGCGGCTGGCGTCGACAGCCTGCCGTCCTTGACGCAGAACACGTTGAAGCCGGGGCCTTCGGCGACATTGCCGTTGAAGTCGAGAATCAATGCGGTTTCGGCCCCACGGTCATAAGCGTCGTAGAGGCCGCGCACGAGGTCGAGCCAGTGGTAGTTCTTGATCGCCGGATCGATCGAAGCCGGCGGAATGCGCACCTTGTCGCTGATCGCAACATTCAGTCCGCGCCGCAACTGCTCGGCACTGGCGACCGAGCCAAAGGGAACTGCGAAAGCCATGAAGCGGTTGACCGCCTGGCGCGGATCGCGGCTGAAGGTCGGCGAGGCGCCGCGTGTGCACAGCATTTCGACATAGGCGGCGCGATGGCCCGACAGCGCCACGCAATTGTGCAGAATCTCGGCCACACCATCGCGGTCGGACGGGATCGTCATGCGCAGTTTTAGCAAGCCGGCGAAGAAGCGGTCGAGATGCAGGTCGAGTCGGAAGAAGCTCCCGTCCCAGACATGCACGGTGTCGTAGGTGGCGTCGGAATGCAGAAAGCCCCAATCCAGCACCGAGATCTTGGCTTGCGACATCGGCAGATACTGACCATCGAGAAAGGCGATGCCGTCGGGATAGGAATGCGGATCGATATGGCGATCCGACAAAGCCGGCAATGGCACAATGCTACCGGCTGCTGCGCTTCGGTTCATGGCGATTGGTCCCTTCGGCTTGATGCGGCAGATTCAAGCTAGTGGTCCCCTGCAGGCGGCATAGGGCCACCCAACCATCGCTGTTTGTCCTAGGTAGCACATTCGATATGCCCTATGGTCCGGCTTGAAAATATCCGGCCGGGAGGGGCAAAATGGGCAGATCTTTTCGGACCATCAGCTTTGCAATTTTCCTCGTCTTCGTCACTGGCCATGCCTTCGCGCAATGCGCTCGCGAGGGCGAGGCGCTGTGCCAGAACGGCCAGACCTATCGTTGCGAGAAGACGGGCAGCGAGCTGACGCCGATCTTTCAGAACGTGCCTTGCGTGGTCAACGCGGCGGGGCTCAACGGCGTCTGGACCGGCAGCGGTCATCAAAGTCCGGCCGGTGCTGCCGGCGCCGATTGGGCGATCGCAATGACAATCGGCGATGGCGCCGCGTCGATCGACTATCCGTCGCTCGGCTGCGGCGGATCGTTGACCCAGATTTCTCGCGACGACAGTTCGGCGGAATACCGGGAAAACATCAGCTACGGCCAGGACAAGTGCATCGACGGTGGCGGCATCACCGTCCGATTTTTCAAAGGGAACCTGTCCTGGACCTGGGTTGGCCAGGCCGACGGCCAGCCCTACAATGCGGTTGCCGTATTGAAGCGACGGTAGCTGAAGTTATTCCTCTTCGTCCTCTGCATCGAGCAGGCGCGTGGCGCGCCAACGGGTCAGCACCATGTTTGTTTGCTCGATGACGAAGAACCGCGCCGAGTCGCGGTCATAGCCCTCGGCCAGCAGCTTTTCATAGTCGGTATGGCCGTGCCTGATATGGGCGATCGTCGCCAGCCAGACCGCGATGCCCGGCGGCAGCGTCTTCATGTGCACGGCGCCGGCCTCGGTGCGGATTTTCTCCATATCGGCATAGGGCGCCAGGGGCAGCAGTGCGGTCAGCGCCTTGGCGATGGCGCGGCGGCGGCCGGTGGGCGCGCTCATTTTTCGTCACGCCCGGCAATGGTCGCCTCGGGAAAGGCGTCGGTCGAGGCGAAATAGGGCTTGATGTCGATCACCGGGGTGCCGTCGAGCACATCGATGGCGTCGATGGCGATGCCGCCGTGGTCGATGTCGACGGCGATCAGCCTGGCGATATGCAGCCCGACTGGGTTCGGCCGGGCAGGGGAGCGCAGCGAGAAAACCCCTTTCGGTTCAGCCGCATGGCGGGGTTTCTGGACAATCAGTGCCCGCGGCGCGTAATGCAGCCAGGACAGGATGACGATGTGGCTGGCCCGCTCCAGCGCAAGCAGACCGTCGCGATAGGGTGGGTCGATGAGAACGGTGGCCGCCTGTCCGGTCTCGCGGGCGGCGCGCATGTTCTTCGGGCAGCTTTCGCGCGTGGTCCATGGCGAGGCGATGCGGCCGATAAACACGATATGGCCATCCGCCGGCATGTCAGCCGGGTCGGCCTGCAGGAGCTTTTCGCCGTCGCGCGTCTCGAACATGGCTTTCGCCCTAGCACAAGTTTCCAGCCGATCGTCAGGGAAAAGCGGTTCTCTCAGGCGGGGACCATGTGTGCGGCATTTTCTTGTCAGGAAGCGACATAGGCCTTGCTATGCCGCCAAAGCTGACATAAACATATGTTTATATCTTTTCAACGAGAATACGCCAATGCATGTTTCGCTCGATACGATGGTTGATACGTTGAAGGCTGCGGCCGAATCGAGCCGGCTCCGCATCCTGGCGCTGCTGTCGCGCGGCGATCTCACCGTGTCCGACCTCACCGAGATCCTCAGCCAGTCGCAACCGCGGGTGTCGCGGCATTTGAAGCTGCTGCTGGAGGCCGGGTTGATCGGCCGCTACCAGGAGGGCTCCTGGGCCTTCTTCCGGCTGTCGGATACGGATTCTGCGCGCGACTTCGTCATGGGGCTGGTCTCTGGCATTCGCGGCGCCGATCCACAGGTCGAGCGCGATCTCGAGCGGCTGGCGTCGGTCAAGCGCAAGCGCCAGGACCGTGCCGCCGAGTATTTCTCCGAGAACGCCGCCAGCTGGGATCACATCCGCTCGCTGCATGTGCCGGACCGCGCGGTGGAAGCCGCACTCCTCAAGCTGGTCGGCAAGCGGCCGTTCCAGTCGATGCTCGATCTCGGCACCGGCACCGGGCGGCTGCTGGAAATATTTTCGCCGCTCTACCGGCGCGGCGTCGGCATCGACATGTCGCGGGAAATGCTGACGGTGGCGCGGGCCAATCTCGACAAGGCAGGCATCGCCAATGCGCAGGTCCGCCAAGGCGACATTTTCGCGCCGCCGGTCGAGCGCGACGCCTTCGACCTCGTCACCATCCATCAGGTGCTGCACTATCTCGACGATCCGGCACGCGCCATTCGCGAGGCGGCGCGGCTGCTGCGTCCGGCGGGCCGGCTGGTGATCGTCGACTTCGCGCCGCATGCGCTGGAATTCCTGCGCGACCAGCATGCGCATGTCAGGCTGGGCTTTTCCGACCGCCAGATCTCCGAATGGTTTGCCGAGGCCGGGCTCGATCTCGAGGATGCCCAGGAATTCGAGCCGCGCGGCGGCAACGAAGCCAGGCTGACCGTCAAGCTGTGGCTCGGCCGCGACCGCCGCATGCTGATGGCCGAGCCTTCAAATGACACCCAACCCACCAAAGCGTACCCTATGGGGGAAATCGCCTGATGAACCAGTTCCGCTTTTCCCGCCGTCCCGACATTGGCGACAAGGTCCGCGTCTCCTTCGAGTTCTTCCCGCCGAAGACCGACGAGATGGAAGCCAGGCTCTGGGACACCGTCACCAGGCTGGAGCCGCTGAAGCCGAGATTCGTCTCGGTGACCTATGGCGCCGGCGGCTCGACGCGGGAGCGCACGGCGCGCACGGTCAAGCGCATCCTGAACGAGACGGCGCTGACGCCGGCGGCGCACATGACCTGCGTCGACGCCGCCCGCCATGAGGTCGATGCCGTGGTCCGCGAATTCGCCGATATGGGCGTGAAGCGCTTCGTTGCGTTGCGCGGCGATCCGGCGGCGGGTGTCGGTACGGCCTACCGGCCGCATCCCGATGGCTATGCCAATGGCGCCGAACTTGTCGGAGCGCTGAAGGACGCCGGCGATTTCGACATCTCGGTCTCGGCCTATCCCGAAAAGCATCCGGAAAGCCCCGACTTCGCCACCGACTTCGACATGCTGAAGCGCAAGGCCGACAATGGCGCGACGCGGGCGATCACCCAGTTCTTCTTCGACAACGATCTCTACGAGCGTTATGTCGAGAAGGCGCGCCGTGCCGGCATCTACATCCCGATCGTGCCCGGCATCCTGCCGGTGCACAATTTCACCCAGGTCGCCAATTTCTCGGCGCGCTGCGGCGCGCTGGTGCCGGCATGGCTGGCCGAGCGTTTCGAAGGGCTGCACAACGATCCGCAGACGCATGCGCTCGTGGCGTCTGCCGTGGCGGCCGAGCAGGTGCTCGATCTCGTCGAGCGCGGCGTCAGCGACTTCCATTTCTACACCATGAACCGGGCCGACCTGGTGTTTGCCATCTGCCATATGATCGGCATCCGCTCCCACGAAACAGAGGCAGCTGGATCCGCCGTCGCCTGAGCTTCATCGTGGTATGAAATCTGAAATGCAAAAGGCCGGGCGAAACACCCGGCCTTTCGAATTTGTGGGCTATTGCTGCTGTTCTTCCGCTCCGGCGGTTACGGAAGAACACCTATGATAAGGGCGCCAATGAAGGCAAATGCAGCACAGATCATCAATGCGTTGATTGGCCTCGTAAGTCCCATGTCATAGTCTCCTCTTCAAGAGCTATGGGTGGAGTCTAGGGGCATTTGTGCCACAGGCAAGCGGAAAATATGCTGCAATGCGACGCGATTGTGGAATTTGCGACCTGCCACCTGTCGTTAAGCGTTGAAACTCTTCGGCAAAAGCCGCTGGCAGCCTGTGAATAAATTGTGACGCCGCCGTGGCGAAAGCGAGGCATGGCAGCGCTACCAGACCTAAAGCGCGTCGTTGTCCCAAAACCGCTGCGCACTTTTGGTCGACAGGCATTAGCGCCGACCAAACAACCGCCCGTCGATCGTCACCAGGCCAAGCGCGATTAGTGCCATGCCGCAGAACTCAAACAGAGCGAGCCGCTCGCCGAGGAACAGGAGGCCGAGCAGGATGGCGCTGGCCGGGACGATGAGCGTGACCAGCGAGGCGTTGGTGGCGCCGGCCGAGGCGACGACGTTGAAATAGAGGATGTAGGCGAAGGCGGTGGAGAGCAGCGCCAGCGCCAGCACCGCCGTCCAGACCGGCGGCGAGGCCGAGAACAGGCCGGCCGGGCCATAGGTGAGCAGCACCACCGGGATCATGATGATGGTCGACGCCGTCAATTGTCCGGTGGCGATGACCGGCGAGGGCACGCCCTTGAAGCGGCGGGCAATCATCAGCGCGACGGCGTATGACAGCGAGGCGCCGATCAGCGCGAATTTCGCCCAGACCGGGCCGCCGAGCCCGGCCAGCAGGCCGGGGCCGATCATGACAGCGGTGCCGGCGATGCCGAGCCCGATGCCGGCAAGCTTGTTCCAGGAGAGCTTTTCGTCCGCTGTCAGCGCGTTGGCGAGGATCAGCGTCCAGAACGGCGTCGTCGCATTGAGCACCGAGGCGACGCCGGCGCCAAGCGCGGTCTGGCCGGCAAAGATCAGCGAGAACGGGACGACATTGTTGGCGAGCGCCAAAAGGAAAAACAGGCCGGCATGCGGGAAGGCGAGGCGGAAGGACGGACCGCGAATGCCGAGATAGAGCTGCAGTGCAATGGCCGCAATGGCAACGCGAAACAGCACCAGCACCAGCGGGTGCATTTCGGCAACGGCGATGCGGGCAAAGAAGAACGAGCCGCCCCAGATGGCGCCGAGCAGCAGAAGCTGTCCCCAGTCCCTCAGCGTCATCGGTCCGCGCTGCACGGCTGTCGTGGCTATTGCCATCGTGAACGTCCTTCCCCGCGGCATCAATGCCAGCCACTCAGGCAGAAGGCATATCGGGTCCGGCGACAAGAGCCACCCGAAACCTGATTGCTGGCAACAGTGCTGCCAGGAGGATGCGCCGCTGGGTCAGTGCCCGCCAGACACAGAATTGTTTTCTTTGGCCGCTAGCTTGGATTAATTGTGCGCAGCCGAGAAGTCAGGGGATTCGTCCATGCAGCGATTCGAGAATGCCCGCGAGGCGGCGCTGGCGCTTCGGCCGGACGATCCGGTCTACTGCTTTCGCCCGCAGGTGCTGAAGGCGGATGCCAAACAGTTCATGGGCATGTTTCCCGGCAAGACCGCCTACGCAGTCAAGACCAATGGCGAGCAGATCGTGCTCAAGGCGCTGGTCGAAGCCGGCGTCACCGCCTTCGATGTGGCCTCGCCCGGCGAGTTCGCCGCCGTGCGCGCCGTCTCACCCGACGCCGAGATGCTCTACATGCATCCGGTCAAGGCGCAGTCGGACATCAAGCTTGCGCTGGAAAAATACGCCATCCGGGTCATTTCGCTCGACCATGAGGACGAGATCACCAAGCTGACGCGGGTGGTGCGGGCGCTTGACATCGATCCGGGCTCCATCAGCGTGTTCGTGCGAATCCAGACCAAGGGTTCGGCGGCCTATGAACTGTCGAAGAAATTCGGCGCCGGGCCGGCCTATGCGGTGGAACTCGCCGAGCGGCTCAACCGCACCGGCTACAAGGTCGGCCTGTGCTTCCATGTCGGCAGCCAGATCGAGGATCCCGACACCTATGAACGGGCGCTGGCCTCCGCCGATTGGGTGCGCAACCGGCTGACCTTCGACATTGCGGGCCTCGATGTCGGCGGCGGCTTTCCCGCCGAGTACGGCCATGACCCCAATCGCAAGCAGATCGAGATGCCGTCGCTCGGCCAGATCATGTCGCGGCTGTCGGGCGACCTGAGGGAATACCAGTTCGACCAGATCCCGTTGGTGGCCGAGCCCGGCCGGGTGATCGTGGCGCGCTGCCTGTCGCTGATCGTGCGGGTGCTGCTGCGCAAGGGCAAGCGGCTCTACATCAATGACGGCATCTGGGCGTCGCTGTCGGATTCTTGGACCGGCAAGATCACACTGCCGGCCCGCTTCATCCCCGATCCGGCGATCCGCTCGCGCAATGGCGAGGAGAAGAACATCGTGCCGTTCAAGGTCTGCGGCGCGACCTGCGATTCCGTCGACATCCTGTCGCGGCCGTTCTGGCTGCCGGAAACCGTCGACACCGGCGACTGGATCGAGATCGGCCATATCGGCGCCTATTCGCTGTCGCTAAGAACCCGCTTCAACGGTTTTTATCCCGACACATTTGTCGAGGTGACGACACCCTTCGATGAAGGCGATGCGCCGCAGGGATTCGCGAGTTTGGAGACGATGGCGGATTAGGTTTCTTCCTTCTCCGCTTCAGCGGACGAAAAGCCAATTGCTTGGCTTTTCGAGCCTTCGACGCCCTGAGCTATGCGAAGGGCCGGGGTGGTGGCCGATCCACCTGCCGGGTCCCCGCTGCTTCGCAGCGTCCCGGCGTTCGCCAGCCTTCATGCCGGTGAATTCGCTCCGCGAAACCGGCTGCTCACCCCACAAGGGGAGAAGGCAAGGAGCGCTACAGTTTCCCCAAAAGCTCCGGCGTCGGCCAGCCGTCGACCGGCATGCCGAGCCGCATCTGTTCCTTGCGGATGGCTTCGCGGGTGTTGGTGCCGAGAATGCCGTCGACGGTGCCGACGTCATAGCCCCTGGCTTCGAGCTTGGTCTGCAATTCCTTCATCTGATCGCCATTGAGACCGGTTTCGGGATTGCGCGGGTCGAACTGCTTTGCCCCGGCCAGCCGGCTGGCGAAGTTGGCGGCGGTCAGCGCGTAGGTGAAGGACTGGTTCCATTCGAGATAGACGTCGAAATTGTCGTAGGCGAGGAAGGCCGGACCTTTGCGGCCCATCGGCAGCGCCAGGCCGGCCTTCAGGCCATTGTCGATCAGCGGCGTGCCATCGGGATTGGTGACGCCCCAGGCGGCCCATTGCGACAGCGGCAACTTGTTGGTGCGGCCGGTCTGCTCCCAGGGCATGTCCTCGGGCACGCGCACTTCCTCGATCCAGGGCTGGTCGCGTTTCCAGCCGCGCGACAGCACCTTGTTGGCCGTGGTCATGATCACGTCGGGTACGCTGCGCCTGAGGTCGACGATGCCGTCGCCGTCGCCGTCGACTCCGCGCGCGAGATAATCGGAAGGCAGGATCTGCGTCTGGCCGATCTCGCCGGCCCAGGCGCCGGTGACGTCGGCCGGAACGACGCCGCGATCGATCAGCGTCAACAGCGGCACCAGTTGCGGCCGAAACAGCTGCGGGCGGCGGCAGTCATGCGACAGCGTCACCAAGGCGCTCAGCGTGTGGAAATCGCCCTGCACGGCGCCGAAATCGGTCTCCAGCCCCCAGAAGGCGGTGATGATCGGCGCCTGGACACCGAACTGCTGGTCGGCGCGCGCAAAGATTTCGGCGTATTTCTTCAGATTGGCCGCGCCCTGCTTCAGCCGGTAGGCCGAGATCATGCGGTTGGAGAACTGGATGAAGGTCTGGGCGAAGACGCCCTGGGCGCGGTCACGCGCGAGCACCTTGTCGTCGATGGTGGCGGCCTCCAGCGCGTTAAGGCCGACAGCGCCGACACCGGCTGCCTTGGCTTCCGCCGCCACGCCTTGCTTCCAGGTTTCGAAGTCGCCGCCGCATTCCTGCGCCGCCGCCGGCATCGCCGTAGCGCCGAGCAGCAGGGCCGCGAGCAGCCCGGAGCGCAGGCGGCTCTTCGACTGTTTCCGGCGTAAATATCCCAGTGGCTGCAGGTAGGTGCGCATGGGACGTCGAAAAGCAGGCGGCAGAGCCGGTGTCAACGGGTGTTCTGCCGCAGCCACTTTTTCCAGGCTGCCTCAGTGCCGTTGAAGACGTTGATATCGGACTTGCCGGTCATGCCGGGAACGATACCGGTTCCGGTGTATTGCCAGAAGGTGAAAGGGTGGCTGCCGTACTTCTGGCGGGGGTGGCCGGCCACCGAGCGCAGCCAGTAGGGATAGCCGCGGAAGGTCGAAAGGTCGTTATCGTCGAAGAAGTCGACCGAGGTGTAGATGATCGGCTTCTTGCCATAGTGCCGCTCGATCATCTCGAGAAAGGTGGTCATTTCGGCCCGCACCGTCGCCGAATCCGGGCGCAGCCGGCAGGTCGGCGATTGCGGGTTCCACTCCATGTCGAGCACCGGCGGCATGGCCGAGCGGTCGACGGGCACGTTCTGGATGAACCAGCGCGCCTGGGTGGCGGCCGGCGTGCAGAAATAGAAGAAATGGTAGGCCGCGCGCGGAATGCCATTGGCCTTGGTGCGGGACCAATGCTCGTTGAAATACTCGTCGAAACGGTCGCCGCCCTCGGTCGCCTTGATGAAGGCGAAGGAGATGCCGCTGGCCTTGGCCGTCGGCCAGTCGACCGAGGTCTGGTATTTGGAGACGTCGGTGCCGTGAACGGCATAGTTCCAAGGCGCGCCGCTATCCCATTCATGCGGCTTGGAATCTTCGAAACGCGGTGCGCGCACGGCAACCGTCGGGCTGCTGGATGGCGACATCGAGGGCACGAGATCGCCGGCGGTCGAGCAGGCGGCCAGCAGCGTCAACGTGATGAGGGCCGCGAAACGGCGCATCGCATTTCCCGAGCCGGAATCAGCCGGTCGCTGTTGGGTTGTCGTTGCAGGTGCCCCTCAGGCGATCGCCCCACAGCATCGCCTGATACGCTATTTTCGTGCATGTCGTTGTTCCAAAACCGCTGCGCACTTTTGGGCGACATGCACCAGTGATCGCCGATCATGGTTGATAACAGGTTGACGGCGCTCGACAAGAACACCGATTTTGCGGAAGCAATGGCGGCAAATCGATGACATAAATCGGGCCGCAAGCCACGGGCAGCCGAAAAGCAGGGACGGAAAGATGCGGATCGCCGTGAAGATCATCAAATGGCTGCTCGGCCTGGTCGTGCTGGCGATAGCCGCGCTGTTTGCCTGGCTCTACGTCGCTCCGCCCGACCTGATCCGCGTCGGTTCCGGCTATTCCGCCAAGATTGTCTGCTCGAATGTTTTTATCGCCGGCCGTGATCCCAATGAGGTGCTGGCCATCGACGTGCAGGCGCCCGGCCATCCGCTGCTCAGGCTGATGAAGGTGTCGGTCGACAAGAACAGGGGGACCGTCTCGGCCGGGCTGCTTGGCTTCCTCGGCAAGAGCGTTGCCGTTGCGCGCGCCGGCCTGGGTTGCGCCTCGGTTCCCGATGGCGACGTCGGCAAGGCACGGCGCACGTCAATCTCTGCCGAGGCGTCGGCGGCCACCAAGGGCGATCTGTGGCCCGAGGGAGATCGAGTCGATGCCTCGCAAAATCCCGAAATCAACAAGATCCTCGACGGTGCGGCGATGACCGGCATCGGCATGCGCGCCGTGGTGGTGGTCAAAAATGGCCGCATTGTTGCGGAGCGTTATGGCGACGGCTTTTCGGCGAAAACGCCGCTGCTGGGCTGGTCGATGACCAAGACAGTCAACGCCGCGCTCGTCGGCACGCTGGTCAAGGACGGCAAGATGGCGGTGACCAATCAGGGCCTGTTCGGCTCATGGAAGGCGGACGGCCGCGCCGCCATCAGCCTTGCCGATATGATGGCGATGTCGAGCGGACTCGAGTTCAACGAGGATTATGGCGACGTTGCCGATGTGACGCGCATGCTCTACCTCGAACCGGATATGGCGGGCTTCGCCGAGGCCAAGCCGCTGACCGGCGACGTCGGCAAGGTCTTTTCCTATTCGAGCGGCACGGCGGTGATGCTGTCGCGGCTGTGGCAGGATGCTATCGGCGACAAGGACAAGGCGCTGATGTGGCCAAGGGCAGCGCTGTTCGGGCCGCTCGGCATGCAAAGCGCGGTGCTCGAAACCGACGAGGAGGGTACCTTTGTCGGCTCATCCTACCTCTATGCCACGGGGCGTGACTGGGCGCGGTTCGGCCAATTCCTGCTGCAGGGCGGCGTCTGGAACGGCAACCAGATCCTGCCGGCCGGTTTCGTCGACTGGATGCGCGAACCGGCACCGGCCTCGAAAGTCTACGGCAAGGGGCAACTTTGGATCGAAGCCCCGGGGGACGAAGGAAATCCCGGCGCCGGCGTCGCCGCCGGCCTGCCCAACGATACCTACTGGATGGAGGGCCATGACGGCCAGACGGTCGCCATCATCCCGTCGGAGCAACTGGTGGTGGTGCGGCTGGGGTTGACGCCGGCCAAGCTCGGCTACCGGCCGCAGGTGATGGTCGGCGCGCTGATGAAGGCACTGCGCTAGCTCCCTTTACCCTCCCCTTGATGGGGAGGGTCGGCGCGTAGCGCCGGGGCGGGGTGCCTGGCCACCCGCGCCTTCGGCGCGACCTCCCCCATCGAGGGGGAGGTAAGAGTGCGCGATCTTGACGACCGCCAGCCAGGTATAGCCGCGGTAAAGCGTGCGGAAACGGAAGCTTGCGCCGGTTCGCCGAGATTCCGATTCCAAGACTTCGCGCAATGATTCACGTGGCGTGACATGGAATTTCTTGAGCCAGCCGCGCAGCAATGTCCGGAACCAGTTGGGCAAGCCTTCCTGCTGGCCGAAATCGACGACATGCAGCGAGCCGCCGGGCGCGAGTGCCGCAAGGGCTGCTGAAACCGTCTTTTCCCAACCGGGGATCATCGACAGCGAATAGGACACGAAGATGCGGTCCAAGCGCTCGACGCCGAACAGCGTCTTGGCGTCGAAATCGGTGGCGTCGCCGCGCGCCAGCACGACGCGGCCGGACAGGCCTTCGCGGCCGATCGCCTTACCGGCGGTCTCCAGCATCTCGGCCGAGATGTCCAGGCCGTAGAGGCGGGCGTCGGGATAGTGGCGGGCTACAAGCGCGATGTTGCGGCCGGTGCCGCAACCGAGTTCGAGCACTCTGCCATTCGCCGGCACATCCAGCCCGACTATCATCTGGTCGCGGCCAAGCAGATAGTATTTGCGGGTCAGGTCGTAGATGTGGCGCTGCCAGCGGTAGACGCCGTCCATCAGTTCGGCATGGTCGGCCGGCAGCCCGCTCGCGCTCATGCCGCGCGCTTCACATAGAGGTGGAAGCCGCCATAAATCGCAGAGCGGTCGCGGGCCGAACAGTCGCGCGAGGCCTCGTCCTCGTAGGTCCACTGGTCGAGCAGGGAGGTCGCGACGCGGCCCGGCAGCAGGCTGGGCTCGGCGGCGGTACGGAAGATGACTCGGGCGCCGACCGAGGCGGTGCGGGTGATCTCCGACCAAAGGGCATTGAGCTGGTCGTCCGTCATCCAGTCCTGCGCGTCGAGCAGGACGAAACGGTCGACGGTGCTTGCGTCCTTGCCGGCCAGAAATTCGATCAGATTGGCGTGGTGGATGCCGACGCGATCGACATTGTTGCGGATCGCCTTGTAGTTGGCCTCTTCTAGATAGGCGGGCAGGGCGGCCTCACCCGGATTGGGATAGCGACGGGCGAAGGCTTGCCAAGCGAAGTAGTTGTTCTTCAGCGGAAAATCGCAAGCGAGCTTTTCCAGCCGGGCCTTCAGCACGCTGGCCATCGAACCATCGCCCGAGGTGATCAGCGAATCGTACTGCGCCGGCGGAATGCCGAGGCCGAACAGCGAAGCCTTGCGCGAGGTAGCCCAGCGCAACAGCTTCTTGTCGAAGACCCGCGCCAGCTCTTCGTTGAAGAAGCGGCGCTGGTCGGCGAGGCTCTTCGACGCCATGATACCGGCGGGATCGACGCCGAAGAATTTGGCGATGCGGTGGCCCATGGCGATGAACAGGCCGAGCAGGCCGGTCTGGTAGAAATTGCGGTCGAAGACGGTGATGCGCCGGCGGCCGCGCCAGCTGCGACGCTCCCAATAGTGGCGGCTGACCGGGTCGAGATGCGGCGCGATGAAGCGGTCATAGGCTTGCGAATTGTGGTTGGTGTCGGCGGCGCCGAAGAAACGGAACAGATCGCCCTGCGAGGGCAGATGCCGCACCGCCTCCAGCTTCATCCGGTTCAAGGCGATGTGGGCGGCGTTGAGGTCGACCGCATCGACGCGTTCAGGCGAGCGGGTGAGGTAGGCGAGGATGTTGCAGCCGCCCGACGCTATGGTGACGACGCGGTGGCCCTGGCCAAGCTGCATGGCCTCCATGTCGACTTCAGGGTCTTCCCAGATCTGCGGATAGACAAGGCCGGAAAACAGCAGCGCGAACAGCCGCTCCGAGATGCCGGCCTTCGACAGCGGGCGGTTCTGGTAGACGGCCTTTCCAACTTCCTTGCCGCGGCGAAAAACGAGATCCGAGGAGACGTCCGTCATGGCAAAGTGATTCCCCATTGCTTTGCCGCAAACGGGTAACTCAGGGGCATGACAGGCGGGTGACAGCCTGTTGACGTCGGCTCAAGCTGTAGCGCGCAAAATCGTTTGGCATCTCCGCGCAACTTCACTTGGCACCAGTTCGTCCTCAAATTCATGGGCGCCGAACTGTCCGAATCGCTCGCCAGGTGCTAGCGCAACGGGGTGCATCCTATGGAGCGTGCGGAGGCTTACGATGATGAATGAAGATCAAGTTCGAGACTTGGCTGCTGTAAAGATCCTGTTGCCGTATTGATCGCGGAGGTTTGTAGCCAGAGGAATAACGCACTCGAGGCACAGGCCGCGCTTCACCGGATTAGGACTACCGCGCTGCAAACCGCAGATCGTGCGGGCGTCTCGGTTGAGCAGGGTCAGTCGGCTGAAGCCTTCCGGGAGAGAATGAAGCAAACCATAGACCAGCTCTTCGCCGGCATGACATTTGGTTAGCCCCTGAGTGGTCTATCTCGCCTGCGTTTTCCCGACCCCGACCCCGGCTTCGTCAGACCTCAGCCTCCATGTGATCGCAAATAGGCTCGGTCTTACGGGTGCCGGTCGCGGCCAGTGCGGGTGACATGCACAAACAGCCAGATCACGACCCGCTGGAATTGGATGCTTAGGAGCCGTCCGATTGTCAGTCCTAGGATGAACTTTGGGTTCGACAAAATCAAGATCCGATTCCAAGTCAGGATATTCCACTCCCGATAAAGGGCCCTCTGCCGAAGTTTGAACGACAGATGAGCATCCCGACGCTTCTCGTCGGTATTCACATTGGCCATGTGATCGTCTCGGCCAATGATGATTCCGCCCGCTGACACATTTTCTGATGTGACGACCCCATGTCGCTCTTTCAAAACTTGATCGCCCATGGCCTGCTGCACATAGTGGATAAGCTGGGTTTCAGCCTTCACCAGATCATTTGACGGCCGATATCGGGTAGAGTCGTCGTGCTGCATCAAAAAGCACTGCGGCGCCTTTAGCTCAAAGAAAATCAGGTGTCGCTCTACAGCCCCCACGTTCGATTTTAGATCGGCGACAATTATGTAGTCGCTTCGGCCGTAAGGACTTCGCTGTTCGAGGCCGAGCTCGATCAAAGAGACTGGAGTTTTGCCGAGCAGAAAGTCGGTTGCGGCATGGAGGTATTGAGTGCATTCCTTCTCTTTGAAGCCGTCATCGGTGGTCACCAAGCCCTGAAAGGCCTTAAACTCCTCGGTGCTCAGTGTTGTCATTTGCGGCGCTCGATAGAAGGCGAAATCGCCTTGGCGAGCATAAGATCGAAATCTGTTGCCGCCTCCTCCCATGAGAAACCGGTCGCAAGCCTGGCAACAAACGCGCCTGGAATACGATACTCGTGGAACTGCACGCCGGGCACCCCGAACACTGGCAGCTTGATGCCCGTGTCCCAGATGAGCGCCGATAACGCTCCACCATGTTCTGGGTTCACGAATATAGGCTGACTAAACTGGTCGATCAGCCCGACGTGAAAGGAGATCCTGCGAGCATTCTTAAACTCGAAACCGATGGATCTGCCGCCAAGGCTGTCCGACGTGATCCCCGGCAAGGGATATCCATATCGGACATCAAAATTGGCGACCTGCGTCACGAATTCTGCCGATCCGAAGGCAAAAATGTGCAACTCGTTGTGCCGCCAATAGCCAGATTTGACCGGCGAAGCCCCGAACGCCCTAATCTGGAAATCGCGAGGTGCGAAAACCACACGTCTCGACCACACGTCTTTTATTGGCGCGGGCCACTCTCCGATTTTCATAAGGGCACCATCACCAATTAATGAATGAAAGACGCTGGTCCGACCTAGCGGACTTTGAGATTTGTCGAGACTTTCCGGTAGCTTCTGAACTCAGTGGTAACACTAACAGCCGGCCTCTGTCGGTTCTATTACACCCCGAGATGATCAACTCCCTAGCAGGCAGTCCTCTGCCGCCGGCCATGCTATAGAAGCAGATCGACCGTCTCCATGCCAAACCCGGCGAAAGCCGCCCGGATCTCCGGAACGTCACAACCTCATCTGGCAGTGGACTTGGAAAATCGAGGGCGAGTCGATTCGTATTTTATGAGCCTAGGATCAATCCGTAGGCGCACGCGAGCTTCCCCAATGTGGGTTCCGGTGTCCCAGTTTCATGATTTTATCAGCGGCTGAAGCCGAGATAGCCAAGTGTATTTGTACAGAGAGCGAGCATCAACCAAAGATGGCTTGTCCAGAATATGCACCACAACACGATCACCGTTCGAAACACTTGATCATGAGGGAATGTGAAGGGATCGATCTTGGGGTGACCTAAGAGATTTGAGAAGGGCGGTACATACGTTCCTGTAGCGGCAGTATGCAGTGTCTTAGAAAAATTTCACCATCGTAGAAAAAGGAAGCAACCCCAAAATGCAGGAAACAGTGTTAGTGCTAATATCACCTTAGTGGTATGGGTTGCCCACCGACGTAGTGAATGATCCACCCAGGGCAACTGCTCCGCGCTGGGCCAACCAGCGAAAATATGAGCGCCTCTACAACAACTCCCAAAAAACAGACTATAGTTCCCCACTTGGCGACCCTTCGACAGAAATCAGGATCATAGTTCGGAAGTCGCGTATACTCGTCCATATGGGGGCTAACTCCTCATCAGTCCGCGCGTCGTTTCCCACCTGCCCCGCCTAAGCGGCCGATTATTTTATCTTGCCCGTCACACTTTGCCAAACCCGCCCGGCGTCGGCGTCGTCAGGATGACGGCGTCGCCGGCGTCGAGCACGGTCTGGTCGCAGGCCTTCAGCGTCTCGACGCTGCCGTCGTTGCGGCGGACCTTGGTCGAGCCGACCTCGCCGTCACTGCCGCCATCGAGGCCTTGCGGCGGGCGGTTGCGGTGCGAGGACAGGATGGCGCATTCCATCTTTTCGAGGAAACGGATCGTCCGCCTGGTGCCGTCACCGGCATCCCATTTGCCTTTGCCGCCGGAGCCCTCGCGAATGTGGAAATCCTCGAGCAAAACGGGAAAGCGCAATTCCAGCACCTCCGGGTCGGTGAGGCGCGAATTGGTCATGTGGGTGTGGACGCCGGATGTCCCGGCAAAGCCGCGGCCGGAGTTCATCCGGCCTGACGGCGAGCCGGAGCAGATGGTCTCGTAATACTGGTACTGCTTGTTGCCGAAGGTCAGGTTGTTCATCGTCCCTTGCGCATTGGCCATGGCACCCATGGCGCCGAACAGGGCGTTGGTGACATGCTGCGAGGTCTCGACATTGCCGGCGACGACCGCGGCGGGGTAGGCGGGCTTCAGCATCGAGCCGTCGGGGATGATGATGTTGATCGGCCGCAGGCAGCCGGCATTCATCGGGATCATGTCCTCGACCATGACACGGAAGGCATAGAGCACGGCTGCGCGGGCGACTGGCTCGGGCGCATTGAAATTGTTCTTCTCGACCTTCGACGTTCCGGTGAAGTCCACGGTCGCCTCGCGCTTTTGCCGATCGATGGTAATCTTCACCTTGATCACCTGGCCGGTGTCGGTCGGGTATTCGTACTCGGAACTATCGGGCAGCCGCTCCAGCACGCGGCGCACGCTTTCGGCGGCGTTGTCCTGGACATGGCCCATATAGGCTTCGACGACATCGAGGCCGAAATGGCCGACCATCTTGCGTAATTCCGCCACGCCCTTTTCGTTCGCGGCGATCTGCGCCTTGAGATCGGCGATGTTCTGGTGCGGATTGCGGGCGGGGTAGGGGTGGTCGGTGAGCAGCGTTTGCAACTCCGTCTCGCGGAATTTTCCACGATCGACAACGCGGAAATTGTCGAACAGCACGCCTTCCTCGTCGACCGTGGTGGCAAGCGGCGTCATCGAGCCCGGTGCCGTGCCGCCAATGTCGGCATGGTGGCCGCGCGAGGCTACGTAGAAGATTACCTCCTCCCCCCTTGAGGGGGAGGTGGCGGCGGCGCCGCCGGAGGGGGTCGTTGCGGCAGTGCTCGACGCTCTTGTGGTGCCTTCTGAGAGGACCCCACCCGGCCGCTGCGCGGCCACCCTCCCCTCAAGGGGGAGGGAAAACACCGGCGTCACCACGGTGATATCAGGCAAATGCGTGCCGCCATTGTAGGGGGCGTTCAGCGCAAAGACGTCGCCGGGATGGATGTCGCCGGAGTTCAGCCGGATGATGGTTTCGACCGAGCGGTCCATGGAGCCGAGATGCACCGGCATGTGCGGCGCGTTGGCGACCAGCGCTCCATGACGGTCGAAGACGGCGCAGGAAAAGTCCAGCCTTTCCTTGATGTTGACGGAATAGGCGGTGTTCTGCAGCGTGACGCCCATCTGCTCGGCGATCGACATGAAGAGGTTGTTGAAGACCTCCAGCATCACCGGATCGGCTTCGGTACCGAGGGCAGCCGTGCGAACTTTCCGTTCCGTGCGGCGAATGACGACGTGATTGAGGTTGGTGATTTCGGCCTGCCAGCCCGGCTCGACGACGATGGTCTGGTTCGGCTCGATGATCAAAGCGGGGCCTGCGACCAGGTTGGATGGGCGCAGGTTTTCGCGGCGATGGATGCCGGCCTCATGCCAGCGGCCCTCGGTGTAGATGCGCCGCGTTCCCGACGCACCCGCTTCAACCATTGCCGGTCCGGCGGGCGCAACGGCTTCGGCCGTGGTCTCGACGATCTCGGCGCCTTCCACGCCAACGGTCTCGACGATCATCGGCTTGTCATCATAGACGAACCCGAACTGCGCCTTGTGGGCCAATTCGAAATCGCGCCTGGCCTGGAAGATAGAGTCCTGTTCGAAATTCACCGGCAGCGTGGTGTCGGTGCCGTCATAGCGGATGTGCAGCACCGGCTTTGCCGCAATCTTGTCCTGCGCAATGCCTTGCGCTGCCAATTCGGCGATGACGGCTTTTTTCAACGTGCCGATGAGGCTGCCGATCTCGGTCCTGGATTCTTCGGCAAGCGGCTTCAGGAGTGCCTGCTGGCGCGACGCGAAAACCGACGACAGGCCGATACCATAGGCTGAGAGCAGACCGGAGAAGGGGTGGATCAGTACCGCCTCCATGCCGAGCGCGTCGGCAACCAGGCAGGCATGCTGGCCGCCGGCGCCGCCAAAACAGTTCAAGAGATATTCGGTGACATCGTAGCCGCGCTGCACGGAGATCTTCTTGATAGCATTGGCCATGTTTTCCACCGCGATGGTAACGAACCCTTCGGCGACGGCTTCCGGCGTGCGGCCATCGCCGATTTCGGCGGCGAGCGCCGCGAATTTTTTATGCACGGCGGCGACGTCCAGCGGCTGGTCCTGGCCGGGTCCGAAAATCGCCGGGAAGAAATCGGGCTGCAGCTTGCCCAGCATGACATTGGCGTCGGTGACGGCCAGCGGGCCGCCGCGCCGGTAGGCGGCGGGGCCAGGATTGGCGCCGGCGGAATCCGGCCCGGCGCGGAAACGGCCGGCTTCGTAATGCAGGATCGAGCCGCCGCCGGCGGCGACGGTATGGATGCGCATCATCGGCGCGCGGATGCGCACGCCGGCGACCTCGGTGTCGAAGGCGCGCTCATACTCGCCGTCATAATGGGCGACGTCGGTCGAGGTGCCGCCCATGTCGAAACCGATGACTTTCTCGAATCCGGCGAGTTTCGCCGTCTCGACCATGCCGACGACACCGCCGGCCGGGCCGGACAGCAGCGCGTCCTTGCCCTGAAACATGTCGGCGGCGGTAAGCCCGCCCGACGACATCATGAACATCAGGCGAGGGTTTTCCCTCCCCCTCGAGGGGAGGGTGGCGGCGGAGCCGCCGGGTGGGGTTGGATCGACCGGGCTCAGCGCATTGGCGGTGCCTTCCGAGAGGACCCCCTCTGGCCGCTTTGCGGACTGCCCTTCGCTATGGCTCCGGGCGTTCGTCGCTGAAAAAGCCAAATCGTTAGCTTTTTCTCGGCCTTTGGCCGACCGCTCCTCACCCCCCACAAGTGGGGAGATTGGCGTCGCGCCCAGTTCTCCCGCCACCCTTTGCACATAGCGCGACAGGATCGGCGACAGATAGGCATCGACCACGGTGGTGTCGCCGCGGCCGACCAGTTTGATCAGCGGCGAGACTTCATGGCTGACCGAGACTTGGCTGAACCCGATCTTGCGGCAGACTTTCGCCACCGCCTTCTCGTGGTCGGGATATTTCCAGGCATGCATGAAGACGATGGCCACCGCATCGATGCCGTCGGCCTTCGCCTGTTCGATGGCGGGCCGGCAGGCGGCGATGTCGAGCAAGCGCTCGACCTCGCCATTGGCGCGCACACGCTCGTCGATCTCGATGACTCGCTCGTAGAGCTGTTCGGGAAGGATGATCTCCTTGGCGAAGATGTCCGGCCGCGCCTGATAGGCGATCTTCAGCGCGTCGCGAAAGCCCTTGGTGATGAGCAAAAGCACACGGTCGCCCTTGCGCTCCAGCAGCGCATTCGTGGCAACGGTGGTACCCATCTTGACGTCACCGACCAGGCCCGGAGGAATAGCGGTGCCGGATTTCAGCCCCAGAAGCTCGCGGATGCCGGCTATGGCCGCGTCGGGATAGGCTTCGGGATTTTCCGACAGGAATTTCCTGGGATGCAAACCCCCTTGCGGATCACGTCCGATCACGTCGGTGAAGGTGCCGCCGCGGTCGATCCAAAAATCCCATTTCTTGTCCACGCAGAACTCCGGCATTGCATTTGGGTCCAGACTGTTAGTTCGGCATCGCCCGGCTCGCAATCGATAGTGCGCGGATGTTACATCAGGAAACGCAACGTTACGAAACTCATGGCCGTTTGATGCATTTTGCCTTCGACCGTTCACCGCAACGTGAGCGTGTGTTGAAGGAGAGATGTCATGAAAAAGCTGATTCTTGCTTCCGTTTCCGCCCTGGCCCTGTTCGGCGTTGCCGCCTGCAGCGACAGCGGTACGGATAACACCACCACCCAGAGCACCAATCCGCCAGCCGCCGAGCCCATGAAGCCGGCGACGCCGGATGCACCGAAGCCTGCAGAACCGGCTCCGGCAACACCTGCTCCTGCCCCCGCGCAGTAGCAGCAGTCTCGGTCACTTTGACGTGACGAGAGAGGAGGCCGGCTTCGCGCCGGCCTTCCTGCGTTTAGGTCGATTCGGGGCTCAAGGGCCTTGAACCGGCTCTTTCCTACGGTTTGGGATCTGGCGCGTCGGTTGCTTGCGCAAATCGATCCACTCTGCGGCGCTGTCTTGGCTTGATAGCAATGGCCGGCGGCCCTAATAAGCGCTCATGTCAATTTGGGATCGCCTCGGCGACTTCATCAACCGCGTTTCATCTTCAGCCACGTCCGGTGTAGCCGATGTGGTCGAGGCCGTGCGCACGGTTTTCTCCGGTGACGCCGATCTGCGCCGGCGCGTCGCCTTCTCTGTGGCAATGATTGCGCTGTCAGCCAAGATGGCCAAGGCCGATGGCATCGTCACCCAGGACGAGGTTCGCGCGTTCCAGGAAATATTTGAGGTGCCGCGAGAACAGACCCGCAATGTGGCGCGGCTTTACGATCTGGCCAAGCGCGACGTCGCCGGGTTCGAGACCTATGCCGAGAGTATGGCGCAGATGTGCGGCTCGGGCCATTCGAACTGCGTCATGCTGGAAGACATACTCGACGGTCTGTTCCACATCGCCAAGGCGGACGGGCTGGTGCATGAGCGCGAAGGCGTTTTCCTGCACCGTATTGCCGAGATTTTTCGCATCGACGAGGTGCACTACGAAGCCATCCTGGCCAGGCACGTCAATCTCGGGGCCGGCGATCCCTATATCGTGCTCGGCATTGAGCGCGGCAAGCCGTTCGAGGAGGTCAGGAAGCGGTACCGCAAGCTGGTCTCCGACAATCATCCGGACCGCCTGATCGCGCGCGGCCTGCCGCAGGAATTCATCAAGATTGCAACGACCAGGGTCGCGGCTATCAACGCGGCCTATGAAATGATCGAGCGGGGCCTCAGGCACGCATGACCGGCTTCTCGCCCGACGAGCCAAGCGCGGAGGTCAGGGTATCGCCGAATTTCGGCCCGCGGCGCGAAACGCTCAGGCCCGATATGATCGTGCTGCACTATACCGGCATGGCGACTGGTGCTGCCGCGGAAGCCTGGTTGTGCGACCCCGCAAGCGAAGTCTCGTCGCACTACCTCGTCCATGAGGATGGCCGCATCATCCAGATGGTGCGCGAAAGCGACCGCGCCTGGCATGCCGGTGCAAGTTCCTGGTTCGGTCGTCGCGACATCAACTCCTGTTCGGTCGGCATCGAAATCGTCAATCCCGGCCATTCGCTCGGCTATTCGGCCTTTCCCAAGCGGCAGGTGGAAGCGGTGATCGGGCTTTGCCTTGGTATCATCGAACGCCATTCCATTACGGCGCAAAGGGTGCTTGCCCATTCCGACATCGCGCCGGGGCGCAAGATCGACCCGGGCGAGAAATTCCCTTGGAAGGCGCTGTTTGCGGCCGGGGTCGGCCATCTCGTGCCTGCGGCGCCGGTCCGGCGCGGCGCGGCGCTGAAAGCCGGCGATACCGGCGCCGAGGTCGAGACACTGCAGTCGATGCTGGCGCTCTATGGCTATGGCGTCGAGATATCAGGTGTCTTCGACCGCCAGACCGAAATCGTCGTCGAAGCTTTTCAGCGGCATTTCCGACCGCGCCTGGTGGATGGTGTCGCCGACGGCTCTACGTCTAGCACGCTGCAAAGCCTGCTGACTTCCCTTACGTCAGTTGCCTCTAAATAATCTTTTTCTGATATTCAAGTTACAGCCTGTCACTGAAAGTGAATTGCCTCGCCTTGTTCGACACAAATTCCGCCCTCAAAGGCGGTTCGTGCAAGTTATCGGACCTCCAGCCCCCCGGATGCTCCGATATTGATTAGGCGTTGCTGCGTGAAGATCTTCGCGCGGCCAAACAGAACGGGACCACATGCAGAAATTGACCGTTGTAACGGCAGCTATTGCTGCCGGCGTAATGACTTTTACCTTCAGCACGGCCGATGCCGCACCACTGAGCCAGAGGGCTGACCAGGGCTTCATCGCCGCACCCGCCAAGGCCACCATGACGAAAGCAAACCCAAAAACAAAAAGAGCAACCACCGCGAATGTGCGCAAAGCAGCCGTGGTGAAGGCCAGAAAAGCCACGGCCAAGAGGCATTTTAAGCGCAACAGGAAGAGCGTCGACCTGACGACGACCGCATCGATCCGCCCAAGCACCGCTGCGGAGTCGACTGCGGCAGCCGCGCTTGGCGACCAGTATTCGGCAATCATTGCCCGCTATGCTGCGGCCGAAGGCGTGCCGGTGTCGCTGGCCCAGGCGGTCATCAAGATCGAGAGCAACTACCGGCCGAACATCGTCGGCAGCGCGGGTGAAATCGGCCTGATGCAGATCAAGCCGGCAACGGCGCGGATGATGGGGTATAGCGGCTCGGCCAAGGGTCTGTTCGATCCCGACACCAACATCAAATACGGCATGAAGTACCTTGCCATGGCGCGCAATCTCGGCGGCGGCACCACCTGCGGCACGATCCTGAAATACAATGCCGGCCATGCCGCGACGCGGATGAACCCGGTGTCGGCGGCCTATTGCGGCAAGGTCAAGGTGCAGTTGGCGGCATTGGGATCGCCGGCATAAGTCTGCTTTTTCATTTGCGTTTTGGAACGTGAACCCCTTTATACGCTCTGCCAGCTGGCCGGGCGGCCGCACCCGCAAAGCCGAAAGGCTGCGGGTGAGGAAAGTCCGGGCTCCATGGAAACACGGTGCCGGTTAATGGCCGGCGGGGGCGACCCCAGGGAAAGTGCCACAGAAAGCAAACCGCCACGATTTATCGGGGCAAGGGTGAAAGGGTGGGGTAAGAGCCCACCGCGCGACTGGCAACAGGAGCGGCACGGTAAACCCCACCGGGAGCAAGACCGAATAGGGACGGTGCGAGGGGAAACCTTCGAGGGCTGTTTCCGGCTCACCGTCCGGGTAGGTTGCGTGAGGCGGATGGCAACATGCGCCCAAGATGAATGGCCGCCACGTTCTCGCCCCGAAAGGGGCGAGGGCCATACAAAACCCGGCTTACAGGCCAGCTGGCAATTTCTCCCCCATATCGCGATTAATCCTTTGGATCAGCAGTCTGCGCCTTCGGGCGCAGCTGGCGATTCAGGTGCTTGAGCGATTGAATCAAGTACGCATGCTGGGGTCGAGACAAACGCATCCTTGAAGCTGGTACGATTTAATCGTACCATGATTGTCATGGTTTGATCAGGAGCGCATCATGGGTCACGTCGACAAACGCAGCATCACGCTTTCGCCGGAACTGGCGGCGGCGGTCGACGATGTCGTGGCCGCCGGCGAATATGCCTCGGCCAGCGAAGTCATCCGTGATGCGCTGCGGCAATGGAAAGACCGCCGCGATCTTCTCGGCTACACGGTCGAGGAATTGCGCAGGCTGGTTCAGGAGGGGATCGACAGCGGACCGGCGGTGGACGGCCACCCCTTCATGGACCGGCTGCGAGCCAAATATCACAGGATGTCGGAAGCTGCAGGCTCGGAAGAGTGAAATATCGGCTGCTTCCTCAGGCGATATCAGATGTCGAAGGCATCGGTGACTACATTGCGGAACATAGCCCAAAGGGAGCCATGCGCCTTGTGGACGCTTTGGAGAGGCGCTGGACACTGCTCACCTTGCACCCGTTCTCAGGTGCGCCGCGCGATGATATCGCGCCCGGCATTCGTCATCTGATCGTCGGCGAATATGTCACTCTGTATCGCATGGGCGAAGACGCGATCGAGATCGTCCGCGTTTTGCACGGCAGGCGCGATATTGGCGCCGATGACTTGGTGACCTAACCGCCAGCTCAGATGCCGATCTTGTCCAGCGATGCCTCGATCGCCTGCCAGAGTTCTTCCACCGGCTCGCAGCCCACCGACAGGCGCACGAAGCCGGGCGGAACCGAATCTCCTCGCTTGGCCCGCCGCTCGGCGGAGGTGTGGACACCCCCGAACGACGTTGCCGCCTGCATCAGCGTGCAGTTGTTGATGAAATCCTCGGCCTTTTCCTGGGAGAGGAGTTCGAAGGACATGAGGAAGCCGAAGCGCTCCATCTGCGCCCGGGCGAGGTTGTGCGACGGGTCGCCCTCCAGCCCGGGGTAGCGCAAGCCGCTAACGGCGCGATGGTTTTTCAGGCGCTTCGCGATCACCTCGGCAGAAGAACACATGCGGTCGAAGCGTACCTCCAGCGTCTCCAGGCCGCGATGCACCAGCCAAGCCTCGAACGGGCCGGGAATGCCGCCCGCGGTCTCGCGCCAGCCGGTGACGCCCGCGATGATGTCTGGATTGCGGCTGGCGACATGGCCGAACAGCACGTCGGAATGCCCGTTGGCCGCCTTGGTGTCGGCAGCAACGACGATGTCGGCGCCGAGATCGAGCGGGCGCTGGCCGAACGGCGTCATCGTGGTGTTGTCGACGACGACGATCGCGCCCGCTTGGTGCGCGGCCTCGGCGACCGCTGTGATGTCGCAAATGTCCAATCGCGGATTTGACGGGGTTTCAACGTAGACAAGGCGGTAGCCGTCGAAGCCGCCGTCGAGGAATGTAGCTGTCGGCCGCAGATCATAGGCGACGCCGAAGGGCTTGAGGAAACGTTCGGCCAGCGCGCGTGTGGCATGGTAGCCGTCCGAAGGCAAAAGCACGCGGTCGCCGGATTTCAACAGGCCGAAAAACACCGCCGAGATTGCCGCCATTCCTGAGGGGAAGCCGACGCATGGCGCGTCTTCGAGATGCGCCAGCATGTGCTCGACTGCATCCCAGGTGGCGTTGCTGTAACGGCCGTACTGGCTGTAGCCGGCGCCGTCGCCCGGGTTGTGGAAAATAGCGGCCATGGTCAGCGGCAATGGGATGGGGTCGCCTTTGGCAAGTCCGTCGCGACGCAGATGGGCAAGGGAGGCCGCGCGGGACCTGGCTGTTTCGGACATGGATTTCTGACCTTGTTGCTCAGCGAAAAGACTGACGACGCTATTCGCGGCAGTGATGCGCGGCAAGCCGCTTCCGCTTGGGCCAGCCCGCTCTAAACGGTTCGTTAGGCTTAATGGGAGATAAAGACGGGAGTGTTGTCAGAGCTGCTCTCACCGGTTGTGGCGCGCGCGTATGTGAAGCCTGTTCCCGTTGACGCCCATAGTGCCCCATGATATCCCATCTCGATACCAAAGCCTTCGTTCCGCGTCAGGGTAAAGCGTACGCCAATCGGGCAGCCGCGGCGGCTGTTCGTTTGCGGCGTTTTGCCGCTGGGAGCGAAGCGGATTTTCGGCAGGGGACGCGCTTCGGCGCGGACGAAAACATGGAGAGGGGTGCGGCGGCGGAAGCGGCTGCAGCGTGTCATGGACCGGTTTCTGTCAAGCGCGGTGAACAGGATCGATGCGAAGGGGCGGGTCTCCGTTCCGGCGCATTTCCGCGCGGTCGTGCAGAAGCGCGGCTATTCGGAACTCTATGCGCTGCGCGGCCTGGACGTGCCTGCGATGGATGTCGGCGGGCTCGATCTGCTCGACCGCTACGAGCAGCGCATCGCGCTGGAAGACCCTTTTTTGCAGACGGCGGACGATATGTCGTTCTTCTGCCATGGCGACGGGACGTTCCTGAAGCTCGATCAGGATGGCCGCATCACGATGAGCGATTTCATCCGCGAGCATACGGGCATCACGAGCGAAGTGGCCTTTGTCGGCCGTGGCAATTTCTTTCAAGTTTGGGAGCCTGGACGGCTGGCCGCCTATGGGGCGCAGGCGCGCGCTCGGCTTTTGCAGCTTCGGCAGGGGACGAAGGCTCACGAGGCCAAGGCTGGGGAGCGGCCGGAATGATGGCGGATCACGGCGATGATCTCAGCGCCGTTGGCGGACCGGTCCGCCACATTCCGGTCCTCCTCGCCGAAGTGCTGGAGGCGCTCTCACCCAAAGCCGGCGATGTGATCGTCGACGGCACGTTTGGCGCCGGCGGCTACACCAAGGCGATCTTGGCGAGCGGCGCCTCGGTGGTGGCGATCGATCGCGATCCCGATGCGATTGCCGCCGGGCGCGGCCTGGAACAGCAATCCGGCGGCAGGCTAAGGCTGGTGCAGGCGCCATTTTCGACGCTGGACGAGCAGGTCGAAAGCGCCGACGGCGTTGTCCTCGACATCGGCATTTCCTCCATGCAGGTCGACCAGCCCGAGCGCGGCTTTTCGTTCCGCACCGACGGCCCGCTCGACATGCGCATGGCGCAGGCGGGCTTGAGTGCTGCCGACGTCGTCAATTCGTTCAAGATAGGCGACCTTGCCCGCATCTTCGGCTTCCTCGGCGAAGAGCGGAATGCCGGCCGCATTGCCCGCATGATCGAGTCACGCCGCGAAAAACGTCCGTTCGAGCGCACGCTCGATCTCGCCGACGCCATCGAAACGCATATCGGCCGCGCGCCGAAGGACAAGATTCATCCGGCCACCCGCGTCTTCCAGGCGCTGCGCATTTTCGTCAATGACGAGCTGGGCGAATTGGCCAAAGCCCTAATGGCATCCGAGCGGGTATTGAAGCCCGGCGGGCGGCTTGCTGTGGTGACGTTCCATTCGCTGGAAGACCGCATCGTCAAGCGGTTCATCGCCGACCGCGCCGACGTCGCCACCGGCTCACGTCATTTGCCCGAGGCGCATGCGCGCACCGCGACCTTCCGCAAGGCCGGTGGCGGCGTGACGGCAGGCGATGCGGAGGTCGCTGCCAATCCGCGGGCGCGCTCGGCCAGGCTGCGCGCCGCCATCCGCACCGAGGCGCCGGCGCGCGCCGGGGATCTCACCATTTTCGGCCTTCCAAAACTTCCCGGCATCCAGGCGCCGCGAGAGAGGTGAATACGTGTTTCGAACCAGCGACATAGTCCTGATCGCCGTCATGGTCTCGGCCGCGGCTCTGACCTACAAGGCCAAGCGCGAGGCCGAGGAACAGCTGGCTTCGGTGCAGAAGATCGAGGCGCAGATCCGCTATGAGGAGGACACGATCGACCTGCTCAAGGCCGACTGGAGCCTGCTGACCCAGCCGTCGCGCCTGCAGAAGCTGGCTGAAATCTACAAATCGCAGCTCGCACTCGAGCCGGTCAATGCGCGGCAGATCGTCGGGCTCGACGACCTGCCGGCAAAACCGCTCAACATCGAGGACCTGTCGTCGCAGCGGCTTGGCGGCATGGCCGACAATTCCGGCAAAGGACCAGCCGACAAGGATCCCGTGGTGACCGGAGCCATCGTCCAATGATCGCTGGATTTCCAATGCGCGCCAAACTTCCGTCGGTCGGCAAATTGCTGAAGCGCCGCGCACGGACCGGCGAGGACGGCTCCATCGTGGTCGAAGGCGCGCGCAAGGCGACCGGCGGCAAGGCCAAGACCCGCATCGTGATGACGATGGCGGTGTTCTTCGGCATTTATTCGACCATCGCCGGGCGGCTGGTCTATCTCGGTTTCCAGTCCCCCGACATGTCGAATGGGCCGCAAAGCCGGGTGACGGCGTCGCGTCCCGACATCGTCGACCGCAACGGCGAGGTGCTGGCGACCGACATCAAGACGGCATCGCTGTTTGCCGAGCCGCGCCGCATCGTCGATGCCGACGAGGCGATCGAAAAGCTGTCGACCATTCTGCCAGATATCGACCCCGAGCAGACCTATCACAAGCTGAAGAGCGGCGCCGGCTTCGTCTGGCTGCAGCGGCAGCTGACGCCCAAGCAGCAGGCCGACATCATGCAGCTCGGCATTCCCGGAATCGGCTTTCGCACCGAAAAGCGCCGCTTCTATCCGGCCGGCGTGACCTCGTCCTACATTGTCGGCCTCACCAACATCGACAATCAGGGCATCTCCGGCATGGAGAAATACATTGACGAGCAGGGCCTGAGCGACCTGCAGGCCTCAGGCCTTGCGATCGCCAAGGATCTGAAGCCGGTTCAGCTGTCGATCGACCTGCGCGTCCAGCATGTGGTGCGCGACGAGATTGCCGCCGGCCTCGAGCGCTATCGCGCCATGGGCGCCGGCGCCGTCGTGCTCAACATCAAGACCGGCGAAGTGGTGGCGATGGCCTCGGTGCCGGATTTCGATCCGAACAATCCCTTCAATGCGCAGGACAAGGATCGGCTGAACCGCATGTCGGCCGGCCTCTACGAGATGGGCTCGACCTTCAAGAGCTTTACCTCGGCCATGGCGCTCGATTCCGGCAAGGCGAATATGAACAGCCGTTTCGACGCCTCGCATCCGATCCGGGTCGGCCATCAGGCCATCCACGATTTCCATGGCAAGAACCGCGTGCTGTCATTGCCGGAGGTGTTCCTTTACTCCTCCAATATCGGATCGGCCCGTGAGGCCGAAATGGTCGGCATCGAGGGGCACCGCGAATTCCTGCATCGCCTTGGCCTTCTGGACAGGATGCAGACCGAACTGCCTGAGGTCGCGCGCCCGACCGAACCGAAGGTCTGGAAACAGGTCAACTCCTTCACCATCGCCTTCGGCCATGGTGTGTCGACGACGCCGCTGCAGGCCGCCGTCGGCTGCGCGGCGCTGATGCAGGGCTATTTGATCCCGCCGACTTTCCTGGTCCGCAGCGAGCAGGATGCCATGGCGGTGGCCAAGAGAGTGGTCAGCGAAAAGACTGTGGAGGGCATGCGCTACCTCTACACGCTCAATGCCGAGAAAGGCTCGGCCAGAAACGCCAGGGCCCCCGGCTACCGCGTTGGCGGCAAGACCGGAACCGCCGAGAAGGTGATCAATGGCCGCTACTCGAAGGAACTGAATTTCAACACCTTCGTCGCCGCCTTCCCGATGGACGATCCGCAGTATCTGGTGTTTACGATCGCTGACGCTCCGCACCCGGAAAAGCCCGGAATGACCGACGTCGCCGCCAACAATGCGGGTGTCATGGCCGGAAACATCATCAGGCGGGCAGCCGCCATGCTTGGCGTGAAGCCAGATTTCAGCCATGAAAATGGCGCAACGCTGGTTTCCTATCAGTGATTCTTAGGGCGCGCCGGCAACTGCGCGCCATTTTGTTGAGATAAACGGGGTTCGATGCACCTGAGAGATTTAGCCGGTATCCTGCCTGTCGAGGGAACATCTTCCCGCGATGTGGAGGTAACCGGGATTTCGTCGGATTCCCGCACGGTCAAGACCGGCGTGGTCTTTTTCGCGCTCGCCGGCAGCAAGGCGGATGGTTCGGCCTATGCCGCCGATGCGGCAAAGCGCGGCGCAGCGGCGGTTGTCGTTGGCAACGCCAGCGCCGTTTCCGGCCTGTCCGTCCCGGTGCTCAGCGTCGACGACCCACGCCTGGCGCTGGCGCTGAGCGCGGCACGTTTCTTCGGCAGCCAGCCGGAGACCATGGTTGCGGTTACCGGCACCGCAGGCAAGACCTCGGTCGCCGCCTTCACCAGGCAGATCTGGGAGCAGGCCGGCTTTGCCGCCGCGTCCATTGGCACCACCGGCGTGGTGGCGCCGGGCCGCAACGACTACGGTTCGTTGACCACACCCGATCCAGTGGCTTTGCACCAGTTGCTCAAGGAATTGGCGGAGGCCGGCGTCACCCACGCCTCGATGGAGGCTTCCAGCCATGGTCTCGACCAGCGCCGCCTTGATGGCGTCAAGCTCGCCGCGGGCGGTTTCACCAATCTCGGCCGCGACCATATGGACTATCATCCGACGGTCGAGGACTACCATCGCGCCAAATTGCGCCTGTTCGACACGCTGCTGCCGAAAGGCGCGCCAGCGGTCATCTTTGCCGACGATCCGTGGTCGGCGCCGACCATCCAGGCTGCGCAGGCCGCCGGGCTCAAGGTGCTGACGGTCGGCCGCCATGGCGATTTCCTGCGCCTGAAGCGGGTCGAGCACGAGCGCCACCGCCAGCGCGCCGAGGTCGAAGCCGACGGCGTGCTCTACGAGATCGACCTGCCGCTCGCAGGTGACTTCCAGATCGCCAATGCCCTGGTTTCGGCCGGGCTGGCCATTTCCACTGGAACGCCGGTCGCCAAAGCTTTGATGGCATTAGAGAAACTTCAGGGGGCACCGGGACGGCTCGACCTTGTCGGCGCCACCGCCAATGGCGCGCCCGTCTATGTCGACTATGCCCACAAGCCGGATGCGCTGGAAAATGTACTGGCCGCCGTGCGCCCATTCACCACCGGCCGCGTCATCGTCGTGTTCGGCTGCGGCGGCGACCGCGACCGGGGCAAGCGGCCGATCATGGGCGGAATCGCCACGCGGCTCGCCGATGTCGTCATCGTCACCGACGACAATCCGCGCTCGGAAGTGCCGGAAACGATCCGTGCCGCGATCCTGGCAGCCGCACCCGGCGCCATTGAAATCGGCGACCGCCGCAAGGCGATCCACGAAGCGGTCGCCATGCTGAAAGCGGGCGATACGCTGATCGTTGCAGGCAAGGGCCATGAAGAGGGCCAGACCATCGGCGCCGAGACTTTTCCGTTCTCCGACCACGAAGAAGTCCGGTCGGCGCTGCGGGAGCGGGCCGCATGAGCGTGCTCTGGACTTCCGAGGCGCTGGTCGACGCCATGGGCGGTCGGCCGCTCGGGCCGATGCCGGAGGGAATTTCGGGGATCTCGATCGACAGCCGCAGCCTGCAGCCGGGCGACGCCTTCTTCGCCATCAAGGGCGAGGCGATGGACGGCCATGACTTCGCGACCGCGGCGATCAAGGCCGGCGCCGGCGTTCTGGTCGTCGCCGAGGGCAAATTGCCGTCGCTTGGGCGGCTGACGGCGCCGATGATCGTCGTGCAGGATGTGCTGGCAGCACTGGAGAAACTCGGTGTTGCCGCCCGCGCCCGTTCCAGCGCAAAAATCATCGCGGTGACCGGATCGGCCGGCAAGACCACCACCAAGGAGGCGCTGCGTCATGTGCTGTCGGCCGTCGGCACGGTGCATGCTTCGGCGCAGTCCTTCAACAATCATTGGGGCGTGCCGCTGACGCTGGCGCGCATGCCCGGCGATTGCGACTATGCGGTGTTCGAGATCGGCATGAACCATCCCGGCGAGATCCGGCCGTTGGTCAAGATGGTCCGGCCACATGTGGCCATCGTCACGATGATCGCCGCCGCGCATCTCGGCTTCTTTAGAAATCTCGACGAGATCGCCAAGGCCAAGGCCGAGATTTTTGAAGGCATCGAGCCCGGCGGTGCGGCCTTGCTCAACCGCGACGATGCGCGCTGGAAGCTGCTCGACAAGATGGCGCGGGCCGCCGGCGTCGAACATGTCTTTGGCTTCGGCGAGAATGCACGGTCGACTTACAAGCTGACCAAATGCGAGCTGCATGCCGGTCATTCCGATATCACCGCCAGGATCGGCGGTCAGGATGTCGTTGCCCGGATCGGCGCGCCTGGCCGCCACATGGTGCAGAATGTGCTCGCCGTTCTTGGCGCGGCGCATCTCGTTGAAGCTGACATCACAAAGGTGGCGGAAGCGCTGGCCGATCTCTCTGCGGAGCGTGGCCGTGGCAAGCGCCATGTCCTGCGCCATCCTAAGGGACCGATCACACTGATCGACGAGAGCTACAACGCCAATCCGGCCTCGATGGCTGCTGCCATGGCGCTGCTCAACGCGACGCCTGTCACGGGCGAGGGCCGGCGCATCGCCGTGCTCGGCGACATGCTCGAGCTCGGCGACCATTCGGCCAAGCTGCATGCAGCCCTGGCCGAATTGATCGTCGGGACCGGCACGCACACGGTCTTTCTCGGCGGCCCGGAAATGCGGGCGCTGGCAGACATCCTGCCCGACGAGATCAAAACGGAATACCGCGCCGGCGCCGAGGAATTGAAGCCGCTGTTGTTGTCGACGCTGAAGGCCGGCGACGTTGTGATGATCAAATCGTCGAAAGGCATCGGCTTTTCAAAGCTGGTCGAGGCCTTGCTCGGCAAATATCCGGCGGAAGCCGCAGGCACGAAACAGAACTAGTCCGGGGGACGGAATCGCATGTTTACATTGCTCGTCGATTTTGCGGACAAGGTCTCGGTCTTCAATGTCTTCCGCTACATAACTTTCCGCACCGGCGGTGCGCTGATCACCTCGGCGCTGATCGTCTTCATCTTCGGGCCGACCATCATCAATTCGCTTAGGCTGCGGCAAGGCAAGGGCCAGCCGATCCGCGCCGATGGCCCGCAGACGCATTTCAAGAAGGCCGGCACGCCGACCATGGGCGGGCTGATGATCCTGTGCGGCATCGTCGGCTCGTCGCTTCTATGGGCGAACCTCTCCTCGATCTATGTCTGGGTGGTGCTCTTGGTGACGCTGGGCTTCGGTTCGATCGGCTTTTACGACGACTATCTCAAGGTAACCAAGCAGTCGCATCTCGGCTTTTCCGGCAAGGCGCGGCTGGCGTTGGAATTCGTCATCGCCGGCATCGCCGCCTGGGCGATCATGCATAATGGCCAGGCGCCGTTCTCATCGTCGCTGACTTTCCCCTTCGCCAAGGAATTCATCATCAATCTCGGCTGGTTCTTCGTGCCGTTCTCCTGCTTCGTCATTGTCGGCGCCGGCAATGCGGTGAATTTGACCGATGGCCTCGACGGGCTGGCGATCGTGCCGATCATGATCGCGGCGGCATCCTTCGGCGTTATTGCCTACCTCTCCGGCAATGCGGTGTTCGCCGAATATCTGCAGATTCATTTCGTGCCCGGCACCGGCGAGCTGGCTGTCGTGCTTGGCGCCGTCATCGGCGCCGGCCTAGGCTTCCTCTGGTTCAACGCGCCACCGGCAGCGATCTTCATGGGCGACACCGGTTCGCTGGCCATGGGTGGCCTGATCGGTACGGTCGCGGTCGCCACCAAGCACGAAATCGTGCTGGTCATCGTCGGCGGATTGTTCGTCGTGGAAATCCTGTCGGTCATCATCCAGGTCGGCTACTTCAAGATGACCGGCAAGCGCGTCTTCCTGATGGCGCCTATCCATCATCATTTCGAAAAGCTCGGCTGGACCGAAAGCCAGGTGGTGATCCGCTTCTGGATCATCGCCGTCATCCTGGCGCTGGTGGGCCTGTCGACCCTCAAGCTGAGATAGGAACCCGCTTGATCCCCGCCGCATCCTTTTCGGGCAAACGCGTTTCGCTCTTCGGGCTCGGTGGCTCGGGGATCGCCACGGCGCGCGCGCTGATCGAGGGCGGCGCCGACGTGCTCGCCTGGGACGACAATCCCGATAGCGTCGCCAAGGCTGCTGACCAAGGCATTGCGACCGCCGATCTGCGCGGCGCCGACTGGTCGAAATTCTCGGCCTTCGTGCTCTCACCCGGCGTGCCGCTGACGCATCCCAAGCCGCACTGGACGGTGGAGTTGGCGCGTGGCTCCGGCGTCGAGGTGATCGGCGATATCGAATTGTTCTGCCGCGAGCGGATTGCGCGCGCGCCTGATGCGCCGTTCATCGCTATCACCGGCACCAACGGCAAGTCGACGACCACGGCGCTGACCGCGCATATCCTCAAATCGGCAGGGCGCGACACGCAGATGGGCGGCAATATCGGCCGGGCCATCATGACGCTCGATCCACCGCAGGCTGACCGGGACTATGTCGTCGAGTGTTCGTCCTACCAGATCGATCTCGCGCCCTCGATCAACCCGACGGCCGGCATCCTGCTCAACCTGACGCCCGACCATCTCGACCGCCACGGCACCATGCAGCATTACGCTTCGATCAAGGAGCGGCTGGTTGCCGGCAGCGAGACGGCGATCGTCGGCGTTGACGATTCCTGGTGCGCGCAGATCGCTGACCGGCTGGAGAGGGCGGGCCGGGAGGTGATCCGCATCTCCAAGCGGCTGCCGCTGACCGACGGCTATTTCGCCGACGGCTCTGATCTGATGGAAGCCGTGCATGGCCGCTACAGCCGCGTCGCCTTCCTCGAAGGCATCGGTTCGTTGCGCGGCCAGCACAATGCGCAGAACGCGCTTGCCGCGGTCGCCGCCTGCCTCAAGGTCGGCTTGAGCCTCGGCGAGATCCAGGCAGGACTTGAGAGCTTCCCGGGCCTGGCGCATCGCATGGAGCAGGTCGGACGCAAGGACCACGTGCTGTTCGTCAACGATTCCAAGGCGACCAATGCCGATGCGGCGGCACCGGCGCTGTCGAGTTTTTCGCGCATTTACTGGATCGCCGGCGGACTGCCCAAGGAAGGCGGCATCGAGCCGCTGCGCGGTTTCTTCCCGCGCGTCGCCAAGGCCTATCTGATCGGCGAGGCGGCGCCCGCATTCTCGGCGACGCTCGGCGAAGCCGTGCCCTATGAAATCTCGGGCACCCTGGCCGCCGCGGTCGACCATGCCGCGAAAGACTCGGCCAAGGATGACAACGGCGAGGTGGTGGTACTGCTGTCGCCGGCCTGCGCCAGTTTCGACCAGTTCAAGAATTTCGAAGTTCGCGGCGAAGCCTTCAGGCAAGCTGCGAATGCTATCGAGGGCGTGAAACCCATCGGAGGGGCACGATAATGCAAAGCCGTCTCGACAAAAGCCCGGTTGCAACCTGGTGGTGGACGATCGATCGCTGGTTCCTGGCGGCGTTCCTGTCGCTGATGGGGCTTGGCATCGTCTTGTCCTTTGCGGCAAGCCCGGCGGTGGCCGAACGCATCGGCCTCGACAGTTTCCACTTTGCCACCAGGCAGATCATCTTCACCGTGCCGGCGCTCGGCGTGATGCTGGCAGTGTCCTTCCTGGAATCGCGGCAGATCCGGCGCATGGCGCTGATCATCCTGGGGATCATGCTGGTGCTGATGGTCGCCGTGCTCTATATCGGCGTCGAGGTGAAAGGCGCGCGGCGCTGGGTGTCGTTTGTCGGCATGTCGATCCAGCCGTCGGAATTTCTGAAACCCGCCTTCGTCATCGTCTGCGCCTGGCTGTTCGCCGAACACAAGCGCCAGCCCGACATTCCGGGCAATTTGTTTGCCATGCTGCTGCTGATCCTGGTCATCTCGCTTCTGGTGGCGCAGCCCGATCTCGGCCAGACCATGCTGGTGACCGGCACCTGGGGCGTCATGTTCTTCATGGCCGGCCTGCCCTGGCTATGGATCATCGCGCTTGGCGCCACCGGCGCCGGCGGCCTGTTTGCCGCTTATACGGTGTTCCCGCACGTCGCCGCCCGCATCGACAAATTCCTGACCGGCGAAGGCGACACGTTCCAGGTCGACATGGGCCGCGAGGCGCTGATCAACGGCCACTGGTTCGGCGTCGGGCCGGGCGAGGGCACGGTCAAGCGGGTCATTCCCGACGCGCATGCCGACTTCGTCTTTTCGGTCGCCGGCGAAGAGTTCGGGCTGATCATGTGCTTCTTCATCATGTCGATCTTCGCCTTCATCGTGCTGCGCGGCCTCAGCACGGCGCTGAAGGAACATGATGATTTCACCCGCTACGCCGTCGGCGGTCTCGTCACCGTGTTCGGCCTGCAGTCGGTCATCAACATGTGCGTCAACCTGCAACTGATGCCGGCCAAGGGCATGACGCTGCCTTTCATCTCCTATGGCGGCTCCTCGCAGATCGCCATTGCCATCTCGATGGGCATGGTGCTGGCGCTGACCCGCAAGCGACCGGAAAAGCGCAAGCAGATGGGCTTTGCCCTGTCGCAGCGCGCCCTGCCGGCGGAGTGATATGGCGCGGGGTGTCATCCTTCTCGCGGCGGGCGGAACAGGCGGACATTTGTTTCCGGCCGAGGCGCTGGCGCATGAGCTGATCGAGCGCGGCTGGAGCGTGCATCTGGCGACGGACGACCGCGCCGAGCGCTTTGCCGGCCATTTCCCGGCCGCCGCCATCCATCCGATCCAGTCGGCGACGATGGGCTCGAAAAACCCTGTCGCGCTGCTTGGCGCGTTCTGGAAGATCTGGCGCGGCGTGCGCCAGGCCTCCGCCGTCATCGCCAGGATCAAGCCTGATGCGGTCGTCGGCTTTGGCGGTTATCCGACCTTGCCACCGCTCTATGCCGCGACGCGGCGCAAGCTGCCGACGCTGATCCATGAGCAGAACGCGGTGATGGGCCGCGCCAACCGGGCGCTGTCCGGGCGCGTCGATGCCATTGCCGGCGGCTTCCTGCCGCAAGATGAAAGCGCCACAGGCGCCAAGACGGTGACGACCGGCAATCCGGTCAGGCCGCCAATCCTGGAGGCGGCAAAGACGCCCTATAAGGCATCCCAAGGGGCGGATCCGTTCAGGCTCCTGGTGTTCGGCGGCAGCCAGGGCGCGCAGTTCTTTTCCGATGCCATGCCGGCGGCGATCGCACTTCTGCCGGAGGCGCAGCGCAAGCGGCTGGTGATCACCCAGCAGGCCCGCGCCGACGACGTGGCGCGGGTGAAGGCTGGCTATGCGGCACTCGGCGTCCATGTCGAGGTCTCGCCCTTCTTCACCGATATGGCACAGCGCATGGGCGCGGCGCATCTGGTGATCTCGCGCTCCGGCGCCTCGACGGTTTCGGAGATCGCCGTCATCGGCCGGCCGGCGCTGCTGGTGCCTTATCCCTATGCGCTGGATCACGATCAGGCGGCGAACGCAGCCGCCCTTGCCGCGGCGGGCGGCGGCGAGGTGCATCCGCAATCGTCACTGTCGCCGGAGCGCATCGCGGCTCTCATTGGCGGGCTGATGGACACTCCCGAGCGGCTGACGGCCATGGCTGCCGGAGCGAAGTCGGCTGGCCGGCCGAACGCGGCACGGTTGCTCGCTGATCTCACAGAGGCTATTGCGTCCAGAAAAACCGTTTCGGATTTCAGGAAAGGGACGCATTGATGAAGATGCCGCAGACCATCGGCCTTGTGCATTTCATCGGCATTGGCGGGATCGGCATGAGCGGCATCGCCGAGGTTCTGCACAATCTCGGCTACAAGGTGCAGGGTTCGGACCAGGCCGACAGCGCCAATGTCCAGCGGCTGCGCGACAAGGGCATCGAATGCTTTGTCGGCCACAAGGCCGAGAATATCGGCGCGGCCGAAGTGGTGGTCGTCTCCACCGCGATCAAGAAATCCAATCCCGAGCTGAAGGCCGCGCGGGAGAAGTTGCTCCCAATTGTCCGCCGGGCCGAGATGCTGGCCGAACTGATGCGCTTCCGCCAGGCGGTCGCGATCGGTGGCACGCATGGCAAGACCACAACCACGTCGATGGTGGCGACGCTGCTCGATGCCGGCGGGCTCGACCCGACGGTGATCAATGGCGGCATCATCAATGCCTATGGCACCAATGCCCGTATGGGCGATGGCGAGTGGATGGTGGTCGAAGCCGACGAAAGCGACGGCACCTTCCTCAAGCTGCCGGCCGAGATCGCCGTCGTCACCAACATCGATCCCGAGCATCTGGACCATTATGGCAGTTTCGACAAGGTGCGCGAGGCCTTCCGGCAATTCGTCGAGAACGTGCCGTTCTACGGCTTTGGCGTGATGTGCACCGACCATCCCGAGGTGCAGGCGTTGGTCAGCCGCATCGAGGACCGCCGCGTCATCACCTATGGCGAGAACGCGCAGGCCGATGTGCGTTTCACCAACCACCGCATGGCCGGTGCCGTCTCGGCATTCGACGTGGTGATCCGCGACCGCAAGACCGGCGGCCAGACGACGATATCTGATCTGCGGCTGCCGATGCCCGGCCGCCACAACGTCTCCAACGCCACCGCCGCAATCGCGGTCGCGCATGAACTCGGCCTGTCGGCCGAAGCGATCAAGAAAGGGCTGTCGTCCTTTGCCGGCGTCAAGCGGCGCTTCACCCACACCGGCTCGTGGAACGGCGTCGACATCTTCGACGATTACGGCCACCACCCGGTCGAGATCACGGCGGTGTTGAAGGCGGCGCGCAGTGCCACCAAGGGCCGCGTCATCGCCATTGCGCAGCCGCACCGCTTCACCCGGCTGCACGATCTGTTCGACGAATTTTCGGTCTGTTTCAACGATGCCGACACGGTGATGGTGGCGCCGGTCTATGCGGCGGGCGAGGAGCCGATCGACGGCGTGACCTCGGAGGCGCTGGTGTCGCGCATCCGCTCCGGGGGCCATCGCGATGCGCGCTACGTCGAAACCCCTGCCGCGATTTCGCCCGTCATCCGCGCGTTGGCGAAACCGGGCGACTTCGTCATCTTCCTGGGCGCCGGCAACATCACCCAATGGGCCTATGCGCTGCCTGGGGAACTCGGCGGTACCGTCTCATGATGCGCGGCCAGGACCTGCTCGACAAACTTGGCGACCGGCTTGTCGGCCTGCGCGGCCGCATCACGCCCAATGCCGAGATGGACAAGATCACCTGGTTCCGCGCCGGCGGTCTGGCGGACGCCCTGTTCCAGCCGACCGACGAGGAGGATCTGGCTGCCTTCCTGCGCGCCGTGCCGGAGGACATCCCGCTCACCATCGTCGGTGTCGGCTCCAACCTTCTGGTGCGCGACGGCGGTATTCCGGGTTTCGTCATCAGGCTTTCGGCCAAGGGCTTTGGCGAGGCCGAGGTCATATCGCCGACCGGCATCAAAGCGGGTGCTGCGACGCCCGACAAGCGCGTTGCTGCCGTCGCCTACGAGGCCGGCATTGGCGGCTTTCATTTCTATCACGGCATTCCCGGCGCCATCGGCGGGGCGCTGCGGATGAATGCAGGCGCCAATGGCGTCGAGACGCGCGAGCGCGTCGTGGAAGTGCGCGCACTCGATCGCAAGGGCAATCTCCACACGCTCAGCAATGAAGACATGGGCTATGCCTATCGTCACTCGGCCGCACCTGCCGGGCTGATCTTCACCTCCGCCATTTTCGAAGGCGTTTTGGAAGACCAGGCGGCGATCAAGGCGGCCATGGACGCCGTCCAGACGCATCGCGAGACGGTGCAGCCGATCCGCGAGAAGACCGGCGGCTCGACCTTCAAGAATCCGGAAGGCACCTCGGCCTGGAAGGAAATCGACAAGGCTGGCTGCCGCGGGCTGATGATCGGCGGCGCGCAGATGTCGCCGATGCACTGCAACTTCATGATCAACACCGGAACAGCGACCGGATACGATCTCGAATATCTCGGCGAGACGGTGCGCGCCCGCGTGCTTGAAAATTCAGGCATCCGCCTGCAGTGGGAAATCAAGCGGCTCGGCAATTTCCGCCCCGGCCATGCCGTGCAGGAATTCCTCGGACAGCTTCTTTAGCGCAAGCTGAAGTTCATGTGATGCTTGAACTTCAAACGGTCTGAAACAACAGCGCCACCGTTGCTCCAAAGACTCACAACACGCTTTTTCCGGCCGTTTTCGCGGAAAGTGAATCTGTCGGAATCATAAGCACTTGCCAGCGAATCAACTCTCTGATTCTCTGCCTTAAAGCGTTTTCTGATTTGAGTCGTTCGACGCGTCGACCGCGTTTTCCGTCTGGGGGGCAACCTGCCGGGAGACTCGGACTCAATCTGATCGCTGAATGCGTGGTTGCGGGCCCGCCGTGAGAGGGATGACGGGATATGAAGAACAAGCATGTGGCTGTCCTCCTGGGCGGATTCTCGTCCGAGCGGCCCGTGTCCCTGTCTTCGGGAAAGGCGTGTGCGGATGCGCTTGAGAATGAAGGCTACCAGGTTACCCGCGTCGATGTTGCGCGCGATGTCGGCGCTGTGCTCACCGAACTCAAGCCCGATGTCGTCTTCAACGCACTGCACGGCCCGTTCGGTGAAGACGGCACCATCCAGGGCATCCTCGAATATCTGGCCATTCCCTACACCCATTCGGGCGTGCTCGCCTCGGCGCTCGCCATGAACAAGGAGCAAGCCAAGAAGGTCGCCAAGGCTGCCGGCATCGCGGTGGCGGAATCGAAGGTTGCCAGCCGCTTTGCCATCCAGAACAAGCATCCGATGAAGCCGCCCTACGTGGTCAAGCCGGTCAATGAAGGCTCAAGCTTCGGCGTCGTCATCGTGCATGAAGGGCAGTCGCATCCGCCGCAGGTCATCGGCTCGTCCGAATGGAAATATGGCGAGACCGTCATGGTCGAGCGCTACATCCATGGGCGCGAGCTGACCTGCGCCGTCATGGGCGACGTGGCGCTCGGCGTCTGCGAGATCATTCCGACCGGCCATTCCTTCTACGACTATGATTCAAAATACGTCGCCGGCGGATCAAAACACGAAATCCCTGCTAAAATTTCATCAAATATTTACCAAAAAATACAGACACTGGCGCTCAAGGCACATCTGGCTATCGGCTGCCGGGGCGTTTCCCGATCGGACTTCCGCTATGACGACCGTCACTCCGAAAACGGCGAGATTGTCTGGCTCGAGATCAACACTCAGCCGGGCATGACGCCGACGTCTTTGGTGCCTGAAATCGCCGCCCAGGCCGGGCACTCGTTTGGCGAATTGTTGAGTTGGATGGTGGAGGACGCTTCGTGTCTGCGTTGAAATGGGGACAGGACAAGGGCAGGGGCGGCGCCGGGCCGGCGCCGTTCGGCATGCCGTTGTCGTTCGACCATTTCGTGCTGCCGCGCGTGCTGCGCCGGCCGGTGCGCGTGCTGGCGCGCCTGGGCGGCGGCGACTTCGTCGCGCCGCGCTTTTCCGCGGCTATCCTGTCGGCTTCGCTCATTGCATCGAGCAGCCTCTATGGCGCCATTCTCGGCGGCCATGCCGACGACATCGTCCAGAGCATCACCGCCCGGACCGGCTTTGCCGTCGACCAGATCAAGGTGGTCGGCAACCGCCAGACTTCGGAGATCGACATACTGGACCGGCTCGAGCTCGACGGCTGGACGTCACTGATCGGCTTCGATGCTGAGGCCGCGCGTGAACGTATTGATACCTTGCCCTGGGTCGAAGTGGCGGCGGTGCGCAAGGTCTATCCACATACGCTGGAAGTGCGTGTCGAGGAGCGCGAGCCATTCGCGCTCTGGCAGCAGGGCGCGGAGCTTTCGGTCATCGAACGCTCCGGCGCGGTGATCGCGCCGTTCTCCGGCGGCAAGCAGGCGCTGCTGCCGCTGATCATCGGCACCGGCGCACCGGCCAAGGCGCCCGACTTCGTGGCCAAGATCAAGAAATTTCCCGAGCTCGCGGCTCGGGTCAAAGGCTATATCCGCATCGGCGAACGGCGTTGGGACCTGAAGCTGGAAAACGGCATCACGATCAAGCTGCCCGAGGATGGCGAGGATCAGGCGATTGCCGACCTGGTTCGGATGGACCACGATAACGGCCTTCTGACGCGCGATATCGCCGCCGTCGACATGCGCATCTCCGATCGCCTGGTGGTGCAGCTGACGCCGGAAGCGGCGACGCAGCGCCAGGCCGCGCTCAATGAAAAGCCGCAAAATCTGAAGCGCAAGTCGGGGACGAAGATATGAGCTGGCTTGGCGGCAACAGCGATGCCTCTTCGCGGCGTTCCGGCACGCTCACCGTGCTGGATGTCGGCTCAAGCAAGGTTTGCTGCGTGGTGGCGAAACTGAAGCCGCGCGAGGACGGCAAGCTGTTGCGCGGCCGCTCGCACCGCATCCAGGTGATCGGCATCGGCCACCAGAAATCGCAAGGCGTGAAGTCGGGCGTGGTCGTCGATCTCGACCGCGCGGAGCACGCCATTCGCCTGTCCGTCGACGCAGCCGAACGCATGGCGGGACTGACCGTGGATTCGCTGATCGTCAACATGACGGCCGGCCGGCTGAAGAGCGAAACCTATTCGGCCACCATCAATCTCGGTGGCCATCAGGCCGACGAAGCCGACATCAAGCGCGTGCTTGCCGCCGGCGCCAAGCAGGCACTCAAGGCCGAACGCGACGTGATCCATTCGCTGCCCGTCGGCTTTTCGCTGGACGCTGAGCGCGGCGTGCGCGATCCGCGCGGCATGGTCGGCGACCAGCTCGGCGTCGACATGCATGTGCTGACGGGCGATGCCGCACCGCTGCGCAATCTGGAGCTCTGCATCAACCGCTCGCATCTGTCGGTCGAGCGCATGGTGGCGACGCCCTATGCCAGCGGGCTTGCGGCCCTGGTCGACGACGAACTGGAAATGGGTGCTGCCTGCATCGACATGGGCGGCGGCACGACGACCATCTCGGTGTTTTCGGAAGGCAAGTTCGTCCATGCCGATGCCATTGCCATCGGTGGCAATCATGTGACGCTCGATATGGCCAAGGGCCTGTCGACCTCGCTCGACGCCGCGGAGCGGCTGAAGGTGATGCATGGTTCGGCGCTGCCCGGCAGTGCCGACGATCGCGACCTGGTCTCGATCCAGCCGATCGGCGAAGACGGCGAGATGCCGCTGCAGATCCCGCGCTCGGTGATGACGCGCGTCATCCGCGCCCGCATCGACGAGACGCTGGAACTGTTGCGCGACCGGCTGAACAAGTCGGGCTACGGCAATGCCGTGGGAAAACGCGTCGTGCTGACCGGCGGCGCCAGCCAGCTTGCGGGTCTCCCCGAGGCGGCGCGCCGCATTCTGGGACGCAATGTGCGCATCGGACGCCCGCTCGGCGTGGCGGGCCTGCCGGAAGCTGCCAAGGGGCCGGCTTTCTCGACGGCGGTCGGGCTGCTGATCTATCCGCAGATGGCGAGCTTCGAGAGCCATCCGGCGAAAGGAATTTCCGGTCTCAGGATGACCGGGACGGGCGGAAAACTGCATCGCATGAGTCAGTGGTTGAGAGACAGTTTCTAATTGACGGGGACAGCCCCATAGGCGGCCGCGGCGGCGAAGCGGCGGGAAAGGCAAAGGACGGAGACAATGACGATCAATCTGCAAAAGCCGGACATCACCGAGCTCAAGCCGCGGATCACCGTATTCGGTGTCGGCGGCGGCGGCGGCAATGCCGTCAACAACATGATCACCGCGGGCTTGCGCGGTGTCGAGTTCGTCGTGGCCAACACCGATGCACAGGCGCTGACCATGTCGAAGGCCGAGCGGCTGATCCAGCTCGGCGCGCATGTCACCGAGGGGCTCGGCGCCGGCTCGCAGCCTGAAGTGGGCCGTGCGGCGGCGGAAGAGTGCATCGATGAGATCATCGACCATCTCTCCAACACCCATATGTGCTTCGTCACCGCCGGTATGGGTGGCGGCACCGGAACCGGTGCGGCTCCCGTGGTTGCCCGCGCGGCGCGCGAACGGGGTATCCTCACCGTCGGCGTCGTCACCAAGCCGTTCCATTTCGAAGGCCAGCGCCGCATGAAGACGGCGGATCTCGGCATCGAGGAGCTGCAGAAATGTGTCGATACCCTGATCGTCATCCCCAACCAGAACCTGTTCCGGCTGGCCAATGACAAGACCACCTTTGCCGACGCCTTCGCCATGGCCGACCAGGTGCTCTACTCCGGTGTTGCCTGCATCACCGACCTGATGGTCAAGGAAGGCCTGATCAATCTCGACTTCGCAGACGTGCGTTCGGTGATGCGCGAAATGGGCAAGGCGATGATGGGCACCGGCGAAGCTTCGGGCGAGGGCCGCGCGATGGCCGCCGCCGAGGCGGCGATCGCCAATCCGTTGCTCGACGAGACCTCGATGAGGGGCGCCAAGGGCCTGCTGATCTCGATCACCGGCGGCCGCGACCTGACCCTGTTCGAAGTCGACGAGGCCGCGACCCGCATCCGCGAGGAAGTCGACCAGGACGCCAACATCATCCTCGGCGCCACCTTCGACGAGGAACTCGAAGGCGTCATCCGTGTCTCGGTGGTCGCCACCGGCATCGACAAATCGGCAGCTGAAATTGCCGCGGCGCCGATCTCGATCCGGGCCGTGCCGCCGCAGCAGAAGCCGGTCAGCCGCCCAGCGGCTCCGGGGGCGGAAGGCCGTCCGGCACCGGTCCAGCAGCAGACCTATGAGCAGCGCGCGGCCGATCCGGTGGCCGAGGCGATCCAGCTTGCCGAGGCCAATGCGGCGGCAATGGCTCGTCCGGCGCCGATGGCCCAGGCGGAAGACTTCCGCCCGCAGAGCAAGATCTTCCAGGCCCCGCCTGCCCAGCCACAGCCTGTCGTGCAGCAGGTGATGCAACCGGCGCCGATGCGGGAAATGCCGCAGCCGGTGGCTGCCGCACCGCAGCGCATGCCGCGGGTGGAGGATTTTCCGCCTGTGGTGCGGGCCGAGGTGGAAGCCAAGGGCCGTCCGGCCGACCATGAAAACAGCGGGCCGATGGGGCTGCTCAAGCGGCTGACCAACGGACTGACGCGCCGCGAAGAAGAGCCGGCCCGGTTGCAGCCGGCACAGCCGCGCGAACCGAAGCTGCGCCAGGCGGCGCCGGAAATGCGCCGCCTTGCCAGCCAGGATCCGCAGCTTTACGCGCCGCGCCGCGGCCAGCTCGACGATCAGGGCCGGTTGACGCCGCAGACCAGGTCGACCCAGGAAGACGACCAGCTGGAGATACCGGCTTTCCTGCGCCGCCAGGCCAACTGAGCCGTTAACGGTATGTAACACTTGTTAACAGGCAGACGAGAGATTGTCTGCCTGTTAACGTTCAAAATGGTTTAATAACAAGGCGTTACGATGTGACGCTCAAGGTCTGTCGCGGTTACACAGAGTAAGAAACCGTGATTTGGAGTCTCCCTGACGGACCATTATCTTTGCCGCAGCACTTTCGGTGTGCTGGGATTCGGGGAAGTGGCCCTGCCTGCCGATAAAAAAGAGCCGCGCCTTTTGGGTTAAAGCGGACTTAGGCGTTTGGGCTATGGGGTTTGTCTTGCAAGACTATCAGACGACACTGAAATCGCGTGCAACGCTGACCGGTACCGGCGTTCACAGCGGCAAACCGGTCACCGTCAATTTCCTCCCTGCGGACGCCGACACCGGCGTGCTCTTCCACCTTTCGAACGGAAGCGAGAGCCGCGAGTTCCGCGCGCTGGTTGCTGAAGTCGGCGCGACCGATCTCTGCACCATGCTCGGCGATCCGGCAGGCGAGCATATCGCCACGGTCGAACATCTGATGGCGACGCTTTTCGGGCTCGGCATCGACAACATCGTCATCGAGATCGACGGTCATGAGGTTCCGATCCTCGATGGCAGTGCGGTGGCGTTCGTGGAAGCCATCGACCAAGCCGGCATCGAGACGCTGGCGGTCAAGCGCCGCTACATCAGGGTGGTCAAGCCCGTCCGCATCGAGAATGGCGCGTCCTGGGCCGAGTTCAGGCCCTATAGCGGCACGCGCTTCGAGGTCGAGATCGATTTCGAAAGCCCGGCGATCGGCCGCCAGCTATTCGCCTCCGACATCAACCCCGACATCTTTCGCCAGGATGTCGCGCGCGCCCGCACCTTCGGCTTCATGAAGGATGTCGAGCGGCTGTGGGCGGCCGGCTATGCGCTGGGCTCCTCGCTGGAGAACTCGCTGGTGATCGGCGACGACAACCGGGTGATCAACATGGGCGGCCTGCGCTACCCCAATGAGTTCGCTCGCCACAAGACGATGGACGCGATGGGCGATCTGGCGCTGGCCGGCGCCCGTTTCATCGGTTGCTTCCGCTCCTATCGCGGCGGTCACCGGATGAATGCGGCTGCTTTGCGGCGGCTTCTGTCCGACCGTTCGGCCTTCGAGGTCGTCGAGACCACGCGCCGCGAGCGCGGCCGCACCGCCGAGATGAGCGCCGTCACCGGGCCTGTCTTTGCGCCCTGGGTGATCTGATTCTTAACGATTTTCTGGCTTTCTGAACGCTGGCCGGTGTTGCACGAAAGCATCACCGGCCAGTGAAAGTGCGTAGCATTCGGGGCAACACCAAGCCGCCACAAAAATGTGCGATTGGCTAGACATAGCGTTGCTGGGCAAGGCAGTTATGGTTTATGGCTGCTGCCGTCTGTTAGGCGCATGTCGCTCAAAAGTGGGGATCAGTTTTGAGGGAACGCCATGCGAAAGGCATTGAACTAACGCCGAAAGGGCGCAATCCAATCATGTTCTTCAAGCGAGTTGGTCAATCGAAAGCGCCGTATCGGGCTGTTTTCCTGGCGCTTTCGGTGGTTGTGCCATCGCTCTTCCTCTCGGCCTGCATGTCGTCCGAGAAAGACGTCGACCTGTCGACCTATGTCGACCAGACCGAACCGGCCGACGTCCTTTACAATCAAGGCCTTGCCAATCTCAATGCCGGCCGCCTGGATGAGGCGAGCAAGAAGTTCGACGCCGTCGACCGCCAGCACCCCTATTCGGAATTCGCCCGCAAATCGATGGTGATGGGCGCCTTCGCCGACTATCGCGCCGGCCGTTATGACGAAGCGATCGGCTCGGCCAAGCGCTATCTCACGCTCTATCCGTCGACCGACGACGCGGCTTACGCCCAGTATATTATCGGGCTGAGCTACTACAAGCAGATCAAGGACGTCACCCAGGATCAGAAGGAAGCACGCCAGACCGTGCAGACGATGCAGGATCTGGTGACGCGCTGGCCGACGTCGGAATATGTCGACGACGCCAAGGAAAAGATCCGTTTCGCCAACGACCAGCTGGCCGGCAAAGAGATGCAGATCGGCCGCTATTATCTCGAGCGGCGCGAATACATTGCTGCCGTCAAGCGCTTCCGCAACGTGGTCGAGAACTATTCCAACACCCGCCATGTCGAAGAGGCGCTGGCGCGTCTGGCCGAAAGCTACTACGCGATGGGCTTGACCTCGGAAGCGCAAACCGCCGCTGCGGTGCTCGGCACCAATTATCCCGACAGCCAATGGTACAAGGATACCTACAAGCTGTTGCAGAGCAACGGGCTTGAGCCGCGCGAGAATGCCGGATCGTGGATATCGAAGGCCGGCAAGCTGATCACCGGCGCCTGACGCCCGAGCATCGACTGAGGCGGAACGCGCTTTTCGGATTGATCCGACGCTCAAACAAAAAGATAGTGCGGCGTTGCGACTCCATCGGTCGCAAGCCGCTTCACCAGCGGTTCAGTGGTTTAATTGAGGCGCTGAACCGTCCTAACTTTTTGTTGTACGCAATTCCGGACGGAAAACCGCTACGCACTTTTCCTGGAATTGCTTGAGGTCCGGGTTCTGATGCTTTCCAGACTGTCGATCCGCGATATCGTCCTGATCGAGAAGCTGGATATCGACTTCCAGCCCGGCCTTTCCGTGCTGACCGGTGAAACCGGCGCCGGCAAGTCCATTCTGCTCGACGCGCTGTCGCTGGCGCTTGGCGCGCGCGGCGACGCCTCGCTGGTGCGCCACGGTGCTGCCCAGGGCCAGGTAATTGCCGTCTTCGATGTGCCGCGCAACCACCCGGTGCGCGCGCTGCTGGCCGAAAACGCCATCGAGGATGACGGCGACATCATCCTGCGCCGGCTGCAGACCGCGGATGGCCGCACCCGTGTCTTCGTCAACGACCAGCCGTCCAGCGTCACCCTGATGCGCGACATCGGCCACGCGCTGGTCGAGATCCACGGCCAGCATGACGAGCGCGCGTTGGTCGATCCGGGCGCGCATCGCGAATTGCTGGACAGTTTTGGCGGCCATCTGGGCGCTGCCCGCGCGACCGGCGAGGCGTGGCGCTACTGGCGTGGCGCCGAGCAGGAGTTGGTCAGGCACCGCGCCAAGGTCGAGGCGGCGGCGCGCGAGGCCGATTATCTCAGGGCCTCGGTGGCGGAACTGGCAAAGCTCGATCCGCAGCCCGGCGAAGAGACGCAGCTGGCGGAATTGCGTGCAACGATGATGCGGGCGGAAAAGATCGCCTCGGAAATACACGACGCACAGGATGTGCTGTCAGGCCCGTCCTCGCCGCTGCCGCAACTGGCCAGCCTGTTGAGGCGCCTGCAGCGCAAGGCCAGCGAAGCGCCGGGACTGCTCGAGGATGTGGTGAAGTCGCTGGACGAGGCGATGCTGTCGCTGGATGCGGCGCAATCGGGCGTCGAGGCGGCACTGCGCGCTACTGAATACGACCCGCAGCGGCTGGAGAAGGCGGAGGAGCGGCTGTTTTCGCTGCGTGCGGCCTCACGTAAGCACAGTGTGGCCGTCGACGATCTGGCGCTACTGCGCGACACCATGTCCGCCGATCTCGCCGATCTTGATGCCGGCGAGGGGCGCCTGCATGTCCTGGAAAAGCAGGCCTCAGCGGCGCGCGAAGCCTACGATATTTCCGCAGCCCAGCTCTCCGCCCTTCGCCATGCGGCCGCGGTCGGCCTGACCAAGGCTGTGATGGCCGAATTGCCGGCGCTGAAGCTGGAACGGGCTGAGTTCATCGTCGAACTGGCCAGCGATGGCGAGAACCGCATGGAAGAAGGCATCGACCAGGTCGAGTTCTGGGTGCGCACCAATCCCGGCACCAGGCCTGGGCCGATGATGAAGGTCGCCTCCGGCGGCGAGCTGTCGCGCTTCCTGCTGGCGCTCAAGGTGGCGCTGGCCGACCGTGGCTCGGCGCCGACATTGGTCTTCGACGAGATCGACACCGGCGTCGGCGGCGCCGTGGCCGATGCGATCGGCCAAAGGCTGGCCAGGCTGTCGAAGCGCGTGCAGGTGCTGTCGGTCACGCATGCTCCGCAAGTGGCGGCACGCGCGGCAACGCATTTCCTGATCTCCAAATCCGGCGGCTCGGACAAGGTCGCCACCGGCATCGCCGAAATGGACCGGGCGGCGCGCCAGGAAGAGATCGCGCGCATGTTGGCCGGCGCTACCATCACCGACGAGGCGCGCGCAGCCGCGGAACGGCTGCTGCGCGAGAATATTGCTGCAGCGTAGTCGTCGCAAGGCTTTCGGACTGAGTCAGGATATGGCTCCATCCCGCTGTTCAGGAATGCTTTTTCCGAAATCCTGATTTATGGTGTCGCGCCACTGTCCAGGGACCGCTGCATGTCTGAAAAACCAGTCGAATCGTTGAGCGAAAGCGAAGCCGCGGATGAGCTCCAGCGGCTGGCCGAGGAGATCGCCGGTCATGACAGGCGCTATCATGCCGAGGACGCGCCGACGATTACGGACGCGGAATATGACGCGCTGCGGCGGCGCAACCTTGCCATCGAGGAGCGGTTTCCCGGTCTGGTGCGCGAGGATTCGCCCTCGCTGCGGGTCGGCGCTGCGCCGGCGGAAGGCTTTGCCAAGGTGCGCCATGCGGTGCCGATGCTCAGCCTCGCCAAGGCCTATACCGACGAGGACGTCACCGATTTCATCGAGCGTGGCCGGCGCTTCTTCGACCGCGACAAGGATCTCGACATCGCGTTTACGGCCGAGCCGAAGATCGACGGGCTGTCGGCGTCGCTGCGCTATGAACGCGGTGTGTTCGTGCAGGGTGCTACCCGCGGCGACGGCGCTGTCGGCGAAGACATCACCGCCAATCTCAGGACCATCGCCGACATCCCCGCCAAGCTGAAAGGATCGGGCTGGCCCGAGACCATCGAGATCCGCGGCGAAGTCTACATGACCTATGCGGAATTCGAGGCACTGAAGGCCCGCTCGGCGGCGGTAGGGGGCCAGGACTATGTCAATCCGCGCAACACGGCAGCGGGCTCCTTGCGACAGAAGGATGCGTCCGTCACCGCCAGCCGCAATCTTAAATTTTTTGCCTATGCCTGGGGCTACACGACAGCGGATCCGGCGCCGACCCAATATGACTCGGTGCAGAAATTCGCCGAATGGGGGTTCAAGGTCAGCCCGCTGATGGTGCGGGCGAAGTCTGTCGAGGAGCTGATCGCGCACTACCACAAGATCGAGGAGCTGCGTTCGTCGCTCGGCTACGACATCGACGGTGTCGTCTACAAGGTCGACCAGCTGGAATTGCAGCGTCGCTGGGGCTTTGTCACCGGCGAGCCGCGCTGGGCGGTTGCGCATAAATTCCCGGCCGAACAGGCGATGACGACGGTGCAGAAGATCGACATCCAGGTCGGCCGTACCGGTACGCTGGCGCCGGTGGCGCGGCTGGCGCCGGTCACGGTCGGCGGCGTGGTGGTCGAAAATGTCACGCTGCACAATGAGGACTACATCAAGGGTTTTGACAGCAACGGCTTGCCGATTCGCGACGGCATCGATGTCCGCATCGGTGACACGGTTGTCATACAACGGGCGGGCGATGTCATTCCGCAGATCGTCAGCGTCGTCGTCGACAAGCGGCCAGCTGATGCGGTGCCTTATGAATTCCCGCACATTTGTCCGGTCTGCGGCTCGCCGGCGACGCGCGAAATCAACGAGAAGACCGGCAAGGAGGATTCGCGCCGGCGCTGCACCGGCGAGCTGATCTGCGCCGCGCAGGCTGTGGAGCGGCTGCGTCATTTCGTGTCGCGCGGCGCGCTCGACATCGAGGGGCTGGGCGCCGAAAATATCGACCTGTTCTTCAATTCGGGACTGGTCAAGACCGCCGCCGATATCTTCACCCTCAGGGATCGCCGCCCGGCCGTCACCAGGGCGCTGGCCGAGCGGCGCGAGGAGCAGGCGCGGCTGCGCGAGGCGGCATCGGGCAAGGCGCGCAAGAATGTGCGCGGTGTCGAGGACCGCAATTATGAAGGCCTCGACAAGCTGTTCGCGGCCATCGATTCGCGCCGCGAGCCGGAGCTCGACCGCTTCATCTTCGCACTCGGCATCCGCCATATCGGCGAAACGACGGCGGCCGTGCTTGCGCGGACGTTTTCGACCATTGAGGAGCTGATCCGCGTCGGCAAGGAAACGGCGGCGGCTGAGGATCCGCACAGCGTCTTCCCCTCCATCAACGGCATTGGCGATACAGTGATCGATGCGTTGCGCGATTTCTTCGGCAATGAACGCAATGACGACGTGCTCGACAGACTGCTCGAACAGGTCAAGCCGAAGCCGTATGTCGTCACCGTGTCGACCGACAGCGAGGTTGCCGGCAAGACCATCGTCTTCACCGGCACGCTGGAAAAGATGACACGCTCCGAAGCCAAGGCGATGGCCGAACGGCTCGGCGCCAAGGTGGCGGGTTCGGTGTCGGCGAAGACCGATCTGCTGGTGGCCGGGCCGGGCGCCGGCTCCAAACTGAAGCAGGCCAGCGAACTCGGCGTCGAAGTCATCGACGAGGACACCTGGCTGCAACGGGTCGGCAAGGCATGACCGCCGGTTCGTTCAAAGGGTTCGGGCAAAAAGCTATACCGTTCCTCAAGGCGCTCGACTTCCACCAGAGCCGCGAATGGTTCCAGGAAAACCGCGCGCTTTACGACAGCGAGTTGCATGAGCCGTTCTGCGATCTGGTCGAGACGCTGACGGAGCGCTTCGCGGCGGCGGGTCTGGGCTTGCGCGGAGACCGCAAGAAGTCACTGTTTCGCATCAACCGCGACGTGCGCTTCGCCAAGGACAAGCGGCCCTACAACCAGCATTTGTCGGCCATGCTGTCGCCGGATGGCACCAAGATGGAGCAGGGCGTGTTCTTCGTCTATGTCGGGATCGACCGCTGCTTTGCCGATGTCGCCTGGTGGAATCCGGAGCCGTCCCTGCTGCTGGCGATGCGCAAGGCGATCATCGCCCGGCCGGCCGAGTTCCGAAAACTGCTTTCAACGCTTAGGAAAAACGGCTTCGAACTCGAAACCGAGGGCCGCATGAAGCGCACGCCGCGCGGCTTCGAACAGGTCAACGAACCCGATCTTGTCGACGCCATCCGCAACCGGCACTTCTATGTCCAGCACATGATCGATCCGGCTGGAATTCACGCGCCGACGCTGGTCGACGAGCTTGTCGATTTCGCCTTGCGCGCCAAGCCGCTGCTTGACTGGGGCAGGGCGATCCAGGGCACGGCACCGCGGAGCTAAATCAGCCCGGCGCGCTACTCGGCTACATCCGCATCAAAAGCCCACCGTCGACTGCCAGTTCGATGCCGGTGATGTAGCTTGCCGCATCGGAAAGCAGGAAGAGCGCGGCATTGGCCATGTCCTGCGGCGTGCCGATGCGGCCGAGCGGCGCATAATTGGCAACGGCCGCGCGTTTCTCCTCGGTGTCCCAGCGCGCCTGCAGCGGCGTCAACGCCATGCCCGGGCAGATCGAATTGGAGCGGATGCCATCGCCCGCCAACTGCATGGCGAGCGACTTCGACAGCGCACAGACGCCGGCCTTCGATGCCTGGTAGGCATCCTGCGGGGTCGGATCGCCGCGATACCACTGGATGGTAGAGAAGTGCACCATGGCGCCGCCGCGCCCGCCAGCGCGCATGTGCGGAACGACGGCACGCGCCGTGTGCACGAAGGATTTCAGATTGATGTTGAAGACCTGGTCCCAGACATCAAGGTCCATCTCGAGGGCCGACTTGTCGCGGCCGAACCAGAGCACGCCTGCGACATTGGCGAGATAATCGATGCCGCCGCGCTCGCGGCCCGCGGCATTGATGGTCTGCTCGACGAAGGCGGCGTCGGTGAGGTCGCCCTGGGCAAAGGTGAGCCGGTCGTCATAGGCGGCAAGCGACGCCGGACGCGGCTTGACGTCGATGGCGGTGACCGAGGCGCCGGCATCGAGCAGCGCCAGCGAGATCGCCTCGCCCATACCGCCACCGGCGCCGGTGACGACCGCGTGCCTGCCGGTGAAGTCATAAGCGATCATCCGAACCCCCTCATTTGTTTTTACAACATCAGTTTCGCTGATTTGTTGGCTCAAGCGAATTCGTCTGACTTTTCAAACGCCGGCTCCTACATAGCAGCGCGAGATGGGAATGTGACATGTCGGCAGAGACCTTAAGCGAAAATTCCGTGGCCAGCGACTTCTGGGACGGCGTGCGGCTGTCGATGCCGGTGGTTGTCGCCGCGGCGCCATTTGGGCTGCTGTTCGGCGCCATCGCCTTCGACAACGGCTTTTCCGTTCTCGAAGCTTTCTTGATGAGCGCGCTGATCTTCGGCGGCGCCAGCCAGATGGTCGGCATCGAATTGTTCGGCCAGCATGTCGCGCCATGGCTGATCGTGCTGTCGATCTTCGCCGTAAACTTCCGTCACGTGCTTTACTCCGCCAGCATCGGCCGGCGAATCGCGCACTGGCCGGTTATCAGCCAAGCGCTGGGCTATTTCGTGCTCACCGATCCGCAATTCGCGGTGGCCGAGCGTAAGGCCGAAGCCGGCGAGACCGTTGGCTTTGCCTGGTACATGGGGCTTGGCCTGCCGGTCTATGTGTTCTGGGGGATCGAGAGCGCGCTGGGCGCGGTGTTCGGCAAGCTGATCCCGGACACGCATGCGCTCGGCATCGACTTCCTGCTGCCGATCTATTTCCTCGGGCTGGTCATGGGCTTTCGCAACCGGCCACTGTGGCTGCCGGTGGTGATCGCCAGCGCCGCGGCGTCGATCATTGCCTACAAAACTGTGGGATCGCCATGGCACGTCTCCATCGGCGCCATTGCAGGCGTGCTTCTGGCCGTCATCCTGCCGCCGCACCATAGCGGTGTGGAGGCAAAACGATGAGCGCGACCTTGTGGATCATCATTGCCGGCGCGATCGCCACCTATTTCACCCGCGTCGGCGGCCATCTGGTGATCTCGCGCTTCGACCACATCCATCCACGCGTCGAGGCGGGTTTGAATGCCGTGCCGGCCGCAGTGTTGACGACGCTGGTGGCGCCCGCCGCACTTAGCGCCGGACCGGCGGAATGGGCGGCGCTGGTCGTCGCCGCTGTGGTCTCGCTGCGCGGCGGCCTGATGGCGATGTTTCTGGCCGGGGCGGTGGTGCTGGTCCTCGCGCGGCAGTTTGTGGCATAGGGCGCCTGCGCGCGGAACAGTTTCGAACTGTCGGCGCCGCCGCTCATTGCCCTGGCGGGCGTTCGTCACTCGAAAAGCCAAGCAATTGGCTTTTCGTCCGCTTCGCGGACCGCTCCTCACCTCCCCGTATAGTGACGGGGAGAAAGAAGCTCATTTCAGATCTTGGCGTCGTGCGGCAGCGGCGCTGTCGCTTTCTCCAGCCAAGCCAGCGTCTCGCCGTCGAGCATCGGGCCGATCTCGGCCAGCACCCAGGCATGGTAAGTATCCAGCCAGTGCAACTCCTCGCGCGTCAACAGGTCGGTGCGGATCAGCCTGATATCGATCGGCGCCAGCGTCAGCGTCTCGAAACCGTGCATGGCGATGTCGCCGCCCTCCACCTGTTCAGCCGGTGTCACCAGGATCAGGTTCTCGATGCGGATGCCGTAGGAGCCTTCCTTGTAATAGCCGGGCTCGTTGGACAGCATCATGCCGGCCAGCAGCTTTTCGGTGCCGGTGCGGGCGATGCGCTGCGGCCCTTCGTGCACCGCCAGATAGGAGCCGACGCCATGGCCGGTGCCGTGGGCAAAGTCGCAGCCATGCTTCCACAGCGCCATGCGCGCCACCGCGTCGATTTCCGAGCCGCGCGTGCCGGCGGGAAAGCGCAGCGTGGAAATGCCGATCATACCTTTCAGCACCAGTGTGAAGCGCTCGCGCATCTCCTCGGTCGGCTGGCCGATCGGCACCGTGCGGGTGATATCGGTGGTGCCGTCCTGATACTGGGCGCCGGAATCGAGCAGGAACAGCTCGCCCTTTGCCAGCTCGCGGTTGGTGGCGCGCGACACGCGGTAGTGCATGATGGCGCCGTTCGGACCGCTGCCTGAAATGGTGTCGAAGGAGACGTCGCGCAGCGGCATCTGCGTTTCCTCGCCGGTCTGCCGGCGCACCTCCTCCAACTTGGTGACAACGGTTATTTCGTCGAGCGTGCCCGGCTTTTGCCGTTCCAGCCAGCACAGCAGTTTCGCCACGGCCGCCCCGTCTCGGCGGTGCGCGGCGCGGCTGCCGGCGATTTCCGCCTGGTTCTTGGTGGCGCGCGGAATGCGGGCGGGATCGGCCGCTGAAACAAATGCGCCGCCATTGTCCTCGACCAGCATTCTCAGCTTCTCCGCCGCCAGCACCGGGTCGAGCGCGATCTTGGCGCCGCCCTTGGCAAGGGTAACGACCGCCGCCTCGAATTCGCCGGGCTCGTGCAGATCGGCGAGTTGGGTGAGATAGGCGGCGACCGTGCGCGAAAACTTGCGCTGGTCCATGAACAGCTGGTGCTTGCCGTCGGCGGCAGGGATCGCGAAGCCGAGCGCCAGCGGCGTGTGCGGCACGTCACCGCCACGGATGTTGAAGGCCCAGGCGATCGAGGAGGGGTCGGTGAGCACGGCGTGCGTCGCGCCCTCCTTGCCGATTGCCGCCACCAGCCGCGGCAGCTTGTCCTTGGCGAGTTCCCCGGCAAAGCCGATCGGGTGGATTTCGACCGGCGCCACGGGCGGCGCCGGCTGATCCTTCCAGATGATGTCGATCGGGTTCCTGTCGAGCGGCACCAGCGTCGCGCCGGATTGCTCGGCCGAGGTTTTCAGCGCCTTGACCTCAGCGATCGTGTGCAGCCACGGGTCGAAGCCAAGCCTGGCGCCCTTGCCGAGATTGTCCTTGATCCAGGAGGCCGGCGGGTTGTCGACGAGACTCTCGATCGCAAAAATGTCGAGATCGACCTCGTGGCGCACTTGCAAGGTATAGCGGCCATCGACGAACATGAAGGCGCGGTCACGCTGCACAAGTGCTACGCCCGCCGAGCCGCTGAAGCCGGTCAACCATTTCAGCCGCGCCGAGCGATCGGCGACATACTCGCCCTGGTGCTCGTCGGCGCGCGGCACCAGGAAACCGTCGAGGCCATTATCCGCCAGCCATCGCCGCAGCAACGTCACGCGCGGCTTGCCGACGCTGGGGTCGCCTGCGGAATCGAAGGTCTGGAACATGGTATGCCTCCTGTATCGGGCGCGACCGTAGCGCATGACCCGGAAAACCGGAATCGATTTTCGCCAATCGCAACAGGCTCGGATTGGTCCAAAGCGCGTTGCGTCTCAGTGCTTCAGGTGGATCGTCACCCAGCCTTCGCGATGCAAGGTCCTGACATGCCGGAAATTCTGGCCGACATAGGCCGAGATCACCGCATTGCATTGGCGCTCGAGGATGCCGGACAACACGATCGAGCCGCCGAGGCTGATGTGCCTGGCCATCTCAGGCGCCAGCCGCATCAGCGGCCGCGCCAATATGTTGGCGACGATGAGGTCGAAAGGCGCGCGCTTGCCGAAGATCGGGTGGTGGAAGCCGGGCGCCGTCACCGTTTCAACCAGCGCCTTGACGTGGTTGAGGCGGGCATTGGCGGCGGCGACCCTGACGGCGATCGGATCGATGTCGGTCGCCAGCACCGGAATATGCGCCAGTTTGGCGACGGCGATTGCCAGCACCGCGCTGCCGGTGCCGAGGTCGAGGGCATTCCTGGGACGTTCGCGGCGCACGACCCGTTCCAGCATTTCGAGGCAGCCGGCCGTGGTGCCGTGATGGCCGGTGCCGAAGGCAAGGCCGGCCTCGATCTCGATGGCGAGTTCGCCGCTGTGGCGCTTCCGGCGGTCATGCGCGCCATGGACGAAGAAACGTCCGGCGCGCACCGGCTTCAGTCCCTCCAGCGAGCGCGCCACCCAGTCGATGTCGGGCAAAACCTCGCGCTCGATCGGCTTCGACAGGGACAGTCCCACAAGGCTGTCTTTTAGCCGCGCCTCAACCGCGTCGACATTGCCGTCGGTGTAGAGCGAAACCTCATAGATGTCGCGGTCTTCATCGACTTCGAGCACGGCGATCGGCAGGCCTTCATCCTCGAAAGCCGGCTCGAGCGCGGCAAAGATGCGGTCGGCCTCGATCTTCCCAGCGATGAAGTGGAGCCTGGTCTGACCCATCAGTTGGTCTCTTGCTTGAGCATGATCTCTGGACAACACTTTTCTGTCCGAGAAAACCGGATTCCACATTTAGGGATCATGCCTAGCCTGCTGCCAGCCGCTTCAGCTTGGCAATCGCGGTATCGGCGCTTTCGCCATAGGCGATGGTGCCCGAAAACTCGCCCTTGGCATTGAGCAGCAGCGCCGAGGCGGTGTGATCCATCGTATAATCGCCGTCGCCGGTGTCGACCTTCTTCCAGTAGATGTTGAAGGACTTCGCCATGGCGTGCACCTTGTCGGGATCGCCCGATATGCCGACGATGCGGTCGGAGAAATTGCTGACGTAAGTGTTCATCACAGGCGGCGTGTCGCGCTCTGGATCGACGGTAACGAAGTAGGCGTTGAGGTTCTTGCCGTCGTCGCCCAGCGTCTTCAGCCAGCCGGCCATTTCGAACAAAGTGGTCGGGCAGACTTCCGGGCAATGGGTGAAGCCGAAGAAGACGATGCTGGGTTTTCCCCGGAAGGCGGCTTCGGTGATTGGCGCGCCTTTCTGGTCGACCAGCGTGAATGGCGCGCCATACGGTTCGCCACCATAGTGGCCGCGATAGAAGTCAAAGGTGAGCCAGCCGATGCCCGCCGCCATCAGAACGAGAATGCCGACCAGAATTGAACGCATCATCAGGAATTGTCCGTAGCAGAAATCATCGAGCGCCGGATCGGCGCCTCTCTGCCGGCAGTCTTAGCCGGTCGCAGGGGGCAAGGCAAAGATGCCGCGTTGCCGCAACCGGGCTGGGCGCTACCTTGCAAACAGCTGGCCCTTATCCCACCTGAGACCGGCAAACTGAACCTGAGGAGGCTCCCTTGCAAAGACGGACTGGGCAGAGACGGATTGGGCAGAAACTGATCGGCGGCGCGCTGGCCGCATGCATTGCCCTTGGCGCCGGTGCCGCAGCGGCAGAGGAAGTCGGCAAGGTCGGCGTCGATTGGGTCGGCAACGACATCATCGTCGAGGCGATCAAGGATCCCAAGATCGACGGCGTGACCTGCCATGTCTCCTATTTCGACCGCAGCGTCATCGACCGGCTGCACAAGGGCAACTGGTTCGAGGATCCGTCTGATTCCTCGATCTCCTGCCGCCAGACCGGGCCGATCACCATCGGCGACATCGACATGAGCGAGGGCGGCGAAGAGGTGTTCAAGCAAGGCATCAGCCTGATCTGGAAGAAGCAGGTGGTGAACCGCATCTACGACAAGAAGAACGAGACGCTGATCTATCTCTCGCATTCGCGCCAAGTGCAGGACGGCTCGGCGAAAATGTCGGTGACGACCGTGCCGCTGTTCGGCCAGAACGTGGTGTGGACCGGCGGCAAGCCGAAATAACGATCCTCCGGGCGCAACGCGACAATTGCTTCCGCAATTGCGCGGGGGTAAATCCGCCAGATGGACCGTACCGAAAACCTCGTCCTGAAAGATCCCGAGCCGCGCATCCATTCGACCGCGGAGCTGAAAGCGTGCAAGCTTGGCCGCTATGCCTCGATCGGCGAACGGGTGGTGCTGCGCGAGGTCAATGTCGGCGATTTCTCCTATTTCGAGCGCCACGCCGAGGCGATCTACACGACGATCGGAAAATTCTGCTCGATCGCCGCCAACAGCCGCATCAATGCCTTGGAGCATCCGATCGAGCGGATCACGCAGCACAAGCTCAGCTACCGGCCGAACGAGTATTTCCGCTGGCTGGGCGTCGACGCGGCGTTCCGCGCGCGGCGGCAGGCCAAGGCGGTCGGCATCGGCAACGATGTCTGGATCGGCCATGGCGCCGTCATCATGCCCGAGATCAGCATCGGCAATGGCGCCATCATCGGCGCCAATTCGGTGGTGACGCGGGATGTGCCGGCCTACACAATCGTCGCCGGCGTACCGGCGAAGCCGTTGCGCATGCGCTTTCCCTCCGAGATCGCGGCGCGGATCGAAAGCCTTGCCTGGTGGGACTGGCCGCCGGAGAAACTCGCCAAAGCGGTTCCCGACATGCAGGCCTTGCCGATTGAGGATTTCCTCGATCGTTGGGAGCAAGAGCATTCCTGAGAGCTCGCCGCGCGTGCGCGGTTTCATCGACTGGCTGGCCGAAATCCTGGCGCCGACATTCTGAACGGCACGTGTCGGGAAGAGTTCCGCCGGTCTGCGGCAACGCAACGGACCCCTTCCGCCATGCGGGGGTGGCGCAGCGGAAGGGGCTTGGAGACAAATCCGCCGTGAAGCGGAACGAACAGGTTTTGGCCTGCATGGTGACTAATGGCAACAAACCGATAAGGCGGCTTTTCACGGCGCTGCGCCTTTGGCGTGCATACAATTGCACCAGCGATGCCCTCTGCGACAGGGAACCGGAAGCGGCTGCCGGTTGTTTATTGTTGGAGCGATGAATGCGGCCTTGGTCAGCTCGTCGCGCTTTGAACGGTTGAGGATGTGAATGATCGAAAAGCTGTTTACCAGAATCGCCAACACCGTTTCGCACTTGGCGGGCCTGCCGCCGACTTTCATCGCCTGTTGCGCCATCGTTATCGTCTGGGCGGTAAGCGGGCCATTCTTCGGCTTCTCCGATACGTGGCAGCTCGTCATCAACACGGGAACGACGATCATCACCTTTTTGATGGTGTTCCTGATTCAGAACACCCAGAACCGCGACGGCGCCGCGGTTCAGGCCAAGCTCGACGAACTGATCCGCGTCAGCGAGGGCCACAATCATTTCATCGGCATCGAGCACCTGACCGAATCCGAGGTCGAGGAGATCAGAGACAAATGCGAGCGGGCGGCAAAACGCCATGACCACGAGCTCGCCGAACTGGCGGGCAAGAAGGCCGTCGCGCAAAAGCGCACCGCGAAAAAACGCGCGCCCGCCTGAGTCTCGGCTTTGGCTGAGTTCGACGATCAGTTTCCCATAAAGGCCGCGAAAGCGTCCTTATGGTCGGGGTGCCAGCGCGAGAGAGCAGGCCGGTTCTCGATGATGTCGCCGATCGCCCAGGCCATGCGCTTTTCATCGGTCGGCCGCATCACCTCATTGTCGGGGCAGAGGATGTAGAAGTCCCCACGCGCCAGCGAAGCCAGCATGAAGTCGACCACCTGCTCGCCGGTCCAGGCGCCAGCGGGTTTTTCGACCGCTCCTTCGGTGAGGCCGGTGAAGGTGAAGCCGGGAATGAGAAGATGCGCCGCGACCTTCGCGCCCGGCTCGTTGCGCAATGCGTGCGCCAGCCCTTCGGTGAACGTCTTCAATGCCGATTTGGAGACGTTGTAGGCGAGATTGCCGGGTGGCGTGGTGATGCCTTGCTTGGAGCCGGTGTTGATGATCAGGCCAGGCTCTCCGGAGGCCAGCATGGCCGGAGCGAAGGCCTCGACGCCATGTACGACACCCCAGAAATTGATGTCGATCATCCGCTTCCAGGCGTCGCCGTTCTCCCACGGTTTTCCCGGATTGTTGCCGACGCCGGCATTGTTCATCAGCAGCGATACGGCGCCGAAAGCGGCATGCGTCTTTTCCGCCAGCCGGCCGAGTTCGTCGGCCTTCGAGACGTCTGTGGCGACCGCAAGCACGGCATTCTCGCCGGCGATCGCGGCGACTGCCTGGCGGGCCGCATCGAGGCGCGCGCCGCCAATGTCGGCCAGCACCAGTCTCATGCCCATAGCCGCCAGCCTTTTGGCGGCGGCAAGCCCGATGCCGCTGGCGCCCCCGGTGATGACGGCGACGTTGCCTCGGCTGAGGGCGGGCAAAGCGGATTGGATTTCGGCGTCGGAGGTCATGATCTTTTTCCTAGGGTTCGGGTGGCGCCGAACTTAGCGCGGGACGCGCATCGTGCAAGGCCGTCCCGCGTGTTCGGGTTGACCGCATCAACGGCGGCTGTGCATGCTGCGGCCGAACAGGGAGACTGCCGATTGACCGACTGGGTTGCGATCCTGAAGGAGCAGACCGCCACCGGCGACCAGATGGGCCGCGAGGTGCCACAGATGCTTGCCAATCCGGACATAAGCGAAGCGCAGGTGAAGACCTTGTTTTCGGCACTCGAAAAACAGGCCGAGTTCGTCGAGAAATTGCGCATGGCGCTGGAAAAATTCGGCCATGATTTTTCGATCATCAAGGCGGCCGAGCGGCTGGAGGAGCGCTATGCCGACCTAGCCGCGTCGGTTGCCGAAAAGCTGAAGGCGATGCGCAAGTAGAGGCGTCCTACGCTACTTTTCCAGCACCCGCGAAAAACGCGTGTCCGGAACGAACCAGACGGCGGCCACCAGCACGAAGATCGCAACGCCGATCCATTGGTTGACGAAGGCAAGCGGGACGGCGGCGGCGTAGAGGGCCACCGAGATCTTGCCCTTGCGGTCATTGCCCAGCGCCTTGGCGAAGGCGGTGTCGTTGCCGTGCAAATGGTGCAGCTTGGTGGCGAGAAAGGTGTAGGCGACCGCGCACAGCACCAGGTCGATGCCATAGACGGCGACGGGGACCGGCGCGAAATGGTTCTCGCCCATGAAGGCCGTCGTCGCCGGCATCAGCGACAACCAGAACAGAAGGTTGAGGTTGGCCCACAGCACGCGGCCGTCGACCCTTTGGACGGTGTGGAACATGTTGTGCAGATTGTTCCAGTAGATACCGACATTGATGAACGACAAGACATAGCTGAAAAAGATCGGCCACAGCGGCAGAAGCGCTGAAAAATCCTCCCCATGGGGCACTTTCAGCTCCAGCACCATGATGGTGATGATGATGGCGACCACCCCATCGGTGAATGCCTCGACTCTACCTTTTCCCATGGATTCTCCTTCTCGATGGAAAGACGTTAAGCGAGGATTTCGGGCAAGACCATCCTGACAAGGTTGTCAGGATGAAGTTCGGCGCGTGGAACGGCCATCCTTACATGGACGTTGGGGCGCAATTGGGCGTTGGGCGATTGGCCGGAGGTTGCCATGACCAGCTATGCCGAGACCATAACGCGCGACAACGGACTCGATGGCCGGCCCGCGATGGCCGCGGTTGCCGCCATGATCGCCGCTCTGTTCGCCGGCAGCACGGTGCTGACGCCGCTTTACGTCATCTACAAGCAGGCCTTCGGTTTCTCGCAGATCACGCTGACGCTGGTCTACGCCGTCTATGTCGTCGGCAATCTCGGCGCATTGCTGATGTTCGGGCGCTTGTCCGACGGCATTGGCCGCCGTCCTGCGGCGCTGGCGTCGATGGCCATAGCGGTGGTCAGCGCGCTGGTGTTCCTGTTGGCCGAGAACGTCGCATGGCTCGATGTCGCCCGCATATTGAGCGGCCTTGGCATCGGCGTCGGCGCGGGAACCGGCACGGCCTGGCTTGCCGAATTGATCGAGGGTAAGGACAAATCGCGCGCGGCAATCATCGCCACCAGCACCAACTTCGTTGGCCTTGGCCTCGGCGCGCTGGCATCGGGCCTGCTCGCCGAATATGCGCCCTGGCCGTTGAGACTAACGTTTGCGGTCTATCTTGCCTTGCTCGTGGTGGTGACGCTGTTGATCTGGCGCACCAGGGAAACCGTTTCGCGGCCGGGAAGGCTGGCCGATGTTTCGCTGCGGCCGCGGCTGTCGGTGCCCGCTGATATCCGCGCCGCTTTCGTGGCGCCGGCCGTCACCGGCTTCGGCGCCATGGCGCTGGTCGGCTTCTATGCAGCCCTGGCGCCGAGCATCCTGGCGCAGCAGCTGCATGTGGCCAACCATGCCGAGGCCGGCGGGCTGTTCTTTGAACTGTCGATGGTTGCGGCCGCGACCATTCTGGCCACGGCCCGACTGTCCAGCCGCGCCGGCATGCTGGGCGCGCTGGCGCTGATGATCCCGGCCGTAGGGCTGATGGTTGCTGCGCAGTTTTTCGCCTCGATGTCGCTGATGATTGCCGCCACCGCTCTGTGCGGCGTGGCGGCTGCGCTCGGGTATCGCGGCGGCCTGCAGGTGGTGAACCAGATCGCACCTGCCGAGCGCCGCGCCGAATTGGTGTCGGCATTCTTCATCTGCTGCTTCTGCGGCAATGCGCTGCCGGTGATCGGCATTGGGCTGCTGTCGAGTTGGGCCACTCCGACGACGGCAAGCCTGGCCTTCGCCGGCATGATCACGCTGTTCTCTGTCGTAGCGCTGGGGTTCGGCGTCAAATACGCGCGCTGAGCCTCACCCGTTTGGCGTCCCGGGCGCCATGTTTGCCCGTCCGCGCGGGATGCCGAGGCCGGTGTCGGGCGGCTCGCCGGCGGCCGGCCGGTCCTCGATCATGTGCATGGTGCGCCAGCGGCCGAAGCGATAATAGGCGGCGGCCAGCACCAGCGAGGTGATCGATCCCGCCGGAAAACTCCACCACAGCGCTTCCTCGCCGATGTAGCTCCTGAAGAAGTAGGCAAAGCCGGTACGCACGACCATCACGGAAATCACCAGAATGATCAGCGGCGGCATCACGGCACCGGTGGCGCGCACGGTCGCGAACAGCACGATGGTGACGCCGAACAGGATGAACGACCAGGACGCCACCTTGTTGATGTGGGCTGCAATGTCGATTGCGGTGCTGTCCCCGCTAAGGAACAGGCCGAGTACCGGCCTGTCGAAGAAGAACAGCAGCGCCACCAGGGCGCCGGTGAGCACCAGGTTAAAGCCGACGCCGGACGCCGCGATGCGACCGATGCGGTCCCACCGCCCTGCGCCGACATTCTGGGCCGCCATCGACGAGACTGCGGCGCCGATCGCCAGTGCAGGCATCTGGATATAGGTCCACAGCTGCGCCGCGATGCCATAGGCGGCGGCGACCTGCGAGCCGTAGGAGTTGACGATGCCCATCACGGTCAGCGCCGCCGCCGAAATGACGATCATCTGCAGGCCCATCGGCACGCCCTTGAAGACGACGATCCTGAGCAGCGCCGGATCCGGCCGCAGCAGAGCGAGGTTCGCGCCGGCGAGCCGCAACGGATGCTTTCTGGCATAAAGCACGACGAGGATGGCGATCACGCTCACCGTCTGGCCGATCAGCGTCGAGGTGGCGGAGCCGGCGATGCCGAGCTCGGGGAAGGGGCCGATTCCGCGAATGAGCAGCGGATTGAGGATGATGTCGAGCACGACGGCGAGCGCCATGAAGAAAAATGGCGTGCGCGAATCACCCGCACCGCGCAGCACCGTCATGACGAAGGACAGAAGATTCATCATCGGCACGGCGACGAAGATGATGCGCAGATAGGAGCGCGCCAGCGGCAGCGCATCGGGCGGGGTGCCCAGTGTGTTGAGGATAGCGTCGACCCAGATCCAGCCGCAGACGGCGAAGATAGCCGAGACGAGGAAGAAGAAGCTGGCGCTGGTGCCGACGATGCGCCGCGCCTCGGGCAGGTCGCGGGCGCCGACCGATTGCGCCACCAGGATGGTGGCGGCCATGCCGATGCCGAACACGGTGCCAAGAATCAGGAACAGCACCAGATTGGCGTTTGAGGTCGCCGTCAGCGCCGATTCACCGAGGAAGCGGCCGACCCAGACGGCGTTGATCGAACCGTTGAGCGACTGCAGCACATTGGAACCGAGCACCGGAAGCGCGAACAACAGCAGCGTGCGAGGGATTGGGCCGCTGGTGAGATCGCCGGTGCGCCGGCGCGGTAGTATTTTTTCGTCCATGGGCTGTTCGGCGAAGGTTCATCTCAAAGTCCGCCCGGCAATGATCGCCGATTTAACGGACAAGGTCGATGCGGCATTGGAACATGCCACCTGGCGGCTTCACGCTAATCAGTTCTCAAAACATCCGGAATGGGATATGGGTCGTCGCCGCGTGGGGTCGCATATCCTGTTGGATATGATGAATAGGCTGGGGGGATCATGTCCGACAATCCGCTTTTTTCCGAGCGCCTGAACCGGCGCGCGTTTCTTGGAATATCCGCTTTGGGTGCCGCTTCCATGGCGCTTTCAGCCTGCACCACGACCGACGTCGTGGTGCCGCCAACGCCCGCTCCGGCGCCCGAACCGGCTCTGGGCGATGCCGCCACCATGTATTCGGCGCGCGTCGATGAGGGCTTTTCATTGCCGGCAATCCCCGTGGCCAAGCTCGATCCGAAGTTCGTGCGCCAGATCGTGGACGATCCGACCGGCGAAAAACCCGGCACGATCGTCGTCGATACATCCGAGCATTTTCTCTATCTGGTGCGCGATGGCGGCAAGGCAATGCGCTATGGCGTAAGCCTCGGCAAGGCCGGGTTTGGCTGGACCGGCAGCGCCGTGATCCAGGCGCGCAAGAAATGGCCGGTGTGGACGCCGCCGCCGGAAATGATCCAGCGCCGGCCGGAACTGGCGAAATACAAGGACGGCATGCCGCCCGGACCGCAGAGCCCGCTCGGCGCGCGCGCGCTCTATCTGTTCCGCGACGGCAAGGACACGATGTACCGGCTGCACGGCACGCCGGAATGGGATTCCATCGGCAAGAACGCGTCGTCGGGCTGCGTGCGCTTCATGAACCAGGACATCATCGACCTCTACAGCCGGGTCAACGGCGTAGCCCAGGTCTATGTGCGCCCGAACCTGTCGGCCGCGGGCAAGATCATGGCTGTGTCGAGCCGGACCGCCGAGCCGATCGATGCCGGCGTGCCAAGGGATGCGGAGATTTTGAAATAGGTGCCTTCACGGCATCGCTGATCGCCGACAGACGGTTAAAGGCGGACGCGCCGGGCGCGTCCGCCTTTCCGTATATGGCTACTTCTTGGCGAGGCCCGGAAGCGTGACCTGATAGACCAGGAACATGGTATCGACATCGGCGCCGTCTTCGGCCTTGTAGGGCGCGCCGACCTGAAAACCGTCCTGGGTGAGAAAGTCGTTATCGTTGCCGACGAACAGGAAATAGTCGTCGGGCAGCGCCGGATCGAGAACGCTGACCACCGACATCGCTTCCCACTTCTCCGACAGATTGTTCTTGTCGTTCGGCTTGCCGTCATGCAGGCCGAAACGGCCGAGTTCCTTGTTGTCGTTGATGTCAATGAACGGCGTCAGCTTGGCCGGGGTCACCGAGGGGTCGAGCACGCCCTTGGGCGCCAGCGGCTTGTCGGCGGCATCGAAGGCGCCGCCGGCAATGTCGGTGGCGCCAGAGACGTCGACGACGAAAATCTGGCGCAGCAGCGAAGTATCGCCCTTCACCCCCTGGCCGTTTCCGCTGTCGCGCGCCAGCATCAGGAAGGTCTTGTCGGACAGCGCCACGATTTCGCTCTGCGCGGCGACCTTGGTCTTGTCCTTGGCGTCCTTGAACACCGGCAGCGGCACGGCATATTCATGCACCAGCTTGAGATGGGCCGGGTCGGAGGCGTCGTAGACCAGCGCGCGGGTGTTCTGGCGCGTCGCGGGCGAATCGCCGCCATCCTGGCGGGGCGCCGACTGCAGCACAGTGATCAGCGACTTGCCGTCCGGCGTCAGCGCCATGCCTTCGAGGCCTTGATTGTTCTGGCGGCCGGTTTCGGGATCCTTCGGATCGGGTTCGGCTGCACCGGGGCCCGGATTGTCGGAGGCGAAGTTCGGCGCGCCCTTGCGCATCGGCACCAAAGCGGCGGGCGGCTGCGTTGCCGACAACAGATGGCCGTCGGCCGAGAAGCGGTAGATGTTGGGGCCGTATTCGTCAGAGATGAACATGGTGCCGTCGGGCAGCCGCGCGATCGCCTCATTGTCGAGCGCCAGCTTGCCATTGGCCTCGGGCAGGATCGGCAGGTCGCCATTGGCCGCGCGCACGCCGTTGAGCGGATCGAGACCGGTGGCGTCTGCGCCCTTGTCGTCGGTGAGCAGCAGGGAATCGGCTAGCGTCGCCTTGACGCCGGTCCGTTCCTGGCCGGCGGTGGGCGTGGCGCCCAGTGCGGTCGGCGTGAATTCGATATGAATAGTGTTGAGGCGCGGCCGGTAGTCGGTGGTGCCGACGACATTGTAGCCGCGGTCGGGCAGCAACCAGAGCGAGCCCTTGTAGCCGTCCGCGCCACGGTTCCAGCTTGCGGCGTCGATCGACATGCCGGAGCCGGAGCCGAAGGTCTCGCCGAACTTGTCCTTCTGATCGGCCGGAATGCGGCCGACGCCGACCAGGCCCTTGTTGACGAAGCCGCCAACGGTGGCGGTGCTGTCGGCAAGGGCAGGGGTCAGGGCGGTAAACAGCGCCAGCGCGGCGCCGAGCGACACGGTTCGGTGCGAGATTTTCATGGAGATCCTCTTTGTGACAAGCCTTGAGCGGCGCAAAGGGGCCACCGCATCGCATCGACGATGTCGCCCTCTCGCAAAGCGGTCTAGGACGCGAACATGATACTTGCGTGACAGAGCGGGCCTCTTCCTTCTCCCTTGTGGGAGAAGGGAGAGACGCACTATCAATCGCTGTCGCGCGCGATCAACTCCAGCGGCCAAACTTCGCGGATGATGCGCGGACCTTCCGGGCCGGCAAAGGCGGGAAGCGAGGCCAGCAGCATTTCGGCCAACCGCCTTCCCATCGGCTCCAGCGCCGGGCGGAAGGCGGTCAGCGCCGGTGAAAAGTAGCGGCAGAGCGGCGTGTCGACGATGACGATCACCGCGATGTCGTGGCCGGGCCTGATGCCCATCTCGGCCAGTGCCTTGCAGCCGCCGAGCGCCATTGCGTCATTGTTGAAGATGATGGCTGTGGGCCGGTCCTTGGAGAGCATCACGCGCGGCGTCACCTGGTAGCCGCCTGCCTCGTTGATGAAGCCGTCGGCGATCAGGCCGGGGTCGACTTCGATGCCATGCCGCTCCAGCGCCTTGCGGTAGCCGTCGAGGAACAGGTAGCCGAAGTTGAGATCAAGCGAAGGGCGGATGGCGGCAATCCGGCGGTGGCCGCGCGCGACCAGCCGGTCGACGGCTTCATCACCCGCCCTCTCGAAATCGATATCGAGCGAAGGATAGGTGTCGTCGCCGGATTGACTTCGCCCAAGCGTGGCGAAGGGAAAGCCGGCCTTGCTGAGATAGTCGATCCGATCGTCTTCCCGCCGTGTATTGGCCAACACGACCGCGTCGGCCCGGCGCGTCTCAACCACGCGGCGCAGCCTCTCCTGCTGATATTGGCCGGGCTCGCCCATGACGACCATCAGATCCAGGTCATCCTCGGCCAGCCGGCCCTGCAGACCGATCAGGAACGGGATGAAGAACGGTTCGCCATATTGCTGGTCGCCCGGATGCGGCTGCAGCATGAAGGCGATCGAATGGGTGGTGCCTTGCCGCAGGCTGCGGCCGGACTGGTTGGGCGAATAGTTCAATTGCTTGGCGGCGGCGAGCACGCGCTGGCGGGTGTCGGCATTGACGTCGGCGCGGCCGTTCAACGCCCGCGACACGGTGCCGATCGAAATGTTCAGGTGACGCGCGAGGTCATGGATGCTGGACGCCAAGGACAGTTCTCCCCCTGTCTTGGCTAGCACCGGCTGCCGCCCAGGCCAAGGCTTCGGGATGATTTTCGCTGACAGCCGATTGACATTCTAGGCCATCGGGTGTGTTCTCGTAAACGTTTACGGAAAAACGTTTACGGTGATGCCGGAAATGCCGTTACATTCGGTCTGGAGGGACCGGACGGGAGGAATGCCGGATGATGAATGCCGTCCTCGTCGGCTGTGGTGCGATGAGCAAGGCCTGGCTCGATGCCGCGAGGCAGATCGACGGGCTTGCCATTGTCGGCCTTGTCGATCTCGACGCCGAACGGGCGCGGGCGAGGGCACGCGAATACGGGCTCGATAGCGTCGTCATCGGCACCAGACTCGATCAGGTTCTCGACCAGACCAAACCGCAAGCGGTGTTCGATGTCGTGGTTCCCGCCGCCCGCCGCGACGTCGCCTATTCTGCCTTTGCCCATCATTGCCATCTGCTCACCGAAAAGCCGCTCGCCGATACTCCGGAAAATGCCCGCGCCATTGTCGACGCGGCGCGCCAGGCAGGGCGCGTTCATGCCGTGGTGCAGAACCGCCGCTACGTCGCCAATGTCCGGCGCATCAGGCGCTTTCTCGACTCCGGCGCCATCGGCAAGCCGACCAGCATCCATGCCGACTTCTTCGTCGCGCCGCATTTCGGCGGCTTTCGCGAGGAGATGGCGCATGTGCTTTTGCTCGACATGGCGATCCACACATTCGACGCCGCCCGCTACATGGTCGCAGGCGATCCCGCCGGCGTCTATTGCCAGGAATGGGAGCCGGCCAATTCCTGGTACCGGCAGGGCTCGTCGGCCAGCGCTATCTTCGATCTCGGCGGCGGCAAGCGCTTCACCTATGCAGGCTCCTGGTGCGCGGCGGGCTTCCGCACCAGTTGGGAGAGCACATGGCGCATCGTAGCCGAGCACGGCAGCCTGCTCTGGGACGGCGAGGACGGGCTGAAGGCAGAGGTTGTGTTGTCGGTCCGCGACGGCCTGTTCGACCTGACCCAGCCCATCACAGTACCGCCGCTCGATCCCGCCGACCGCGTCGGCGGCCATCTCGGCATCATCAAGGATTTCATCCACGCCATCGAGACCGGCAGCGAGCCGGAGACGCGTGGGAGCGACAACATCAAAAGCCTGGCCATGGTTTTCGGCGCCATCGAAAGCGCCGAGACCGGACGGCGCGTCGCAATCACACAGGAAGCATCATGATGCCAAACCCGCTTCTCGACATCCGGATCGGCACCATGGTGCGGGCCAATCTCGAAGACCCGGCCGCCTACATCAAAGAGATTCTGCCGCTCGGCTTCGAGAGCATCCAGCCCTTCTTCTGGCAGACGCTGGGCGGCAAGGATTTGCCGCGGCTCGCCGGCGAGATCCGCGAGGCGATCGGCGATGCCGATGTCGTCGTGTCGTCGATCGGTGTGTTCGGCAATCCGCTGGAGGATGGCGAGGTCGATCGCGGCGTGCTCGCGGCCTGGGAAACGGTGATCGACAATGCGCATCTGTTCGGCGCCTCGACGGTCAGCGGCTTCACCGGCCGCCTGCGCGGCAAGAAGCTGACCGACAGCCTGCCGCGCTTCCGTGAGGTCTGGGGGCCGCTGGCCAAACGCGCCGCCGACAAGGGCGTGCGCATTGCCTTCGAAAATTGCGCCATGGACGGCAACTGGGCGGCCGGTGACTGGAACATCGCCCACAATCCGGACGCCTGGGAGCTGATGTTCAACGAATTGCCCGACGAGAATCTCGGCCTGGAATGGGAGCCCTGCCATCAGCTGGTCTACCTCATCGATCCGATGCCGCAGATCCGCAAATGGGCGCCGCGCATCTTCCATGTCCATGGCAAGGACGCGACGGTGCGCTGGGATGTCATCCGCGAGCACGGCGTGTTCGGCAAGCTGCCCTTCGTGCAGATGCGCACACCCGGGTTTGGCGACAGCGACTGGACGCGGGTGATCAGCGAGTTGCGGCTGGCCGGTTACAAGGGCGCCATCGACATCGAGGGCTGGCATGACCCGGTCTATCGCGGCGATCTCGAAATCACAGGCCAGGTGCGCGGGCTGGAATACCTCAAGCAATGCCGGGGAGGAGCGACCTACCTGCCGAACCCGGCGTGACCGAGGGCCGGGGGGAGGAGCCGGCCTGACAGATTGCCAAGCACTGCCGACAAGCACTGCCGAAAAGCGAACGACGAAACCCCTCGGCTCGCCGAGGACAAAAGGGAGGAACGTGCATGAGCATCGCAATGAGAACGACACTTCTGCGCTCGACCGTCGTGGCCGCCGCCACGGCGCTGTGCGCTGCCATCTCCACTCTGCCGGCGCAGGCGCTCGACGCCCAGTGGTGCAAGGATGTCCACATCCGCTTTTTCGTCGGCGGCGCCGAGGGCGACGCTTTCGGCACCATCGTCTACAATGGCGCCAAGCAGGCGGCGTCCGATCTCGGACCCAAGGTCGACTACATCTTCTCGCAGTGGGACGTCGAGAAGATGGTTCAGCAATTGCGCGAGGCCGTCGCCGTGAAGCCCAACGGCATTGCCATGATGGGCCATCCCGGCGACGCCGCGATCATGCCGCTGGCCGAACAGGCGCACAAGGACGGCATCAAGATGATGTACCAGAACGTGCCGGTGCCGACGGTGGTGGCTGCGTTCGGCGGCGGCTATGTCGGCGCCCAGCAGGAGCAGCAGGGCCGCGCGCTCGGCGCTGAAGCGTTCAAGCTCGGCAATCTCAAGTCCGGCGACAAGGCAATCATGATCGGTCCGTTCGAGAACGAGGCCCGCGGCGCGCGCGAGCGCGGCACGGTGGCAGCACTCAAGGAAGCCGGCGTCGAGGTCATCCAGCTGTCGTCGCCGCCGAGCGGCGAATGGGCGTCCGACCCCAATTTGGCGATCCCGGTGATCACCGCGGCCCTGCTCAACAATCCCGATGTTAAGGCGGTCGGCTATCCCGGCGGCCAGATGCTGGGCAACGTCGCCACCTACATGCAGGCGGCGGGGCGCAAGCCCGGCGACATCTTCAACTTCGGCTTCGACACCAGCCCGCAGATTGTCGAGGCGTTCAAGGGCGGCTGGGTGCAGCTGACGGCCGATCAGCAGCCGTTTCTGCAAGGCTATCTGCCGATCCTCAGCCTTTGCCAGCAGGTGGTGCTGGGCCTGGCGCCGATGAATGTCGACACCGGTGCCGGTTTCGTCACGCCGCAGAATTACGAGATCGTCGCCGAGCTCGCCAAGCAGGCGCTGCGCTGACCTCCCAAGCTGCCGGCTGGGCCCAAGCCCGGCCGGCAGGACCGCCGGCACCAGGCCGGGATGATACCACAGGAGCGAGGATCGCCATGGCCGAACGCATCATCGAACTGCGAGACATCAGCAAATCCTACGGCCAGGTCTATGCGCTGGGCGGGGTCAATCTCTCGGTCGACCGCGGCGAGGTGGTCGGCCTGATCGGTGACAATGGCGCCGGCAAATCGACGCTGATCAAGATCCTGTCCGGCGTCGTCAAGCCGACCAGCGGCGAGATCCTGGTGCGCGGCAAGCCGGTGACCGGCTGGAGTGCGGCGCGCTCGCGCGACGCCGGCATCGAGACGGTGTTCCAGGACCGGGCGCTGGCCGTGCAGCAGACCATTGTGCGCAACATCTTCATGGGCCGCGAACTCACCGGCTTCATGGGCTTTCTGAAGGTCAATAAAGAGATAGAGGAGGCGAGCCGGCTGATGCGCGAGATCGGCTTCACCTCGAAGGTGTTCACGCCGCATTCGATCGTCGGCCAGCTCTCCGGCGGCGAACGCCAGGGCGTGGCGATCGCGCGCGCCATCTACAAGCAGGCGGAGCTGATCATCCTCGACGAGCCGACGACGGCGCTGTCGCTGACCGAGACCGCCAAGGTCTTCCATTTCGTGCGCCAGGTGCGGGCGAGCGGGCGCTCGATCCTCTTCATCGGCCACAACATCCATCACGTCTTCGACATCGCCGACCGCTTCGTGGTGATTGACCGCGGCAAGGTGGCGCTGACCGCCGATCGCACCGAGGTCAAGTCGGCCGAAGAGCTGATCAACTTCATGGAAGACGTTGCGCATCCCGGCGGATTGCCGGGGCTGCACGAGGCCGGCGACGCGGAGAGGGCAGCACGATGAGCAAGACCATGGAACCCGATCTGCAGAGCCCTCTTGGCGGCAAGGCGGCCCGACCTGAGTGGAAGCATCCGTCCGACCATTGGCTGCGCGGTTTCGTCATCGACAACCGCGCAGCGCTCGGCACGCTCGCCGTGTTCATCATCATGATGGCGGCGTTCCTGATCGCCAACCCGACCGTGTTCACCACCTGGTATCTCTACAGATCCGTGCTGACCACGCTGCCGGTTGCGCTGTTCGTGGTGGTGCCGCTGGTCTTCGTCGTCACCTGCGGCGAGATCGACCTGTCGTTTCCCGCAACCATGGGCTTTGCCTCCTGGGTGTTCGCGCTGGTGGTGCAGGCCGGCTATGATCCGTTTCTCGGCATCGCAGCGGCGATTCTCACGGGCACGCTGCTCGGCTTCCTCGTTGGGTCGCTCGTCGTTTATGGCGGGCTGTCGTCGCTGATCGCCACGCTCGGCATGAATTTCCTGCTGCGCGGCCTGATCCAGATCATCAACGAGGGCAGATCGACGGCACTGACCGGTCTCAGCGACAGCTGGGCGTACACCATCTTCTCCAGTCAGGTGTGGGGTTTTCCGGTACAGGTCTTCTGGGCACTCGCCTTCGTCATCTTGTCGGCAATGCTCTATAATCGCCACCGCTTCGGCGCGCAGGTGAGGGTGGTCGGCGACAACCCCGACAGCGCCCAGCAGATGGGCATCGACGTCAAACGCGTGCGGGTGAAAGTGTTCATCTTCACCGGCATTGGGGCCGCGATCGCCGGCACGTTTTCGGTGATGATCAACTTCACCTGGTGGCCGACGGCCGGCGACGGCTATCTGCTGCCGGTGCTGGCGTCAGTGTTCGTCGGCGGCACGCCGACCTGGGGCGGCATCGGCACGGTCGCCGGCGGCGCCATCGGCGCGGTCACCGTATCCTTCATCCAGACCGGCGTCGTGGCGGCGGGCTTGAGCGGCTTCTACGTGCAGTTCTTCAACGGGCTGATCATCATCCTGTCGCTGCTGGGGCATAAGTGGAACCAGGCAAGGTATAGGTGAGGGGCTAATTGACGGGGACGCTCATGTTGCGGACCGCATGCCCCGACGATTGGGCAGACGCCCGTCGCTTCGTCATTCTAGGGCGGAGCAGGAGCGAAGCTCCGTCGCGTAGACCCTGGAATCCGTTCCGTGACCTTGGAGTGCAGCTGCGCAGGATTCTGCACCGTGGCAACGCGTTGAAGACGCGGGATGGATCCTCGAGTCTACGCTGCGTCGCCACGCTCCTTGCTCCGCCCGTGGATAACGAGGCGGGGAGGGCTCCGCCAGACTACAACAATGTGGTCGCTTGTAGGACAACAGGACAAGCGGCGCTCACACCGCCGCCACAAACCCGTCCAGCACGCGTTTCTGGCCGGCCTTGTCGAAGTCGATGGTCAGCTTGTTGCCTTCGATGTTGGAGATGTTGCCGTTGCCGAATTTCTGGTGGAAGACGCGGTCGCCGACGCTGAAGGGCGACGGCGTGTCGGCGACGGATTTGGCGACCAGTTCGCCGTCGATGGTGCGGCCTTTGACCGAGGTGCGGCCGGCGCCGTAGCCGCTGTCGGTCTCGCCATAGCCGATGCGCTCGACCTGGTGGCCAGAGCGCGAGCCCCAGTTGCGGTCGGTGGCCTCGGTGCGGTTGGCCTGCGCGCGCTGCCAGCCGGGCGTCGCATAGGTGTTGGAGAAGGCGCCGGATTTTTCCGCGCCGACATTGTCGAAGCGCGAGGCGCCGTAGGGGTTCTGCCGTCCTGCGCCCTGGCCGCCACGGCCCGACGCGAACGAACCGCCGCCATAGGAATTGCCGTAGCCGCCATAGGAGTTGCCGCTTTCGGCGACCTCGACATGGGCTTCCGGCAGTTCGTCCAGAAAGCGCGACGGGATGGTCGACTGCCACAGGCCGTGGATGCGGCGGTTGGAGACGAACCACAGATGCAGGTTCTTCTTGGCCCGGGTCAGGCCGACATAGGCGAGACGGCGCTCTTCCTCCAGGCCGGAGCGGCCGCCTTCGTCCAGCGCGCGTTGGTGCGGGAACAGGCCTTCCTCCCAGCCGGGGAGGAACACGGTCTCGAATTCGAGGCCCTTGGCCGAATGCAGCGTCATGATGTTGACGGCGTCAAGCTCGGCGTTCTGCTCGGCGTCCATGACCAGCGCGACATGCTCGAGGAAGGAGCGCAGCGATTCGTACTCCTCCATCGAGCGGATAAGCTCTTTCAGGTTTTCCAGCCGGCCCGGCGCCTCGACCGAGCGGTCGTTCTTCCACATGTCGGTGTAGCCGCTCTCCTCCAGAATGGTCTCGGCGAGTTCGGTGTGCGGCGTGGTTTCCAGCGCCTTCTGCCAGCGCTCGAAATTGGCCGCCACTTCGCGCAAGGCCGCGCGGGGCTTGGGCTTCAGCTCGTCGCTTTCTGCGAGCTTGGCGGCTGCCTCCAGCATCGGGATGCGCAAGCTCCGCGCCGTGTCGTGGATCTGGCGGATGGTGGCTTCACCCAGGCCGCGCTTGGGGACATTGACGATGCGCTCGAAGGCGAGGTCGTCGGCGCCCTGCGCGACGACGCGGAAGAAGGCCAGCGCATCGCGGATTTCCATGCGCTCATAAAAACGCGGGCCGCCGATGACGCGGTAATTGAGGCCGAGCGTGACGAAGCGGTCTTCGAATTCGCGCATCTGGAAGGAGGCGCGGACCAGGATGGCCATGTCGTTGAGATTGTGCTTGGCACGCTGGTAGGTCTCGATGGTTTCGCCGACGGCGCGCGCTTCCTCCTCGGAATCCCAAGCGGCGTGGACATGCACCTTCTCGTCGTCCTCGGCGACCTTCTCGGTGAACAGCGTCTTGCCGAAGCGACCCTCATTGTGGGCGATGAGGTGCGAGGCGGTGCCGAGGATGTGCGCCGTCGAGCGGTAGTTGCGTTCCAGCCGGATGATGGTGGCGCCCGGGAAATCCTTGTCGAAGCGCAGGATGTTGTCGACCTCGGCGCCACGCCAGCCATAGATCGATTGGTCGTCGTCGCCGACGCAGCAAATGTTGACTTTGTTTTCGCTCACGGGCCGTTCCGCGCCTGCCGGCGCAGGCCCTCCGCCCCCTCTTTTTTGCGCGCCTTCGGCGTCGCGGGAGTCGCCTCGCAACGGCTCGGACGCCCGGTCGGGCTTGCGGCCTTCGGCCGATCGCACTTTACCCTCCCCTGGATGGGGAGGGTCGCCGCAAAGCGGCGGGGAGGGGTGACTGGCGCCGGCGCTGCCCCCCCCCCCCCCCCCCCCAAAGCGGCCCGCCACCCCACCACCAGGGCGGGGTAGGTATTTAGTCACCCCACCCCCGCCACAAAAAAATG
>NZ_JAMYPU010000018.1:0-125968 GCF_040320535.1 Mesorhizobium sp. M0676
CCCAGCAACGCGCACGTCAGCCAAGCCATCTTTGAGTCGCCGGGTCCGGAGACCGCCAGGCTGGATTATACCCGACAAATCTTGTTAGGCTGCCGTTCTGGGGGTCGCACGATGAACGAGGTTGAAAAGCTGGCCGTCGAGGTTGTCGCGACCGGCCTTGGCTGGCCCGAGGGCCCGACGGTGCTGCCCGATGGCCGAATTGTCATCGTCGAAAGCTATCGCAGCCAGCTGACGGCCATAGATCGCGACGGAAGTGCTCGCCAGTTCGCGTATGTTGCAGGAGCGCCCAACGCCTGCGTTCTCGGATCGGATGACCTGCTCTATGTCTGCCAGAACGGCGGCACGACCGGACCTTGGCGGGCCGCGGACATGACGACGCCATCGATCCAGCGGGTTGCCGAAGGCGGAAAGCCGGAAATCCTGCTGAGCGAAGTCGCGGGCATTCGGCTCAATGGGCCAAACGATCTTGTATTTGCTGCTGACGGCCGGCTCATCTTCAGCGATCCCGGCACATACAACCCGGGGAATCCGGACCCAAGCTACATTTTTGCCGTCAACCCCGATGGCAGTGCTTACCTTGCTCTCGGTTTCGACAAGCCGACCTTCCCCAATGGTGTGGCGATCGAAGCCGACGGCTCGATCATTTGGGGGGAGTCCTATACGGGGCGCGTCAAGCGGCAGCGTCCGGATGGTTCCGTCGAAGACCTGGGCCGCTTGCCTGGGGCCAATCCGATCCCGGACGGGCTGAAGGTCGGAGCCGATGGCCGCCTTTATGTCACGGATATTGCCGCCAACGGCATTCACGTTCTGAAGCCCAACGGCACAGCGGAGGGTTTCTTCGTCTGCGGCAAGGCAACGACCAACTGCGTCTTCTCCGGCGAGATGCTTTGGGTGACAAATGCCGGCGTGCTGGCGACCGGCAGCGATCCCTCCTTTGAGGGAACACTCTCCTGCGTGCGTGTTCCGGGAGGCGGTGGACCGACGCATCATGGTCGCATCGGCGGAAAGCAACCGTGAGTAGCTCCTCGTCCGCCTCAAACACAGGCGATGACCCCGGCGCCGGCGGTGCGGCATCGTCTGCTTCGATGGCGGCGTTGAAGCGCCTGTACAGCGTGGCCGCGGTCCGCATCGCCGCGCGGCGGACTTTGCCACGCCCGGTGTTCGACTTCGGCGATGGCGGTGCCGAGGATGAGCGAACGCTGCGCCGGAACGAGCAAGCTTTCAACGAGGTTGCCATTCTGCCGCGACCACTCAACGGTGCAACGACGCGAGACCTTTCCCTTGACCTCTTCGGCGCGAAACTTGCCATCCCGCTGGGCATCGCGCCAACCGGCCTGGCTGGGCTGTTCTGGCCCGACGGCGAGCGCGCAGCCGCCCGAGCCGCAGCGGCCGCAGGGACATTCTACTGCGCCAGCCACGGATCGGTCTGCACGCTGGAGGACATAGCAGCCACCGGAAGTAGCCCACGGTGGATGCAGGTGTTCGTCTATACCGATCGCGGCTTCACCCGAGAAATGGTGGATCGGGCGCGTGCCTCAAGCTACGACGCGCTGGTGCTCACCATTGATAACCAGATGCTTGGCAACCGTGAACGCGACATCCGCAACGGTTTTGCCATCCCGCCGCGCTTCGGTGTGGCCGGAACCCTCGCGGCCGCCACCAAGGCGGCGTGGCTTCTTCGTATGCGCACCCGACTCCCGAAACTGACTTTCGGCAACTACGCGCGCCCCGGAGATACGGCGACGGTCGGTGCATTGGCGGGCCGAATGGCCGCAATGCTCGATCCCGGACTCTCCTGGGCCGATGTCGACTGGCTGCGCACTGTCTGGTCCGGACCGTTGTTGCTGAAAGGCGTCCTGCATCCCAGCGAAGCCGCCGAGGCTGTAGCCCGAGGAATCGACGGCATCATCGTATCCAATCATGGGGGACGTCAGCTTGACGGCGCCGCCGCATCCCTGGACGCGTTGACGGCGGTTGTCGCGGCTGTCGCCGGCCGCGTACCAGTGCTTATCGACGGCGGCATCAGGCGAGGCTCTGACGTCGTCAAGGCCCTGGCGCTCGGCGCCTCGTGCTGTCTGATTGGGCGGCCGCAGTTGTGGGGGCTCGCGGTCGCCGGCGAGGAGGGGGTACGCCACGTGCTCGAACTCTACCGCAAGGAGATCGACCGCGTCATGGGACTGATGGGCGCGCGGAGCCTGCGCGACCTCGGGCCGGACTGTATTTCGTTCGTTCAGGGAATGGGGCCGCTACATGATTGAAGACCCACCACTGCTCACCATCAAGCGCCGTTTCGAACGGCCCGCAGCAGAAATCATCAGTGCTTTTGCGGGCGTGCCGGTTAGCCAGGTCGTAGACGCGATGGGGGGACGCGGCGCCTTGCATTATGCGATCAAGCCACTGTCGCCAGCTACTGCGACGATGGTCGGCGTCGCCGTGACCTGTCACTGCGGTCCCGCCGACAACCTCGCCCTGTTTGGAGCACTGGATGCCGCAGCAAGTGGCGATGTCATCGTCGCGGCCACCGACAGCTTTGCCGGTACCGCGGTAACTGGCGATCTCGTGCTCGGCATGGCGCGCAACAAGGGGGTCGCCGGCTTCATCACTGACGGCCTGGTGCGCGACGTTGTCGGGATCGAGGCGGTCGGGTTGCCGGTTTACTGTGCCGGGGTCATTGCGAATTCGCCTGCGCGAAATGGTCCAGGCACGGTCGGATTCCCGGTGGTGGTGGGAGGAGTGACTATCTCGCCGGGAGACATACTGGTCGGCGACCGCGACGGTGTCGCCGTGGTGCCTCGCCTGGAGGCTGAGACTGTGCTGGCCCGGCTCTCCGCCATCAGGGCGGCTGAGAAAACTCTTGATGGCCTGGTGCGGCAAGGTCTCGAGATGCCCGACTTCGCCAAGGTCGTCCTCAAATCGAACAGGGCGCGCTTCGTTGACTGAGATGTGAGCTTCTCTAGCTGCGGGACATATGAAGCGCAACACGATTTCGTCCTTCCGATTTGGCACGAAACAGAGCCAAATCGGCGGCATTGACGAAATCGTTTGGCGTCTCGTTCTCGGTGGGCACCGCTGTTGCGACGCCGACGCTGATGGTCACGCGATCCGGGCCGTGGGGTATGTTCAACTCTCGCACGCTCTGGACGAGCCGCTCGGCGATCGCACTGGATTGTTCCAGTATGGTGTCGACCAGCACGATGACGAACTCTTCGCCTCCGTACCGCGCAGCGAGATCGGTGGAGCGGCCGGAACCGCTCTGGATTACGCGGGCGATTTGCTTCAGCACATCGTCGCCGGCCATATGGCCATAGGTATCGTTGTATCGTTTGAAGTTATCGGCATCGATCATCAACAGCGACAGTGGGGACTGTGCGCGAAAAGCGCGTTTCCATTCAGCCGCCAGATATTCGTCAAAATAGCGCCTGTTACCGAGACCTGTCAGGCCATCGATCCGCGTCAGACGTTCAAGCTCTAGATTTGCACTGATCAGCTGTCGCTGGCTTTCCCTCAGCGCTCGGTGTGCCGAGTCTCGCTGGACGTGATCCAGATAGGCCCGCGTGTGATATCGAATGCGTGCAATCAACTCGATACGATCCGGCAGTTTGACGAGATAGTCGTTCGCGCCCGCAGCGAAGGCTTCGCCCTTGGTGGCTGGATCTTCCTTGCTCGACAGCACAATGACTGGAACCGCGCGTGTCGACGCATGCTTCCTGTATTCTCGCACCAGATGTAGCCCATCCACCCCGGGCATGACGAGATCCTGCAGGATGACGGTTGGCTTTACCTCATCCGCGACCGTCATCGCTCTCAACGGGTCGGTGCAGAAGTGTAAGGAAATATCGGGCTCGTTGGCTAGGGCGCGCCTGACCGCCTCGCAAACCATGATCTGATCATCGATGAGCAGAACCATGGATGAATAGTTATCTGCGAGTGGCGGGACCAACTCTGGTTCTTGCGTCATCGGAAGGGGCCTTTCACGTGGAGCGCTCGCAGGCTTCGATTATACGTGAGCCGATCGCACCCAAAGGAAGAATATCAACAGCCGCGCCGATGTCGGCGGCGGCCTTCGGCATGCCATAGACGGCACTGGTTGCTCTATCCTGCGCGATTGTGAGATGTCCCTTGTCACGGAGCTGTCTCAGCCCGCGCGCACCATCTCTGCCCATGCCTGTGAGCAGAACACCAATCACCGAGCCAGGCCACCATTGCGCCGCACTTTCGAAGAACACATCTACCGACGGCCGATAAACATTGTCCTTGGGGCTGGGCGTATAGCCAAGTTGCTGAGCTGACTTGAAAACCAGATGATCCGCAGAACTGGCAACGAGAACGGTGCCCGCTTGTGGACTATCCCTTTCCCCCGCCGGACGGATCGGGAGACGCGTATGCTGCCCTAGCCAATCAACAAGGCCTGGAACGAACTGAGCATCGAGATGCTGGACGAGCACAATCGCGCCGCGAAAATCAACGGGAAACGCGCTCAGGACTGCGGCAACGGCAGCCGGCCCGCCCGCAGAGGCGCCGATTGCTATCACGTGTCGAGTTGACGGCTCAGCCGCACGTGACATCCGCCTTTTTGCCTGGGTAGGCGCATCGCCGATCAACTTGCCTATCGTTCGTATCTTGTTCGTCAAAAGCCGGGCGGATTGCGAGGACGCGTTGCCTTCGATGCCCACTGACGGAATATCGACTGCGTCAAGCGCGCCATGACCCATTGCTTCGTAGACGCCGGCGAGGTTGGCTTCGATACTGGCGGTCACCAGCAAGATTGAGCACGGGGTTTCCGCCATGATTCTGCGGGTCGCTTCCACGCCGTCCATCTCTGGCATCGCTAGATCCATGAGTATCAGATCCGGCAGATCACGTCTGCAGACCTCGACCGCCTCACGCCCATTAGTCGCGATCCACGCGACCTGATGTTCGCCGGTCAACAGAACCAGTCGACGCAGAAGTTCAACCGCCATCGGCATGTCGTTAACTACGCCGATTCTCATTCGCTGGCTTCCAATCTCGATCTCATTCAGCCGCCTCGCCAATCATGTCCACGACGGCATGGATCAGCGCCTCGTCCTGAAAACTACTCTTGGTCAGATAATAGTCCGCACCTGCGTCGAGCCCGCGCGCGCGATCTTCTTCCCGATCCTTGTATGAAACGATCATAATGGGTGTGTTCTTGAGATCAGCGTCCTTTCTGATCAAACTCACCAGCTCGATGCCATCCATGCGAGGCATGTCGATGTCGGTGACGACGAGATCGAAAGGACCAGACCGGACGGCATTCCACCCGTCCATGCCATCTACCGCCACTTCGACCTCATAACCGTAATTGCCGAGCATCTTGCGCTGGAGTTCGCGAACCGTCAGTGAATCGTCAATCACGAGCACGCGCTTGCGCCTGCTCGCTTCGGGACCGCCCGCGGCGCGCCGAAGAGCTCGAAATCCGCTGGACGATGCAAGCTTTTCCACCGATCGGATCAGATCGTCGACGTCGAAGATCAGAACAGGCGAACCGTCTTCCATCAGGGCCGCTGCGCTGATGTCCTTGATCTTGGCAAACCGTGGATCGAGAGGTCTGATCACTAACTCGCGTTCCCCGAGAAAACGGTCAACGATCAGGCCGTACGCATCGCCCCGACCCGCATCCACGACGACGACCGATAGTTCGTTCGGTTCCGATCCGGGCTCACCTCGATCGAGCACCTCGCGAGCGGTGACCAGCCCGATCTGTCGATCGTTCAATCGAAAATGCGGCCGGCCCTGCAGGACGTTGATCTCCGTCCGCTGCAGTTTCAAAGTCTTGGAAATGGCAGCGAGTGGAAAAGCATAGGGCTCTCCATCGACATCGACGAGCAGCGTGCGGAGGACCGACAGTGTCAGCGGCAATTGCAGTTGAAATCGGGTTCCGTGGCCAAATTCTGAGGAGACGCTTGCGACTCCCCGGACTTCCTTCGTCATGGCTTGCACTGCATCGAGCCCCACACCGCGACCTGAGACGTCGGTAAGGCCCGCTTTCATGGAAAAGCCTGGCAGAAACAGAAATGCGAGCAATTCGCTTTCGCTGAGTGTTTCAGCACTTTCCCTGGTTGCAAGTTGCCGGGCGACGACGGTCTCGCGCAGCTTCGAGAGCTCTATCCCCCTGCCGTCGTCCACCACGGCTATCTGCAGCAGCCCGGCATTGTGCCTCGCTTCGAGCCTGATGAGCCCCTCTTCGGGTTTGCCCATCGCGAGGCGCTCCTCAGGCGGTTCAAGCCCATGGTCTACAGCGTTGCGCAGAAGGTGCCCCAAAGGGGCGTCGAGCTGCTCGAGGATATCGCGGTCGATGCCGGTCGAGCCGCCTACGATCTCCAGTCGCACCCGCTTGCCAAGGGTACGACCGAGGTCGCGGATCATTCTCGCATAGTGTCGCACGCCGTCCTCAAAAGGCCGCATCCGGCTCGCCAACGTTTCGTCGTACAATCTGTTGGCAAGATCGGTCGCTTTCCGATCCACTGAATCCAACTCATCGAAACGCTCCGCCAGGAACGCTTGGCTCAACCGAAGCTTTCGCTGCGCTTCAGCCAGCGCCTCCACCACCGCCGCATCGTTTGAAACCGGCGGCAGCACTGCATGAAGATTGTCGAATGCACTTGCGAGGTCCGATTGAAGTCGCTTCAGCCGTAGCAGCCCGTCAGCGAATGGCCTGAGCCGCCGAGCTTCCATCAGCGACTCGCCAGCCAGCCCGAGCAATCGGTTCAGGCTGTCTGCCGTCACCCGAACCATTCTATCAGAGCTGATGCTGCCGTGGGCTTGCGGCACCGCGCCAACGAGGAGGTTCGCTGAAGAGGTCGTCGCCAGTTGCTCCTGGGCATGATCTGGAGTTGCGAAATCAGCTGCAGAATCTTGGGGCCCGGGCTTTGCCTGGGGGAGGGACAACCCCTCGAACTTCGCGAGAAAGGTTTCGACTTCTGAGTTGGCGCTCTCGCTCGATGATCCCGATGCGATCAATTTCAAAAGGTCAGAACCTTGCAGAAGCGCGTCTATATGCTCCCGTCGCACCCTCAGATGCCCGCGTTGCGCTGCGACCAGGCAGTCTTCCATCGCATTTGCAACTTTGACTGCGGGCATCAGGTCGATGATGCGGGCAGCTCCTTTCAGGGAATGCGCGGCACGCATGCATGCTTCCAGGGCGTCGGCGGCGATAGGATCGCGTTCGAGTGCCAGAAGTCCAGAGGTCAGAGCCCGTGACTGCGTCTCCAGTTCGGCCTGGAAGAGGCTGAGCATCGAAACCTGGCTGAAGTCTTCATCTGTCATGCGATGCTCCGATCCAGCATCGTGAGCAGTTGTCGTGGATCGAGACAGCCAACGGCTCGTCCTTGCCATGGCAGCACGGCAACCGTAGCGGCCGACAGTGCCTTGCCAATCATGGCCGGAACAGCGAGAGTGTCGCGTTCCTGGTACCGATGTAAGCCGTGGATCTCATCAACCATAAAAGCAACCCGCTTGTCGCGCTCGCCTACCACGACAAGGCGGCGAAATACCTTGGTTCGTGTGCCTTGTTCCCCTTCCTTGCGCTCGTCTATCCCGAGCAATTCGGCCAGGGACAGGCAAATGAGCAATTCACCACGGACATTCGCAATGCCGAGCAGTGCACTGTTCCTGCGATGTGGAAGTGAATGAACGCGACGAGATTCAGCCACTTCATGAAAAATACCGACCGGAAGTGCCAGCCATTCCTCCCCCAAACGGAAGAGAACGGCCGTCTGCAGCGCGTCGCTGTCTGCCGAATCGATCCCTGCACGACCAGCGTTGTCAGGCCATTCGTCGCGAGATGCCGAGGGAGCTGCACGGTCGAGGAGGCGTCGTGCGATCTTCTTGTAGGTCGGGCAATTGCGGCAGTGGAGATGCTGCTCTAGTAGCGGACATGACTTGTCACCCCGTACGCCTATTTGCCGCCAGCAGTCGTTGATTTCGATCTCCTCCACCGGCTGAGCGATCCTTGTCGAAGCCGCCATCAACTGCCGCTCCTTTTCTGGACCCGACCCAGCCGGCCGGCCAGCGCCTCGGCGCCGTTATGGTCGCCTTGCTTGCTAAGCAGCAAAGCCAGATGGACAAGAGCTTCTCGATGATTTGGCGCGAGATAGAGCGCCTTGCGATAACTTTGCGCGGCTTCGGGTGCAGAACCATCCGCATCCTGGACGAGGCCTAGCAGGTAGAAGATTTCTGCGGAAGGACCGAACTCCCTGAGATGCGCCAGGGCGACCTCCTGTGCCTCCTTTACGCGTCCTGCATTGGCGATCCGTTCAACCGCGATGAGGCTTTCCGAGGCGTGTGCAAGCGGCTTGGCCGGAGCCTGCCCGCGGCCTTCATTGCCAATTGTCGGTCGGAACGGACGAAGAGGTTCGCTCTTGTTGACCTTAGGGCTTAGCGTCCGCACCGGGACGGCGGCCGAAACTTTCGGCGCCGTGGTCTTGACGGGCTCCGATTTCAGAAAGGCGAAGGCCAATGGCCATTGAGCGGAAATAAAGCCATGCACCCTTGGAAGAGCTGCTTCCGCCGGACCGACCAGAAGAAGTCCGTCTTTGGCCAGCAGATCCTTCAGGCAGATCAATGCGCGATCCTGCAGCTCTCGATTGAAATAGATCAGCAAATTGCGGCAAAGCAGGATGTCATAGACCTTTCGCCCGAAAGGCGCGTGAGAACCGAACAGGTTTCCTACCATGAACCGAACCTGTTTCAGCACCCCAGCAACAGGCCGCAACCCGCCCTCGGCCGCTTCGAAATAGCGATCCTTGAATTCGAGATGGCTGCCGCGAAACGAATTGCGGCCATAGATGGCGCGTTCAGCCGTCGCGATATTGCGGCTGCTGACGTCCACGCCATCGATCTTGAACTCATGCGCCTCAAAGCCGGCATCGAACATGGCCATGGCGACCGAGTAAGCCTCTTCGCCGGTTGAACATGGCAGGCTCAGGATTCTTATCGGCTGAGCAGGCTTATGCGCGCGCGCATGCCGCGCCAGCATCGTGAACGCTTCTCGGTCGCGAAAGAACCAGGTCTCTGGGATCACCACCGCATTGATCAGCTCCTGCAGCTCCTGCGAGGAACCGGCCAAGTGTTGCGTATAGGCCTGAGGGTTGGTTATCCGGCATGCTTCCATCCGTTCTCTGACCGCCTGACGAACCACTGTCGGACCAACGCTGGCACTGTCCAGTCCAATGGTTTCCGTCAGGAGCTTTTCTATTGCTCCGGTCATTGATCACCTATTGCCGCCTGGCGGAGCAAAGCGGTACGAATCTCTTCCGAAAGCAGCGCTTCCACTTTGACCCACTGAATGATCTCCAAACCATCGGAAGCCACCGGCCCAAGATACGGCGGGGTTCCTGGTTCCAGTCCGAACGGCGCGAAATCGGCCGGGTCTCGCTCGATCGTATCCGTCACCCGTTCCGCGATCAGCCCCAGCAGGCGTCGCTCGCCATCATCCGCCGGATAGCGCGTCACAACGATCCGGGTGCTCAACAGCCGCTCCGATGGTCGGCCAAGCGCAAGAAGGGTGACATCGATCAGGGGGATGGGTATTCCGTTATAGCTGACCAAACCCACCACACCAGTTGGCGCACCCGGAAGAACTTTCACGTCGATATAGGGCAGCACCTCTTCAATTTTGTGGACATCGATCAAGTAGCGATCCGGACCCATGCTGAAGGCGAGGAATAGCATTGTCACCTCCTACTGCCGGCTCGCTATGCTCGTAGCTTGAACCTCGATATGCTACTTCGCATGCCGCCTGAGACTTGATTGAGCTCGTCGATCGCGAGCGTCGATTGCTGAAGGGACTCGACTGTTTGCTGAGCTGCCTCGCTTAGCTGGGTTAGCGTGTCGCTGATCTGCCCCGCGCCGGTCGCCTGTGCTTGCATGCCTTCATTGGCGACTTCGAAACGTGGCACCAGCCCCTGAACCTGCTGAATGATCTCGAAGAGTTGCCCGCTGACCTGCTGGATGTCCTGCATACCCCGACGGACCTGCTCGGAAAACTTGTCCATGCCCATCACCCCGGCCGCGACTGCCGACTGGATGTCCTTGACCATTTGCTCGATATCGTAGGTGGAGACAGCCGTCTGGTCCGCGAGCCTTCGGATTTCCGTCGCCACCACTGCAAAACCCCGGCCATATTGGCCTGCCTTCTCCGCCTCGATGGAAGCGTTGAGCGACAACAGGTTCGTCTGATCGGCCACTTTGGTGATGGTCGTCACCACCTGATTGATGCTGCCGGCTTTCTCGCTCAGGATCGCCAGTTTGGAATTGATCGCGCCAGCCGCTTCCATGACCTGCTGCATGGTTTCTTCCATACGGGTCAGCCCCGCTTGCCCCCCGCCAGCCACGGCAGCGGTTTGTTCGGCAACTGTGGAGACCTCGTTCATCGTGCGGACCAGTTCGTTTGATGTGGCGGAGATTTCCTTGGCTGTCGCTCGGATTTCTGTTGTGGTCGCTGCGATTTCAGTCGCAGTTGCCTGCTGTTGCTTGGAGGTGGCGGCGATCTCAGTTATCGACGTGCCGACCTGTATGCTGGACCTTTGAACCTGACCAATGAGGGTTGTGAGATCGTCCGCCATTGCGTTGAAGCCGTCGGCAAGCACGCTGAATTCGTCTCGGCGCCTCAGATCGAGCCGTTCGCTGAAGTCGCCTTGCCGCATCAATTGAACCGCGTCGACCAAACGGGTGAGCGGACCTGTAATGGCGCGAAACAGCTGGTAACCCAAAAGAAGGGCTAGCCCGAGGGCTATCAACAAACCAACGCTCAAACCGACTTCGGCCGTTCTGACGATCGAGCTGATCCGCTGCGTCGCGCTGTTTGCCTCGCCTCTGTGATCCTCAACCATGGCCTGCAGAGCGGACTGCAATTTTACAAAGATCGGCTCTACTTCGTTCTTGATAGCTGGGCTTTCATTGGGAGTTTCACCTTTCGACAAGGCAGCCCGGCTTGTTTCCAGCACAGCAGTTTCAGCCAGACGGAATTGGTTGGCGAGTTGTTTGACGGCTGCATAATTCTGCTTGTCGATATCGGAGACGATCGTTGCCTCATAGTCGTCCATCGACCGCTGCACCTGGTTGCGATTGGTCGTGATCGCGTTTTCAACCGTGCTTCTGTCTGACGGGTTGTCCTGAAGGGCATATTCCTGAAGCAGACTATGGGCCGCCATCTGGCCCGTCATGATCTCGGTACTGTGATAAAGGTCCGGAAGGATGCCCTTCTCGACCTCAGTCGCCTCCTCCCCCGCCTGAAGAAACCAGGCGTACGCGATGAGGGCTATCACGGACATGACCACCAGAACGGCTGCGAAACTGACGAGGATGCGGTGGCGTATTGTCAGACTCTTCATGGAACCGGTTCACCAATGGGGGGCATCGTGGGCTGCGCGACAAGCGCTCGTTCCGACATAGTCGAAAAGGTGCGTCGAAAAGCGGTAGTCTGATGCTGAATGGTTTCTTTTCCGTTCCATAGCTAATGATGGCGAGGCGGCTCGCCAATCGGCGCCGCCAGAAGCGGTGGTCAAAGGACGACTGCCGTCCACGCACATCAGCCCGAGATCGGCTGGTTGGCACGCCGCGTCAGGAGGAGCGTGGATGAGTTGCTTGAGGCCACGAATTGAATGACTGCTTAGGCCAGGTCGAGGCAAGAAAGCCGACGTCCTGCTTGCTGCCCCTAAGCTGCCAGGCGGGAACGCGCCTCATATCAGCCGTCCAGCATGATCGTCGCTACTGAAAGCGGAATCGCCGAAACCAGATGTCGCAAACTGGCCAACGCGTAGATTGGCGTCGAGTGCGGGTTCGGCATTTGCAGGTGACGATAACTAAATGGCAAGCGCCCCCGCCTGAGGCCCTCAGGACTAAAAGATCTTGAGAAAACCAGTTTCAAATGCGCATCCGCAAGCGGCGGCCGCCCACCGCACGAGGATGGGCACAACGTGACGAGCGCTCTGGAGCCTAGAGAGAACTGACCCGACACCACCTTCCTTTGCGGCATTGCGGCGGCGCAAAAAGATTACGAGATGGAGCAGGCGTATTGCCAAATGGGTCCACCAGCGAGAGTTCGCGTTTTCCGCCTCGGCTGTGAACCCCACTTCCATTCGCTGGTCTTGCTCAGGTCGAGGTCTACTTTGCCATCGAGGGCTCATGTTGCAGCTCATAAGCAGGCGGTTGGGTAGGTCTCGGCCAGCACACGGCCCGGTGGCACTCACTGCGGTCCACACCGCAGTTGAAACTGACCACCCGACCCAGGGTTCGAACACGGTCCCCGATCGGAACACCGAGCAGAGTGTGCTCGCGCTCCTCAAGTCACCGATATCCTTGGTGAAGACGTTGAAGGCGTGTGCAAAGGACGCCTCGACATCGGCGGAGTGATTAAACGGCTCGGCTACCGGATGCTTAGACATCGTTGACAAGGGTGCTATGGGATCATAACGTACCTGATTGGTATAACAGGTATGCCACATGATCGGAGTTCTGATCAAACAGCGGAAGCTTTCGGACGAGGTGGCAGCGCACCTCGAGCGGATGATCCGAGAGGGAGAGTTGGCCGAAGCCGACCGTCTCCCATCTGAACGGGAACTCATGCGGCAGTTCGGGGTAGGGCGGCCTTCCATCCGTGAGGCGCTGCTGCATCTGAGCAAAATGGGCCTTGTCGAGGTAAAATCGGGGGAGCGTGCCCGCGTCACTCGACCCACTCCTCAATTCGTGATCGACGCCCTTTCAGGGCCGGCTCGGCACATGATTTCGGCGCCGGGAGGGGTTCACGACTTCCAGAGCGCGCGGTTGTTTTTCGAGGTCGGTCTTGCCCGCAACGCCGCCGTGCATGCTACCCCGGAAGACATTGAGAGCCTCAAGGAGGCGCTCGAACTCAACCGTCAATCAATCGGCGACCTGGCGCGCTTCGAGCGCACGGACGTAGACTTCCATTACGTGCTGGCGGTAATCACCCGCAATCGGATCTTTACAGCTATTCACGCGGCGTTGGCTGAATGGTTGCTCGAACAGCGTCGCACCACATTGGCCAAGGGTGAAGACCGCAAGGCTTACCAGGCTCATCGCGAAATCTTCGAGGCCGTCGCCGCGCGCGATCCAGACGCGTCAGAGACGGCCATGCGCAGCCATCTCGAATATGTGGCCAAGCGGTATCTGCAACTTGCGAGGCCCAAGTGATGACCGGATTTGTCGTCTGGGTCGATTTCCGCCTGAGGCCTGGTGCCCGGGACAGGTTCCGAGAACTTGTCGACGCCAATGCAACCGCGTCGATGCGCACCGAGGCCGGCTGCCGCCGCTTTGACGTGACGGAGGCGCGTGGCGAACCGGATCGGGTCCTGCTCTATGAAATTTACGATAGCGAGGCCGCATTCGAGGACCATTGCCGCACCGCTCATTTCGACGAATTCAATACGCGGAGCGCGCCGCTCGTCGTGACCAAGTTGGTGACGACCTGCGACCTCGTTCTTGAGGCCACGCATTGAAGAGAACGTAGGCGGATTGCCCCATTGGGGCGAACGGGAGGAAGTGCATGTCAGAGCCAAGTCTCAGGGCGTTAGCTTCTCACAGGCGGGTCAAGCTCGGTACGCTCGTCGCCGAGTTCGCCACGCCGGGAATCGGTCACATCCTGAAGTCCGCTGGCTGCGATTTCGTCTTTTTCGACATGGAGCATTCGGGATTTAGCTTGGAGACGCTGAAGAGTGCGATTCGCTATTTCGAGGCGGCTGACCTGCCGGTCATGGTGCGTGTGCCATCGCAGGACTACCACTTCCTTGCCCGCGCCATGGATATGGGCGCCGAAGGCCTGATCGCGCCGATGGTGAGCAGCGTCGAACAGGCGCAGCACATCATCAATTCCATGAAGTACCACCCTGCCGGCGCCCGCGGTGTGGCGCTGCAGATCGCTCATGACCGCTACCGGCCAGGCTCGGTCGCTGATAAATTCGAGGCCGCCAACAAGCGCTCGACGTTCATCTGCCTGATCGAGACCGCCGACGGCGTCAAGAACATTGACGGCATCGCGGGACTGGACGGGGTCGATTGTCTGTGGGTCGGACATTTCGATCTGTCCGTCTCGCTCGGCATTCCTGGCGACTTCGCCCACCCCACTTTCACTGCTGCAATGGCCAAAATCGTTGCCGCCGCCAAGAAGCACAACAAATCGCTTGGACGCTTGGTGCCCAACGTCGCCCAGGGACACGAGTTCTACGCACAGGGCTTCGATTTCATTTGTTATTCAGGCGACGTTTGGGTCCTGCACGACGCGATCGCCGACGCGGTTTCCAAGATCCGGGCCGGGTGCCAATAGGAGCGGAGGAGACGATGGACAGCGTGAAATTCAGGGTGGCGCTTTCCGGTGATTTCCGCAGGCCGGACGGCTCGCCGACCTACCCAGATTTCGATCTGGAGCCGCTGCGCAATGCGACAGGTGTCGAGATGGTGTTCCTGGAGTCAAACAGTCCGCTTCGCGCCGACCAACTTGAGGATTTCGATGGGCTGATCCTCCTCGCCCATCGTTTCGATGCCACGAGTGTCCCCAGGAGCCGCCGCCTGGCCGTCATTGCCCGCTTCGGGGTCGGCTACGACACTGTCGACCTTGAGGCATGCACCGCAGCCGGTATTGCCTTGGTCATCACGCCCGATGGCGTGCGACGGCCCGTCGCCGTATCCGTCATCACCTTCATGCTGGCGCTGACCGGCAAGCTGCTGACAAAGGACGCGCTCACCCGCAAAGGGTCTGTTGGTTTTGAGAAGCGCTCCGAACATATGGGGGTCGGCCTCGTCGGGCGTACGCTTGGGTCGCTGGGCATCGGCAATATCGGTGCCGAGGTCTTCCGCTTGGCGAAGCCCTTTGACATGCAATTCATTGCCCATGACCCGTTTGCCGACAAGGGGGTCGCTGCCGACCTGGGTGTCGAGCTGGTCGGCCTGGAGGATCTGTTTCGCCGCGCCGACGTGCTGTCGGTGAGTTGCCCCCTGTCGCCCCAGACCCACCACATCGTCAATGCCGAGCGGATCGCCCTGATGAAGCCGACAGCTTACCTGATCAACACCGCGCGCGGCCCGATCGTCGATCAGAAAGCGCTGACGCAAGCGCTGCAGGAGCGCCGCATCGCCGGCGCCGGTCTCGACGTGCTGGAACAAGAGCCTCCCGAGGCAGACGATGCGATCCTCAAACTCGACAATGTCATCCTGGCGCCGCACGCGCTTTGCTGGACCGACCAGTGCTTTGCCGGCAACGGTGCCGCCGACGTCAAAGCGGTAATGGAGGTGCAGCGTGGTCGCGAGCCGCGCGGCGTGGTCAATCGCGAGGTGCTTTCGAGCGAGCTATGGAAGACCAGGCTGTCTGGGCTCGCCGCCCGCTTTGGAACCTAGGAGGACACTGATTTTCGGCGCGCCGCCGCGGCCTCTTTGCGGCGACCTTACGGGAGGAAATGCTTGACCGCTGCGCCGGCGGACGAGTGAAGCAAAAGGAAAATGGGAGGACCAAGCACTATGAACGATCGTGAAAAACGTGACTTTCAGGCAGGTCTCGAAGCAGAGGTCGACGCCTTCATGCGCGGCGAAACCACCCGCCGAACTTTCATCACCCGCTTCGGTCAGATGACCGGCATGTTGGCCGTGTCCGGCCCGCTGCTGGGGATGATGACCGATTGGGCGCTGGCGCAGCAAACATTGGAATTGGCGGACGCCACGTCGCCGCTCGGCCAGGCGCAGGCCGCAGCCCTGAAAGCATCGAAGGAAGGGCCTCCGGACGGTTCCGCCTTTCGCGCGGCGGAGGCGGCCAAGGCGCATTCGGGCGTCACCCTCAACATGACCTACGAGGCTGGCCTGCAGGCACTCGACCCGCGCAATTTCAGTGGGCCGATGTGGGAGCAGCTTACCGGGATGAAGTCGAATGTCGTCGAGCTGTCGAACCCGGACCAGTACTCCAAGGCGGTCGCCGAGCACATCGCTGGCTCGGGTGCCTATGACGTCCTCGACATCTCGCCGGCCTGGACGCCGTCGCTTGCCGATGGCGGCGTCATCGCCCCTCTAGACGACTACATCGCCAAATACATGAATCCGGCAGACCTCGAGGACTATCATCCCCTGTACAAGGCGCTGCCGACCTACAAGGGCAAGATCTGGGGGTTCTTCGACGACGGCGACATGTTCGCTCTCTACTACCGCAAGGACATTTTCGAGGATCCTAAAATGGTGGAGGCTTACCAGGCGAAGTTCAACGCCAAGCTTGGACCGCCCAAGACATGGGAAGAATATGCCCAGATCGCCCAGTTCATCACCGACCAGATGGCGCCAAAGGTCTATGGCGCGGGACATTTCCGCAAGGCGGGCAGCCCCGGCAATCAGTTCGACTTTCTGCAGCAGTACCGGGCCAACGGCGGAAAACTCTTCGGCGACGACATGAAGGCAGGTTTGGTTTCGGATGCCGGCGTGAAGACGCTGACAAACATGCTCGCCGCAAACAAGGCCTCGATCCCCGGCAACAACGAACTCGACGCCGTCTCCTTGTGGGCGGCTTTCCTGACCGGCAAAGTCGCGATGATCTATTCCTGGCCTCCTAGCGGCCGTATGGCGGCGAACTATTCGCAGTCGGCCACGGCAATCAACTTCATTCCGCAGTCCCAGATCGCCGGCAAGGTCGGCTATGCCGTGGTTCCGGGAAATCCGGAACATGCCACCGGCTACAACAAGGCACTGTCGGCCGACTCGCCCAACCCTGAGGCGGCGTATCTGTTCATGCAGTGGGTATGCTCGCCACCCGTCTCGCTGGCACGTTGCATGCTGCCCTACGCTCTACGCGACCCGTACCGCATCTCGCACTTCAAGTCCGAGCTCTACGGCGCGCTCTTCCCGAGTGCCAAGGAGTACCTTGCCAACCTCAACAACTCGGCAAATGTCGGTCTGCTCGACCCGATCATGCCAGGCGCGCAGGACTACTTCTTGAGCATCGATCGCATGTGCACGGCGGTGTGGGCTGGTGCGGATCCGAAGGCGTCGCTTGAAACGGCGGCCGCCGAGTGGAACGAGACGACCGACCGACTGGGTGTGGATTCGCAGAAGGGCTTCTACACCGAGTTCTTGAAACTGCCTGGCGCCACCGCCGACAACACGGTGGAAAAACTTGGCATGGCGGTCACCCTCTGAGGGCAGGCGGACTTCTCTGGAGCAATCGGTGTTGCGGGCGCTTGGCTCGCAACACCTCCCCGCTAAGCGGCGATTTTGGATAAGCCTATGCAGCCCACCGCCACGATCCGTCGTTTGAAGGCAGCCGGCGCACCGCCCCGGCTGTCTGCCTTTGCTCAATGGGCAGACCGTCATTTCAAGTGGCTGCTGGTCGGCCCCGCTGTGCTGCTGATATTGGCACTGTCGATCTATCCGCTTCTGTTCTCGCTGGTGGTATCCTTCATCAACTACGACTTCCAGGTGCCGGGCCACGCCTTTGTCGGATTGAAGAACTTCGAGCGGGTCGTGTTCGATCCCGTAGCACGTTGGTCCCTGTTGCTGACAGCATCGCTGTCGGGCATCAGCGTCGCTATAGAATTCGTTCTCGGCCTCTTGGTGGCGCTGACAATGGTGCGCAGCTTTCCGGGCCGCGGTGTGATCATGTCGATCCTGATCGTGCCGCTGTTCATCAGCCCGGTCATCGTCGGCCAAGCCTGGACGCTGCTTTTACAGCGGCCTTTCGGACCGACGAACTATATCCTGACGCAACTATTGGGGCAGGAGGTTACGATCGGCTGGATGACGGAGCGCCCGTGGCTCTACGTCTCGCTGATCATCGCCGATGTCTGGCAGTGGACGCCGTTCATGTTCGTCATCCTGCTCGCCGGGCTGACCGCAATCCCACCCAATCTCTATGAGGCGGCAGAACTCGACGGCGTCAACGCCTGGCAGGTTTTTTGGGCGATCACGCTCCCGCATCTCGGGCCGATGATGCTGCTGGCGCTGACCTTCCGTCTGCTCGACGCAATCCGTATGTTCGATACCATTTTCATCATGACAGGGGGTGGCCCGGGAACACAAACCTACACGGCCTCCTATTATCTTTATACCATCGGCTTCACACAGTTTCATCTGTCGCAGGCAACAGCAGGAAGTTGGCTGTTCCTGATCTTTACGGCGCTCATCGTGACGTTGCTGGTGCGTCGGCTCTTGAAGGTAGAACCGGTCTGATGGCCGCCGTCGCGCCCGCCCGCCGCAGGAAACGCCGGTCGTTGCCGATCGGCCGAATTCTGCTGCTGGGGTTCTTCCTGGTGTTCGTGCTGTGGCCGCTCTACTGGATGTTCAACACCTCCATCAAGCCCAGCGACGACTACCTCACCGTACCGCCTGTCTGGTTCCCCGCCGCTCCGACGCTTGTCCACTACAAAGCTGCGCTGTTCGCCTATCGTGGTCTCGACGGGCTCATCAACAGCCTGATTATTTCGCTTTCGGCCACGGTGCTTTCGGCGCTGCTCGGCACGCTGATGGCCTATAGCCTGGCGCGCTACGACACCGGCGGCAAGCATCTGTCTTTCTGGGTGCTGTCGCAGCGCTTTTTGCCGCCGATCGGGATCGTGCTGCCGGTGTTCCTGATCTATCGCCAGGTCGGGCTCTACGACACTCATGTCGGCCTGATCATCGCCTATACGGTCTTCACGCTGCCGGTCTCGGTGTGGATGATGTTCGCCTATTTCCGCGGCATGCCGAAGTCGATGGAGGAGGCGGCCCTCGTCGATGGCTGCACGAGATGGGAGGCGTTCTGGCGCGTTGCCGTGCCGCTCGCAGCACCGGGCATCGTCGCGGCGGCTGTGTTCGCCTTCATTGCATGCTGGACGGAGTTCTTCTTCGCTCTGATCTTGACCAGCCGAACTGCCTTTACACTGCCAACGGTCTTCCGCGCCTTCATCGGCTTCCAGGGCGCGCAATATGGCGAAGCCGCGGCCCTTGCCATCGTCTCCCTTGTGCCATCGATCGCCCTTGGGGTCCTTGCTCAACGTCATCTGGTGCGCGGGCTGACGCTCGGCGCCGTTCGCGGTTAGGAAAGCTCCCGCATGGCCGAAGTCAGAATTACCGGCTTGCACAAGCGCTACGGCGCGTTCCATGCCGTGCGCGGCATCGACCTGGACATTCGCGACGGCCAGTTCACCGTTCTGGTTGGACCGTCCGGCTGCGGCAAGTCCACGCTGCTCCGGACCATCGCCGGCCTGGAGGAGATATCGGAAGGCACGATCGAGATCGGCGGCGAGGTGGTCAATGATTTCCGGCCGCGCGATCGCGACGTGGCAATGGTGTTTCAAGATTATGCGCTCTATCCGCATATGAGCGTGGCCAAGAACATTGGCTTCGGCCTCAAGGCTCGCAAGATGCCGAAGCCAGAGGTCGAGGTGCGCGTGGCCGAGGCGGCACGCATGCTTGGCATCACTCCCTTGCTGGGGCGTTTTCCGCGCCAATTATCCGGCGGCCAGCGCCAGCGCGTCGCCATCGGCCGCGCCATAGTCCGCAACCCCCGCATCTTTTTGTTCGACGAGCCGCTGTCCAACCTCGACGCACAGCTTCGCGACGAAATGCGCGGCGAAATCAAACGCCTTCACCAGGACATTGCGACAACGATGATCTACGTCACCCATGACCAGATCGAAGCGATGACGTTGGCGGACCGCATCGTGCTGATGCGCGACGGGTTGATAGAGCAGCAGGGCGCGCCACTCGAGTTGTTCGAGCACCCGGCCTCAACGTTCGTCGCTGGGTTCCTGGGTTCGCCGCGGATGAGCTTCCTGCCAGGCACCCTTGCCTTGGACGCAGGCGCCGCTGCCATCCGGCTCGCAGATGCACTGCTACCCTTAGCGCCCGGCAGGGGGCTGAAGGGCGTCGCGGACGGACAGCAGGTGCTGCTCGGGTTAAGGCCAGAACACCTCACTCGTGCGCACACTGCCATGCCGGAGCAGGGCACGTTTCGCTATGAGGCAACGATCGACCTGCTGCAGCCGACCGGCTCGCGCAGCTACGCGACATTCCGACTGGCCGGCGCGCCGGTGATGGCTGAGCTGCAGGCGCACGATGTCAGCCGTCCGGGCGAGAAGCTTGCGATCGACATCAACATGAACCGGGCCTCGATCTTCGACGCCACGACGGAGCGCGCAATTTGACCTCGACAGCTTCCCTGGCAGTCCGCTTGTGTGGCACCGAACAGCTCGAGGCACCGCTGCGCGCACTGCGCGCCGGATCCTTGTCGGTCGCGTTCGACAATGGCGCCTTGCGTTACATCCGCATCGGGACGATCGAGGTCTTGCGCGGAATCTCGTTTCTTGTACGGGACGAAAACTGGGGAACATGTACCACCGTTCTCGATGATCTGCGGATCGACGAGAGGCCGGATGCGTTCGCCATTGAATACCGTGCAACATGTGCCGCAACATCCGGCCGCCTGATTTACCGGGCGCGCGTCTCAGGCAGTGGCGATGGTGCGCTGTCGTTTGTGGCGGAGGCAGAGCCCGAGACTGACCTTTTGACGAATCGGACCGGCTTCGTCGTCCTTCATCCGATCGAGGGCTTAGCCGGCAAGCCGATAAAGGTGCTGCATGAGGATGGTCACGACGAGCTATCGTTCTTTCCGGACCACATCGATCCAAAATGTCCGTTCACCGACATCCGGGCGTTGTCGCACGAGATCGCGCCTGGGATCTGGGCGACATGCACCATGGAGGGTGATGCCTTTGAGATGGAGGACCAACGCAATTGGTCTGACGCCTCGTATAAAACATATGTCCGCCCTCTGCGTCGCCCGTGGCCTTACAGACTGCCCAAGGGCCAGAAATTCACGCAGGCCGTCCGGCTTCACGTGTCAGGAACGCTCCCTGCCGGGACGTCTGAAAATCGCAATCCACTCATCAACCTGACGATCGGCGGACCGGTCGGCCGAGTGCCCCGCACTGGCGTCGGCGTCGCCGCCGACGAGGCAAAGCACGCGCTCGAAACCCCCGAGCTCCTACGACGAATGGCTCCTCAGTGGATGGTCTGCCAGGTCGATCTCCGGATCGCACACGGCCAGGACGAACTAGAAAGCTACGCCGCGCTCGCACGGCTGACCGGCGCTGGAGTGGTCCTCGAGATTATCACCAAGGGCACGCGCGATCCATTCGGCGAATTGGCGCCGGTCGCGGATGCTGTCCACTCACTCGGCCTCAAACTAGAAGCTGTCTCCGTCTTTCCGGCGCAGGACATGACATCCGTACAGCCGGGAGCACCGTGGCCGACTATGCCCAGCTTCCACGAAAGCTACTCCGCCGCTCGCCGGGCTTTCCCGGGCATCGCGCTGGGCGGCGGCATGGCCGCTTACTTCACCGAACTCAACCGCAAGCGTCCGCCAGCCGAAGCGCTCGACTACGTGACCTTCACCACCTGTCCAAGCGTGCACGCCGCAGATGATGTCTCGGTGATGGAGACACTTCAGGCAATCCCCCATCTAATCCGCTCCGCGGATGCTTTCATGGGGGAACGCTTGCCACTGCGTATCGGTCCCATCCAGCTCGGCTGCCGTGAGAACCCATACGGAAAATCCACTGCGCCGAATGAAGCGAACGCTCGCGTCTGTCTATCGCGCATTGATCCTCGTCAGCGCGGGCTGTTCAATGCGGCTTGGACTGTCGGATATTTCGCGGCCTGCGCTCGCGAAGGAATCGAGGCCGTCGCGTTCGGTGACTTCGCCGGCCCCTTTGGCCAAATCCATAGGAAGGCTGATTTCGTGCAGCCATGGTATGATCAGCAGGATGGCCCAACGGTCTATCCCGCTTTCCATGTCTTGGCTGGTCTCTCAAAGCTCGGCGGAGCCACCTTGCTGTCCGTAGGAACTTCCGGCGCTGACGGCGTCGCCACGATCGCGGCTGAAAAAGATCGCCGCGTGACCCTGTGGGTCGCTAACCTTACCGCCAAGACGCAATCTGTGCGGCTTTCGGATTCGCCGAGCAGCGCCCGCATTGCTCTTCTCGGCGCCGAGCAGTTCGAGCGGGCGGCAACCGATCCCGACTTCATGGAAAGTTCCGCAAGACCGCTGGATGATCAAAGCATCTCGCTTGGCGCCTACGCCGTCGCGCGAGTCGACCTCGATCGATCGTCTTAGGCCTAGCCGATGTTCGCTGTTTGGCCAAACCCCCGTCAAAGATGAGGGTGGTAGTTCCATACTCTAAGGCAGCGCGTGGAATCCATCTCGCTTATACGTTGTACTATCGCGACGGCGACCAGGCTCGCTAGGTTCCGCCTGCCGAGACGCCAAGTTTTGAGGCCGCTCGCGCCGAAGCGATCCGTTGCGGAATCGGCCTGTTGGCTGATCTGGGCGATGACGATATGACCGGATGGTTAGTGCGCATGCGCGATCAGGCAGGCAACGAGCTTTGCACGACAAGGTCTGCGAGGCCGAAGCCGCACCGCAAACGGAAACAAGCCGGTTAGGGAGCACCGCTCACGTCTGTGTCGATACGCCAGCCCTTATTCAATTAGATCGTCGCCGGTCGGAACTTTTGTGATGTTGAGCCCTTGTCCATTGAACAGTGGAGGTACCAATGGCTAACCTGGGAAAATTGGCGATCGCGATGCTCGGCGTCTTGGCATACCAAAATCGCGACAAGCTCGGCGACATGATCCGTGGAGCGGGTGATCGCAACCCAAATGATCCGCAAGGCGGGATTCTGGATCAGCTTTCAAAAGGCGTTTCGGGGACCGCGCTTGGCGATATTCTCGACCGGTTCAGAGGGGCGGGCGCCGGATCGAAGGTCGATTCGTGGGTAGGCACCGGGCCGAACGAGCCGATCCAGCCAAGCGAGGTGGAAGCAGCCATAGACGAAGACACCCTGACTTCCCTCTCGATGCAGACCGGCCTTTCGCGCGAGGAGCTCATAAGCCGGATCACGCGAGATTTGCCTGAGGCCGTCAGCAAAATGACGCCTACTGGTGAATTGCCCGAGGCGCCGAAAAGCTCCGGTGAGACGACCTTGCTCGACGACGTGCCATCGCACAGGTCGAAAGCGAATTCAGACGGTCAAAGCGATATCTAAGGTGACGGCTATCCATCAGGGAGAGATACTAAATCGTACTGGCGCGCGAGTTGGCATGATCGGGCAGGGCGGTCACGGTGGTGACACAGCAAACATAGTTGCCGAGTTGGATCTATTGGCGGCGCTACTCGATTCCCGCTGGCGCATTCCGGGCACATCAATTCGTTTTGGACTGGATGCGCTCGTAGGTCTGGTCCCCGTACTCGGAGATGCGGCGACGGGCATTGTCTCGGCCTACATCGTCTTGCGAGCTCGAAACGTCGGTGCCGGAAATGGCTTGGTCGCCCGCATGCTAGGCAACGTGCTGCTGGATACGCTCGTAGGAAGTGTTCCAATTCTCGGCTCGATCTTCGACGTCTATTTTAAGGCGAACAATCGCAACATCAGACTGCTGCGCCGTCACATCAACAAGTGAGGCGGATAACCAATCGTCGCGATGCAATTCTTCTAAAAGGCTCGGAACCGACAGGGGCGCTGGGGCTTGAGTCGCGATTCCTGGAGTCGCGAGCATATGACCAGTGCCATTGACCGGCTTTCGTTCATCGAGTTCCAATCGCCCACACTGGTCGAGAAAGCTCCCGAAGGCGGAGATTGGCTTCACGAGATCAAATATGACGGCTACAGGACGCAGCTGGTCGTTGAAGGCGGAAAGGCGCGAGCATTCACGCGTCGCGGCTACGATTGGTCCCACCGTTACAAGAGGATTGTTCAGGCCGCGGCAAGCCTGCCGGTCAAATCCGCTATCATCGATGGTGAAGCTGTCGTCCTGGGCGACACCGGCCTGCCGGACTATCAAGCCCTGGAACTGGAGCTGGGCAACCCAAGTTCGCTGCGGATGACTCTCTGCGCTTTCGACCTCCTGTACCTCGATGGCCGTGATCTACGGGAACAACCGTTAGTGAAGCGCAAGGCTACGCTGAAGAAGCTGCTGACCGAAACCGAGCCAACCCTGACTTATGCCGAGCATCTGGAGGTGAACGGCAAGGATATGTTCGACCATGCCTGCCGGATGGGCATAGAGGGAATCGTATCGAAGCGAGCGGATGCTCACTACCGCTCGGGCGTCCAGACCAGTTGGGTCAAGGTCAAATGTGTCAAGAGCGACACTTTTCCAATCGTGGCTTTCGTCGAGAAACTTGGCGCGCAGCCGCGCCGCATCGCATCGTTGTACATCGGCAGGCGAGAGGGCGACCGGCTGCTTTATGCCGGGAAGGCCCAAACCGGCTATACGCTGGACGCAGCCCGGCGCGTTAGGGAGCGGCTTGATCCGCTTGTTGTCGCCAAGTCACCGCTGTCGGAGCCGATCAAGAAGCCCAAGGCGACATGGGTCGAACCAGACGTTCTTGCCGAGGTGCAATTCAGTGGCGTGTCGGACCGGGGCATCTTGCGTGAGGCGGTCTTCAAGGGACTCCGCGAGGACCTTCAGGCAATCCCGCCCAAGCCTCCATCGCCGTCCAAGCGGAGGTCGGAAGGACAACACGGCGTCCCGCGCGAGAACATTCTCCAGCTGCTACCCGATGCGGTTGCACCTTCCAAGGAAGAGCTGGCAGACTATTGGCGGCGGGTCGCTGATCAAGCTCTAATTCATCTGGTTCGGCGACCGCTGAAGCTGGTCCGCCACGCCTCTGGCGCAACCTTCTATCACAAGGGACCGCTACCTCGGATACCGGCGTCCGTGCACCAGCTCCGCGTTCAAAAGCGCGAAGGCGGCGAAGGCATTCGGGTATGGATAGATGACATGGATGGTCTGCTTGGCTTGGTCGAGATGGATGCCGTTGAGCTTCATCCTTGGAACGCGACGATTGAAGACATCGAACATGCGGACCGGCTCGTCCTCGACCTCGATCCCGGAGAAGGCGTGCCATGGGACGCTGTGATCGAGGCCACGCTGGCGCTACGGGGCATCTTGGAAGCGGCAGGCTTGGAGAGCTGGCCAAAGGTCACTGGCGGCAAAGGCATCCACTTGATGGCCCCGCTCGTTGCGACGATGAACCATGACAGCGCCCGCAAACTGGCCAAGTCGCTCGCCCACCGTCTGGTTGATGCCGATCCTGACCGATACCTGTTGTCAGCTGACCCCGCAGCCCGAGGAGGCCGGATCTTTCTCGACTATCTCCGCAACGGACGGGGCAATACCGCAATAGGCGCTTTTTCCCCGCGAGCGCGGCCCGGCTTCCCAATTGCCCACCCGGTCACATGGAAGCAAGTCGAGGCGGGCATCCGGCCAGACGTTTTCACGCTCGCGCAGCCTTTCAGACCCGCTCGTCGAAAAGCCGCGTGATGCGTCGCGACCATCAGCCGATATCAGCCCGTTTTCTTGCCTCGCGTTCGAGCCTCTTCCGGTCGTTGCCGTGTTCTCTGATTAGCTCGCGGACCTGTTCTGGCGTGATACGATGCTGTTTGGCGAAATAGCGAACCTCATAATCTTCATCGACTGATACACGGTTGCGATCTCGAAAATCACGCTTGCTCTTGTCGTCTGCCATTATCTTTCCTCCTGATCAGAGAAACAACGACCGACGTTGTATGTTCCCGGCGCCTCACTTCGGCCGCCAGAGGCGCGGGCTGTCCGACCGTACTGGGGCCGCAGCCATTGCGAAGGTGATCTGGCGAAAGTTGGTTGGCCAAAGGCGAGGGTGATTTCGTTTGCTGTTCGGGATAGCTGACCGTCGATCGAGCCTGCCTGCGGGCCTCTTGGTTTTTTACGACGCCAGTCGGAACCAGACGGGTCGCAGATGATTCAGATGCGCATCCGGGCTATCAACGAGGATCGTGAGCAAAATGGCGGGGGGTGACCACGAAGGCGACAAAGCTGCGCTCCGGGAAAGCCCAAAGTTTCGTCTAGGACGCATGACCCGGCTAACAGCGCCGCGGCACGAGTTCGACTTTATCACCAAGGTCGGCCGCATAGACCACGCCGGAGCTCTCGCAATGTTGCAGAGGCATATGGGAGATATAGAGGCGGTCTTTTTCGGAACTGATGGCTCGGCCAGAGCGCTAGACCAGCCTGCCGAGTGACGCTCAGTTTAATCCCGATCGCGGCGCCCAGCCTGCCTCTCCGTTGCCGCTCAGTAAGCCGGCACAAGGCGCGTGTTTCGCAACGGCAAGGCCATGGTGAACTGCAAGCCGTCACGATGGTAGTTCAATTCGATCTTGGCGTTGCATTGCACGGTCACGACTTTTTCCAGAAGTGTCGTGCCAAACCCGCGGCGACTGGGCTGCTCGACTTTCGGCCCATCTCGTTCCCGCCAGTCAAGATTGACGATCTGTGTATCGCCGGACCCGCCTAACGACCAGCGGACATCAAGGCGGCCTCCCGTTTGCGAAAGCGCGCCAAACTTCGACGAATTGGAGGCCAGTTCGTGGAAAGCCATCCCGACGGGGACCGCAATGTCGGCGACTAGCGCTACGTTCGGGCCTTCCATAACGATACGCGGCCTGTCGCGCGTCTCATAGTGGTCAAGCTCGCTTTCGAGCAGCTTGTGCAGGGAGGCAGTCTGCCAATAATCGTCGGTAAGCATCGAATGGGTCTGGGCCAGGGAAACGAGCCTGGCTGAAAAATCGCGTACGAAATCATCGACGTTGCCGCTCGACTTGGCCGTCGCGCCCATCATGGCGCGAACGTTGGCCAGCGTGTTCTTGACGCGGTGATGCAGTTCGCGGATGAGCAATTTCTGCCGATCGGCGACCTCCCGCTTCTGTTCGATGTAGGACTGGACCTCACGCTGGCGGGCGCGGGCACGCAAGGCGGAGCGCACCGAGTTGGCGAGGCTCGAAGCCAGAAATGGCCGTTCAAGCACGATCAGATAGCGGTCCAGAAATGCCATCCGCGTGTCGACTTCGTTCCCCCGCATCGTCAGAAGCACGATCGGAAAATCCGACCATGCGGGTTGGGCTTCAAGCCAGGCCGCAAACTGCGTTCGATCGGAACTGAGCAGGGCCTCCTCGGCCACGACAAGGCACTGCGCCTCGTCGAGAAGAGGCACTGCCTCTTCCAAGCTGCCGCACACACGCGAGGCAATCTGGTTTGTCGCTAGGATGGAGGCCGCGATCCTCGCGTCACGGCCAAGCGGCGCCAGCACGAGAACGGCGGGGCTGGACGACATCATAACGCCTTGTCCCTCAGAAGGTCTGTCGGCTTGCCTTCAAATTCCGGAGATCCCATCAGGATGCCGCGGAATTGTTCCAGTGGCTCACCTACGGCCACGCCGTTACCGCCGATTTTAAACTCACGAATCGTCTCTTCGTGGGGGCCGACACGTTTCTTGACAACGGAAATCGCGCGTCTCAACTGACCTGCGTTCTCGAAGAAGCGCAGAAGCATGATGGAATCGCAGAGATAGGTCATATCGACCGGCGCTGCCGTTTGCCCAAACAGCCCGTGATTGGCCAACAGCAGGATCGTCGCCACTGCCTTCTGATTGAGATAGGTGAGGATCTCGTGCATCTGAAGCACCAGATGCTGTTCTTCGGACATGGCATTGAGATAGCCGGTTAGGCTGTCGATCACGACGATCCGCACATTGGATTCTTCGACGGCCGCTTGGATGCGCGAAGATAATTCGCCTGGTGAAAGCTCAGCCGGATTGACAGATTCAAGCATCAGCGTGCCGTCCTCGGCAAACGGCTCCAGGTGCATGCCGAGCCCGGCGGCGCGCGCCAAGAAGATGCGCTTTGTCTCGTCAAACAAAAGCACCAGCACACGCTCGCCACGCTCGAGTGCGGCATAGCAATAGGTGCAGGCAATGGTAGACTTGCCAACGCCAGACGGCCCCATCAGCATCGTGCTGGTACCACGGGCCAGCCCGCCGCCAAGCAGGGTGTCGATCCGGTTGTTGCTCATGGCCGGCGTATCATGCTCGGCCACCTCATGCTCGGCTGCAACGAGCCGCGGATAGGCGACAACGCCGCCTGGGCGAATTACGAAATCGTGAAAGCCGCCCCGGATCTGCACGCCGCGCATTTTGATCACGCGTAGCCGCCGACGCTCTCCACCATAGACGGGCGACAGCTGCTCCATCCGAATGACGCCGTGACTGATCGAATGCAAATTGAGGTCATCCTGCTCAGCCGTCAGGTCGTCGAGCATAAGCACCGTCACATTGTTGAGCATGAAGAAGCTCTTCAATGCCAACACCTGGCGCCGATACCGCAATGACCCTTGCGATAAAAGTCGAATTTCAGAGAGCGAATCGAACACCACGCGATCGGGTCTGACGCGTCCGATCTCGGCCATGGCAGACTGCACGGTTTCGCCGAGTTCCAATTCCGAGGAATGGATCAAGGTCTGTAGCTGCGCCGGATCGAAACTGAGCTCCGGCGGCACAAGTTCAAGAATTTGCACCCCCTTCAGGTCCCAGCCGTGACGGCCAGCAACCGAGAGCAGTTCGCGCTTGCTTTCTGACAAAGTGATGTAAAGGCATCTCTCGCCTTTCTTGGCGCCCTCGATCAAAAACTGGAGGCCAAGAGTGGTTTTTCCAGAACCTGGTTTCCCTTCGATAAGATGGGAGCGGTTCCTGGCGTAGCCGCCACGAAGGATGTAGTCGAGCCCACTAACTCCAGTTGCGATCGCTGAGGCGTCGTCTCTGTCCAACTAATCCCCCAATGTAATTTCGAGAACCAGATAACGACGGGCACCTTTGGCGGTTCCACGTCTCTCGGTGAGCGCTATTGTCGTGAGACGAAAAGGCGACAGGAAGCGCGGCAAAAAAGGGCGCCGTACCTCTCGGAGCCCTTTTTCAAGTTCAGTTTGGAACCGGCGACCTACCAGCCTTGCCGGCCATACCAGTCATCGATGTCGCGCTGAGCGCGGTCCTTCTCAATGCCGTAGCGCTCCTGAATCTTGCCTTCCAACTGATCGCGGTTACCGGCAATACGGTCCAGATCATCGTCTGTGAGTTTGCCCCACTGTTCCTTGACCTTGCCCTTTACCTGCTTCCAATTGCCTTCGACACGGTTCCAGTCCATGGCACCTATCCTTGTTTGTTTCGGACTGAGAAAAACGCCGTAACGCTACCGGAGTTCCCGTCAAGTTTGAGCAGATCGACCGATCGAAGCGTGGCGAGGTAGGCGGCCCCGAAGCAACCCGCTCTGGAACGCGATGATGGCTTGCCGCGCCGGCTGTGTTCTCCACAGTCTTGGCCACAGTCGCTCGCGAGACCAGCTTCGTTGGACAAACAGCGACAGGGATAGCGTGAAGCCAACTATGCTGCGTTGGTCATCCAAGCCTGGCGTCAGATACTAATTCTTGCTGTTGGGAGCCATGTTCCCTGCGGCTTTTGCCCTGAAGCGCCTTACCCGGCTGCGTGTGCCGCAGCTCTCATCCGAGCACCACCGCCTGCGCCCGCCACGCGAGGTGTCGATGAAAAGCCAACCGCAGTTCGGCCCGGTGCACTCGCGCACGCGGCGGCGGTCATTCCTGGACACCAAAAACTCGGCTGTCTCAAAGGCCACGCGGTGGCCGATCGTGTTCAGACTGGCTGCGTCGGTCCACTGCCAAGCGAGGCGGTCGCCGGACGGGAAAAGCGAGCGCTTCGGCAGGGCTAGGGCGACTGCATCGCGCACGATTTTCAAGGCATCGTCCGGCACCCGGCCGCCTGCCGCTTCGGCCTGGAGAGCCGCGTAAACGGCCTCGCGCAAAATCTTGGCCTTTTCCAATGCCGCCTCCGCAAGGAGCGGGCGGGCGGAAGCCTCCGCGAGCAGTGCTCGCGCCTCATCGACGTCGATCAAATCGGCACGTCCAGCCCAGACGACCAGGTCGGCATAGGTCTGCAAGAGGTCTGGGCCCCATACATCGCGTCGCGCGTCGACCGTGTTGACGAAGTCCAGGCAGGCGTGACCGCCAACCATACGCATGTCGACGATAGTCTTCGCAAAATCCATCCCGGAAACATCGGTTGGCGGAACCGTATTGGCAAGAGGCCGTTGTAACGAAATAAATGTCTTTTGGCCGTTACGACGAACCAACAACGCCCAGCGAAGGCTGCTTCCGATGAACCGCAACACAGCGACATTTTTGGTTTTATGTGTGATCTGGGGCACCACGTGGATCGGTATCAAGGCAGGGATCGCCACCGTGCCGCCTCTGATGTTCGCAGGCACGCGTTTTACAGTAGCCGGCTTGCTGATCCTCAGTGCGACGCGCCTAAGGGGCGCTGCTCTACCACGGGTGGCCAAAAGGAGTTGGCCGCGCCTTTTCGTTGTTACGTTGTTCATGATTCCGCTTTGCTATGGCCCACTCTTTTGGGGCATGCTCTACGTCGATACGGGCACCGCGGCTGTTCTTGAGCTTTCGCTGACCCCCGTCACGCTGCTTGGGTTTGCGTTGCTTCTGGGGGACGAACGCTATGACGGCCGCAGGCTCTTTGCGATTTTGCTCGGTGCGGCCGGTCTTTGCGTCCTGTTCGGGCCCGAAGCCTATGCTGGTTGGACACACGCAGACCAGCAGGGCAGGGGGCTCCGGCTGCTGGCGATGACAGCGGTGGCGTCGGCAGCTTTAATCTATGCATGGGGTTCGGTGCTCGCGCGGCCGCTTCTTGAGGTATATTCATCGGACTTCATCGCCGGCTTCACCACCCTTTTCGGGGGCGCATTCCTAATTCTCATCTCACTCGTTGTGGAGCCAGGCGCGGCCGCGGCTCTAAAAGGCGATTGGGGCTGGCCGGCCTGGGCCGGGTGGCTGTTCCTCGTGCTGTTTGGTTCCTTCATAGGCTACACACTCTTTATCCGGCTCCTGCACGAAATCGGCGCCTCGCGCGCCGGAGCATTTGCCTTCGTCTCACCCGTGATTGCCGTCGTGCTTGGCGTCATCACCTACGGCGAGGAGGTTAGCCTGATCGACATCATCGGCATGGCTATCATGCTCTTCGCAGCGTTTCTTGCGCTACGCGAGCGCAAACAGGAAACATCATCCGCTTCCCCGCCGTTGATTCCACGCTCCGCGCGGGCCGATGGCAGAACATGAAAGACGGCGCGCGCATCCAGCCGCCAATCAGCCTTGAGATGGAAAAGCACAAGGTTCTCGTCTATGCGAAAAGAGGGCTCTCCCGGCAGCGTATCCCGCCTACCACCGGCGGCGAGGAAAGCTCCAGCCCATACGACAACACTAGTCGGCGAGGGATTTTGCCGAGTTGCTGTCAAGATTGCAGGCGGGATTTGATGGAAAAATCGCGAGGCTGCAATCAGCGACTTATTCGTTCCGATGGCGATGCAGGCTATCCGCCAACGCGTCGACAAACTGTCAGCCGCATCGCTTCAGTTCCGCCACCTGAACCCCGAGACGGAATGCCTGACCATCGGCATAAGAACGTGCATAGCTTTCGGCTTCGAACGGAAACGTCAGGGTGCTGCCGTAGGCGGTGACGCGGACCGTCCACTTCTTGTCGCGAACGAGTTCGACCGAATTGTCGGGCGACGTCATGATTTCCTCCGGCACCAGCAAGGCGAAGGCACGGATAACGTCGCAAAGGTCGTTTGAATGCAAACAATCCGACATGCTCATGTCGCTTGTTCTATACGCCCAGACTTTCTCTCGATTAGAGCAGCGCCACGGCTGCAATGTCGGTGGCGTTAAGTCCCCTAGCTGCCAAGACCTTTCCCATCGCGTTGGTCCCCTTGCGGCGTCACGCAGCGACCTTTCTGAACCCAACCGCCGAGATTGTCAGCCCGCAGTGTCCCGAGAGAATAGCCGGCAAGCCGCACGGTGCGAATGGCAACTCTGCGACGACTGCTTCAACAACTTTCGCGACTGGCTCATGTGAACGTCGACCGTCTGGGCGCTCACACTGGCTTTCTGCGAGCAGCCAGCTGCGATGAATTCATCACGGCTGATCACCTTTCAGGATTCTCGAGCATGTGGCGCAGCAACTTGAACTCGATCGGCCCAAGAGGAATTTCCCCCCGGTGCTGCAAACACGGTCGTATCGAGCTCCATCTCGACGTCGCGATATGTCAGTGGTCTGCGCTTCTGGGCCAATTTTCGTGACGGTAGCCCAATCGCGAGCCTTCGCAGGTGTTCGAGGAGCTATTGCGGCGCAAATGGTCTGATGAAGCGTTCGTCGACCCGGGCTGCAACAGCGTAATGTGCTGACCTTCAGCACCTTGGGATGTCAAGGCGACACAGGGCAGGGAATTGGTCCGGGCATCCCGCTTCAGCCGGCCGCTCCCGTCGCCAGCTCATTGTCTGGCCGACAGTCCAGCACAATTCCCACGCACCGGCCTTTTCGCGGCAAGACCTAGCGCGTCATCGATCGAGCGGGCCAGCTTGCTGCCGAAGCCATCCACCACCTGCAGAATGTGGCCTAGGAGCAGGTAGAACTCCGCATCCTGCGAGGGAGATGCACCGGCCGCGGCTCCGTCGAACTCAACGAGGGAACGGAAGTCAGACGTTCCTGGATTGGCCTTGGCACATTTGTGAACGGTCGATCCCAATGGCTGTCAAAGAGTACGGCGCGACATTGAGTGCGCCAGCGAACCAGCTCTAAACCGGTCGAGCTAGTAGCCGGGCCGGGTCAATCCGAGACAATTTCGTAGTGAAGAAGCTGGGCTTCGTCGAGTGCCGACTTCACTCCAGGCGAGATGACGCCGGAGCCGAAGAGGATAATATCTTCACGGCGTACGAATACTTCATGGCCGAGTCCCATGGACACAAATGTGCCCGAAGAGCTTCGTTCGAGAAGCCGAGCTCTGCCATTCAATATGGTGAAGGCGGCGTGGCGCCTCGATACCCAGGGCCGCTCGACGATGATATCGCATTCCGCCGATCTGCCGATTGTCACGGATTCGCCGTTTCGACAGGATCGCAGCTGATCTCTGTAGCGGATGACCAGATGAATCTGCCGCGGCAGGACCGAGCGTCTATCTGTAGTGGCGCCATGGCTGGTGATCTGCGTACCGGGGGCCCCATCGTCGCTCCACAGGGTATAGACATCGAAGAACTCTTGCTTCCCCTTCAAGGCCATTTTGTCGAGGAGCCGCAGGCCCTTGCGGCTTCTCGGGGAAAGGGCTTCGCAGAAGCTCTGGCTGATCAGCACCTCTCCGGGGTTCGCCGTGGTGGACAACCTTGCGGTGACATTGACAACGTCACCGAATATCGCGCCCCGCGCGCGAATGACCGCCCCGAAATGCAATCCGATACGGGCGCTCAACGGCCCTTTAGTCAGTTGATGGGTAATTTGGCAGACGGCCCTCAGCGCCATTTCCGGGCTCTCGAAGAGGCTGAGTATGTCATCGCCTTTCGAGTAAATGAAATCACCACGGTGCTTGGCGACAATCTCGCGCATCGTGTCCAGGCAATCCGAGACCTGCTGTAGAGCGGCATCGTCTCCGATCCGCTCATAGAGCGGCGTGCTGCCCACGACATCAGCTAAGAGGACTGCGGCAAGAAGCGTCTCCTGATCCATCGATCTCGTGTCCGACCCGAAAACTCAGCGTGCGTGTATAACACACGAGGTCGCCTGCAACATATCTGCTCGAACGCCTTGGATCGGTGCGATGCTTCAGGTGATCGTCGCGGACGGACGGGCGTATGCCATTCGTCGGCTTCGTGCCGGCATCCAGAACCCTCTTCGCCCCAATCGTTCGCGACCTCGGTGCTATGAGTGGACTTGGTCTTTTTAGGTTCGGAAAGGCTGACCGAGTTGCAACGGGCGACGGCCTTCTCATGCACCATCAACCACGACCCGATCTCGGCCCTCCGACTTCGCACGGAATAGTGCCAGATCGGCGGCTTTGACGAGATCATTCGGGCTCTCGTTCGTATTTGGGACCGGTGGCGACGCCAACGCTGTGCTTTGCGATAAGATCACGGATCCGTTGATCAGATTTCAGGTATATTCTCTTTGAAGATCACCTGAAGTCGTGGTTGATGCGGTTCATAGTTCAGGTGCCTGACAGAGTGGCTTAAAATGTTGAGCGCTTCCCGCGCCTCGACGCGCGGATTTTGATCTATGACCGCATCGAGCGTCCCATCCAACAAAAGTTCCTTGGTGCCGTCTGTCACCTCGTGGCCGAGAAAGAGAATGTCTTTGGCGCGTCCACGCTCCTTCAGCGCCCGAGCGATGCCGGTGTTGCCGGCGCCGACATTGTAGATCGCGGCAAGATCGGGGTGCCGGTCCAGAAGCGCTGATGCTTCCGAATAAGCCTTCTCTCGGTCATCCAGCATTTCGCGCATCTCGACGATCTCGAGATTGGGCGACTCCTCGGTCAAGATGTGCCGGAATCCCATTTCGCGTTCCTCATGGCCGCGATAGGACAGCGAGCCGGCGAACAGCGCCACCTTGCTTGGGCGTTCCGATCCCATGAAGCGGTTGAGCAGATAGCCGGCCAGCCGCCCCGCGGCGCGGTTGTCGATGCCGATATAGGCCACTCTCGGAACATGCAGGATGTCGGAGGCGATGGTCACCACCTTGACGTCATTGGCCGACAGCGAGCGGATCGCCTCGCGCACCGTTGGATGATCGAGCGCGATCACGCCGACGCCTTGTGTCTGTCCACGCAATTCTTGCAGCAGGCGGGCGAGCCGGTCGGGGTTGAAGCCCTCTATGGTGGCGATGTGGACGTCGAGATCGGGGCGCGCTAGGGCCTGCGCCTCGATGTGTCGATGCAGCATCTTGATGAAGGAATTGGTGCCGGCCGGCAGAGCGAAGTCGAGACGGATGACCTCTCCAGGTGAGGGCCTGGGCGGCGCTCCGTTCGGGCCCTCCGCGATGTAGCCGAGGCGCTGCGCCATTTCGAGCACTATCTCACGCGTGCGCGCCCGCACACCGGGCCTGTTGTTCAGCACGCGGTCGACGGTGGCGGCGGAAACGCCGGCTTCCCGGGCTATGTCAGTCAAGGTGGAACGCACCGTCTTCATCTCCTCAATGCATCAGATCGCACAATGCCGCTAGCCCGTCCGACGGCCACAGCTGCCAGCCATCAGCGATTCTGATGGGAAATGATGTATCGAGCCTTAGCCGATGCGCAAGGAGGTTGGGCTAAATCGCGTCGCCCGGCGTGATAGTCGCGTGCCAGAAAGGCAGATTTCCCATCAAATCGAGGCATTGAGCCGGTGTGTCGACCTTTGCATGACGTATTTTCTCCGCAGTTGCGGTGTTACGATGTATTTTGAGTATTTATGATGTTGACAGCCTTCCGGTGCTGCCGTCAATATCCCTCAATGGGCTCGTGGAGGAAACATCGGGCCTGAGGGAGGAATTCCAATGTCTGATTTGATCCGCATATCGCGACGCGGCTTGTTGGCGTCCGGAGGAAAGGCGGCGGCGTTCGTGGCTGCGGCCGGTATCGCACCGCAATTCATCCGTCCCGGCCGTGCCGTTGCGGCCGACGCGCTGGCGCCAGGCATGGTAGGCGGCCCCACCGGTTTCGAGGGCGCCGAGCGCTATCAATATGGCGCCGACACGCCGGAAGGCCGTGCCGTTGAGGCGGCCAAGGCCTTGAAGGGAGCAGGCAAGGCGCCGGCCAAGATCGTGCTTGGCCTGTCGGATGGCTCGATTGGTCAACTCACACAGCCTTTCCCGGCGGGTGCGCCGTCGATCAAGGAGCTGTGGGAAAAGGAAACCGGCATCCAGATTGAGATCGTCGGCCTGCCGAACGGCCAGGAATTCACCAAGACGATGCAGGACATCTCCACCAAGGGTGGGGCCTATGACATCTACTCGACGGAATGGAACCGCCTCGGCGACCTTGCCGAGACCGGCGGCATCGCCAAGCTCGACGACTTCGTCGCCCAGTACAAGCCCGAATGGGACGATCCCAAGACAGGCTATGTCGACGGCGCCAAGGGCGTGTCGCTGCTCAACAAATATCGCGGGTCCAACTATGGCGTGTCGCTGGACGGCGACTTCCAGACCTGGGTCTACCGCACCGACCTGTTCGGCGACGCCGCCGAGCAGAAGGCGTTCAAGGACAAATTCGGCTACGATCTGGCGCCGCCGAAGACCTGGAAGCAGCACAGTGACATCGCGGGCTTCTTCCAGCGGCCCGACAAGGGCCTGTTCGGCTCCACCGACCTGCGCAACCAGGGTTGGGGCTACACCAACTGGTATCAGCGCTATGTCTCGATGGCATCGCCCAACCAGTTCCTGTTCGGCGACGACGGCAAGCCGCTGATCAATTCCGAGCACGGCATTGCCGCCACCAACGAATATGTCGGCTCGCTCGTTCATCACTCGCCGGACGCGATCTCCTGGGGCTGGCCGGAGCAGTATGGAAATTTCGCCAAGGGCGGCGCGGCGATGACCTGCGCCTTCTCGAACCTGCCGAAATTCCTCGACAATGCCGGCAACAAGGATTCCGCCGTCACCGGCAAGATCGGCTCGATGCTGCCGCCCGGCCGCGAAGTCGACGGCAAGCTGATCAGCCGTTCCGTGCTGTGGTTCTCGCTGACCGGCATGGTCTCGTCTCAGTCGAAAAACCAGGAGGTCGCCTACCTCTTGCTGCAGTGGCTGGGCTCCGCCCGCATCTATGCCTGGATGAGCGCCAATCCGGGCGGCTATCTCGATCCGTTCCGGCTCTCGGATTTCTCCGATCCGCTGGTGCGCCAGACCTACCACGCCTACCACATCGACGTGGTGCGCGAGACCGTCGCCCGCACGGTGCCGACGATCAACTATCCCGGCGCCACCGCCTTCCACAACGCATTGGACGAAAACCTGATGGCGTCGCTGACCAAAGCCAAGACAGCGGAACAGGCGATGGCCGACACGGAAGCGGAGTGGAAGAAGATCGCCCGCCGCATCGGCGAGGACAAATTGCTCGAAGCCATCAGGACGAACAAGGAGGCCTGGCCGACTGTTCTCGACCCGATCAGCTGATCCGTCTCCCTGGATCAGCGCTGGAGGGGAAGAGCATCTGTTCCTCCCCGCCGCAGTCAACGCCACCAGCAAAGCAGCCAGATGAAGCGTTCCGTCCCCTTCGAGATATTCCGCTACGCCGCGATCTTCGCGGCGATGGCGGTGACGCTGGTACCGATCCTGTGGATGGTGTCGATGGCCTTCAAGCCGATCGCCGAATGGTCGGCGACCGGCGCCGACCTGACATGGTGGCCGAAGAACCCGACGCTCGGCAATTTCCAGTTCGTCTTCGGCGAGTCCAACAACAATCTGATCGTGGCGCTCGACCGCACCGCGCTGAAGCCGATCCTGTCGTCGCTGCTGTCTTCGGTGTTCGGCACGGCGATCGCAATGTCGGCGGGCACGGCTGCGGCCTACGGGCTGTCGCGTTTCGGCTCCGGCCAGAACCTGCCGCTGGCGCTGATCCAGCTCAGGCTGTTTCCGCCAATGGCGGTGATGATCCCGGTCATGATCATGTGGGCCTTCCTGAACTTCACCGACAGCTGGTTTGGCCTGGCCCTGATCTACGGCATCGTCACCCTGCCGTTCGCTTTCTGGCTCATGAAGACCTTCTTCGACGACATGCCGCGCGAGATCGAGGAAGCGGCGCTTGTCGAAGGTTGTTCGCGGCTGCGCGTCTTCACGCGCATCACGCTGCCGATGATGCGCGCACCGCTGGCCAGCGCCGCCCTCTTCGTCTTCATCCTCAACTGGTCGGACTATCTGATCGCGCTGCTGCTGACGACGCGTGAATGGGTGACGATCCCCGTCTACATGGCCTCGCTGTCCTCCTCGATGACCGGGCAGCTCTATGGCGCCAAGGCCGCGCTCGGTCTTATCGCCGCGGTGCCGCCGGTCATCATGGGCATCGCCATCCAGCGCCATCTGGTGCGCGGACTGACGTTCGGCGCGCTCAAGCAATGAGCGCGGTGACCGTGACTGTCTCAAAGGACGCAAAGGCCGCGCTTGGCAAGCCCGCGCTGCGGGACGAGGGAGCGCGGCTGGGATTCCGGCTGACGCTGCCGGCGCAGGTTTTGGTGCTCTTCATCTCCGTCTTCCCGCTGCTGATGCAGCTCTACATCAGCGTCACCGACTGGTCGCCGCTCTCCGGCCTCGGCTGGTGGAACGCATGGGAGATGTGGAACAGCTTCGCCAACTACACCGACCTTGCCGCCGATGCGCGCTTCTGGAGCGCGCTGAGGCGCACGGCCATCGTCATGGTCGTGTGCGTGCCCGTCGAATTCCTGCTTGGCCTGGCATTGGCGACGCTGTTCGCGGACGATTTTCCGGGCAAGCGGATCTTCTATTCGATCCTGCTGATGCCGATGATGGTGGTTCCAGCGGTGGCCGGCTACATGTTCTTCATGCTGTTCCAGTCGGGCGGGCCGCTGAACGACATCCTGTCGGCACTCAGCGGTTCCCGCGTCACCATCGCCTGGCTGTCTGACCCCACACTGGCGCTGATCGCGGTGATCATCGCCGATATCTGGCAATGGACGCCGCTGATGTTCCTGATCCTGCTTGCCGGCCTGGTCGGCGTGCCGCAGGACCAGATCAAGGCGGCGACCCTGCTCGGCGCCAATCCGTGGCAGCGCTTCGTCACCATCGTGCTGCCGAAGATGAAGACGATCATCATCATCGCGCTGGCGATCCGTGTCATCGAGAACTTCAAGATCTTCGACACGCTCTACATCATGACCGGCGGCGGCCCCGGCGTCGCCACGGAGACGATCTCCGTCTACATCTACAAGGTCACGACGCAGGACCTGATCTGGGGCTATGTGGCGGCGATCGCGCTGGCCATCCTGGTCGTGCTTTCGATCGTTGCCGTATTCGCCATGAAGCGCATGGCGCGCGCAAGGCTGGTGCCGGCATGAGTGCGATCCAGCTGCGCAACCTGGTCAAGACCTTTGGCGAGTTCACGGCGCTGAAGACCATGGACCTCGACATCGCCGATGGCGAGTTCATGGCGCTGCTCGGGCCTTCGGGCTGCGGCAAGTCGACAACGATGAACATGATAGCCGGCATGGAGGAGCCGACCAGCGGCAAGATCCTGTTCGGCGAGCGCGACATGGCCGGCGTGCCCATGGGCCGCCGCGGCGTCGGCTTCGTTTTCCAGAACTATGCCATCTTCACCCATATGACGGTGCGCCAGAACCTTGCCTATGGGCCGCGGATGCGTGGTGCGGCGAAAGCTGAGATCGACCGCCGCGTCGGCGCCACCGCCGAGCTGCTGCAGTTGACGCCGCTGCTCGACCGCAAGGCCGACCGGCTCTCGGTCAACATCCTGCAGCGGGTGGCAATCGGACGCTCGGCGATCATGGAGCCGGCCATCTTCCTGCTCGACGAGCCGCTGTCCAATGTCGACGCCGCCTTCCGGGCGGTAATGCGGACCGAGCTCAAGCAGCTGCAGCGCCAGTTCAGGCAGACGATGGTCTACGTCACCCATGACCAGCTCGAGGCCATGACCATGGCCGACCGCATTGCCGTCATGGATCACGGCGTGCTGCAGCAGGTGGGAACGCCGCTGGAAGTCTACAACAATCCAGCCAATGTCTTCGTCGCCCGCTTCATCGGCGCTCCGGGCATGAACCTGCTGAAGGGAAGGCCGGCGGAGAGCGACCGGGGCCTGGTGGTCGATCTCGGGCCACTGGGGGTCACGCCGACGCTGCCGGATGCGCTGGCCGCCACCTTGCGCGGATCGCGCTCCGAGGTGCTTTACGGCTTCCGGCCCGAACAGGTGTCGCTGGTGCAGAGCGGGCAGGGCCTCGCCATGCCGGTGAGCTTCGTCGAGCGGATTGGCGCGAGGACCATCGTCCATCTCGGCGATGGCGAGACCGCCGTGAAGGCGGTGTTCGACAATGCTGTCGGACTGTCGATCGGCGAGCTTGCCGTCGTCGCCCCCGTGGCATCGTCCGTGCGTGTCTTCGATGCCCGCAGCGGCATTGCGATGAAGGCAGGTTGACATGGCCGATATCGTCTTTCGCAATGTCAGCAAGCGTTACGGCACGACGCTCGCCGTCGACGACGCCTCGTTCACCGTCAATGACAACGAATTCTTCTGCTTCTTCGGGCCGCCGCTGTCGGGCAAATCGACAATCCTGCGCCTGGTGCTCGGGCTGGAGACGCCTGACGCCGGAGAGATCCTGATCGGCGGCAAACCGGTCAACACCGTCTCGCCGGCCGAGCGCAATGTCGCCATGGTGTTCCAGAACCTGGCGCTGTTCCCCCATATGAGCGCGCGCGAAAATGTGCGTTTCCCGCTGGTCGAGCGCAAGGTCGCCGAGGCCCAGATCGAAACGCGTGTCGCCGATGTGGCCGCCAAGCTCCACATCGGCCATATTCTGCACAAGCCGCCGGCGCAGCTTTCCGGTGGCGAGCGGCAACGCGTGGCGATAGCCCGCGCCCTGGTGCGCGACCCGAACGCCTATCTGATGGACGACCCGATCTCTGCGCTCGATGCGCGGCTGCGCGAGGAAACGCGCGTCGAGCTCAAGCGCATCCAGCGCGAACTCGGCAAGACGCTGATCTACGTCACCCATGACCAGGAAGAGGCGATGTCGATCGCCGACCGCATCGCGATTCTGGAGAATGGCAGGATCCGACAGATCGGCGCCCCGTCCGAGATCTACGACCGCCCGGCGAACACCTATGTGGCGCGACTGCTTGGTTCGCCGATGATGAACATCCTCAAATCCGTTCGCGGCGAAGATGGCCTCGAGGCCGCCGAAGGCACGGTCAGCATCGACGATCGCGCTGCTCCGGCCGACGCGATCGAAATCGGGCTCAGGCCGGAGGACATCAAGGTCCGGCCCTGGGTCGAAGGGGGCGCTGGCCGCCCGGCGCGCGTATTCGAGGTCGAGCCCCTTGGCGGCTACACGGTGGTAACGCTCGCCGCCGGAGAGGCGCGGCTGAAGGCGCTGCTGCGCGGCCAGCCCGACATCAGGCCGGATGCGGTGGTAGCGATATCCTGCGAGCCGGCCCGGGTGCATTATTTCGGGCAGGACGGAGGCGCGTTGGCGAGATGATCGCGGCTGCGAAAACAGAATTTCGGGAGGAAGACATGGCGAGCGAAGGCTTCGAGCCGGACGTGAAGGTCCGCACGAAAGAATACCGTATCGGCTGCATCGGCGCTGGCATGATCATGGCCGAGTGCCATCTGGCAGCCTATCGCGAAGCGAAGTTCAACGTGGTGGCGATCGCCTCGCGCACCCGTTCCAATGCGCAGAAGGTCGCCGCGCGTTGGGACATCCCGACCGTCCACGACACGCCGGAACAGCTGATCGAGGATTCTGAGGTCGAGATCGTCGACCTTGCCTTTCCACCCGATCTGCAGCCGGCGCTGATCCGCCATGCGCTGAAGCAGCCTCACATCAAGGCGATCCTGGCGCAGAAGCCGCTGGCGCTGTCGGTCGATGAAGCCGTGAAGCTGCGCGACGAGGCAGCCAAGTCAGGCAAGATCCTCTCGGTCAACCAGAACATGCGCTACGACCAGTCGATGCGCGTTCTGAAGCAGATCATCGACAGCGGCGCGCTGGGCGACATCGTCTTCGCGCAGATCGACATGCATGCCATCCCGCACTGGCAGACTTTCCTTCAGGACTACGACCGGCTGACGCTCGCCAATATGAGCGTGCATCATCTCGACGTGCTGCGCTTTCTGTTCGGCGATCCCTCGGAAATCACCACGCTGACACGCAAGGACCCGCGCACGACATTCGAGCATAGCGACGGCATCACCGTCTCGACGCTGCGCTTTCCCTCCGGCGTGCTCGCCGTGTCGCTGGAGGATGTCTGGTCCGGACCGCGCCAGGAGGGCTATCTGGACGACCAGCACATCAACTGGCGCGTCGACGGCACCAAGGGTGTCGCCAAAGGCACGATCGGCTGGCCGAAAGGCGCTGCCTCGACGCTGACCTATGCCTCGACCGAGACGACCGGCGGCGAATGGGTCAGCCCGAGCTGGGACACGATGTGGTTCCCGCATGCCTTCATCGGCGTGATGGAGCAATTGCAGCATGCGGTGAAGACAGGTGCGCCGCCGGCGCTCTCCGTCGCCGACAACGTCAAGACAATGGCACTGGTCGAGGCCGGCTATCGCTCGATCCACGAGGGCCGCACCGTCAAGCTTTCCGAAATCTCGATAAAATCAGCCAACTGAATCGCTTAGGGAGGAATTCACATCATGATGCAGGCAGGTATTTTCACGGGCTATTTCCCGTACGGCCTCGAAGAGACGGCGAAGAAGATCCGCGGGCTCGGTTTCAACACGGTGCAGCTCGACCTGCATTTTAGGGATGTCGATCTGTCGGCCGGGCAGATCACCCAGGACAAGGCCAAGCAGGTGCGCGACGTCTTCCGCGACAACAACCTGCCGATCTGCTGCGTGTCGGGCTACACCAACATCATTCATCCCGACAAAGCCGAGCGCGATAAGCGCGTCGGGTATCTCAAGGAAATCATCCGCAATGCGCGCAGCTTCGGCTCGCCCTACGTGATCTCGGAGACCGGCACATACAACACCGAATCCGACTGGGTGCATCACCCGAAGAACAAGACCGAGGAAGGCTTCGAGGAATGCCGCAAGGTGATCGCCGAGCTTGCCCAGACCGCCTACGACCACGGCGCGGTCTTCCTCCTCGAGACTTACGTTAACAACGTCGTGGGCTCGGTCGAGGAGACGGTGAAGATGTTCGCCCAGGTCGACCATCCCGGCCTCGGCCTGTTGATGGATCCGACCAACTATTTCGAGACCCACAATATCGACAAAATGGACCAGATCCTCAACCAGGTGTTCGACACGCTGACCGACAAGATCAAGATCGCGCATGCCAAGGACGTCAAGCGTTCGGGCAGCGACAAGTCGGAAAAGCATGCCGACATCGGCGACGAGGATGCGATGGAGAGCCACACGTTCCGCGGCGTCGGCGAGATCGAGCTGCCGGCGCCCGGGCTGGGATCGCTGAATTACGATCTCTATCTGCAGCGGCTGGCGGAAAAGCACCCAAACATCCCGGTCATCATCGAGCATCTCTCTGAAGACGACGTGCCGCGCGCGAAAACATTTCTCGACGGGAAGTTCCGCGCCAACGGCCTTTGAGTGCCGGTTGCGCCGCCGGCGCATGGCGGCGCAACTCCAACCAAGGGAGGAATGAATGTTGAAATTCGCATTGAAAGTGGCTGCCGCGGCAACGCTGGTAGCCGGGGTCTCCTTGAGCCTGCAGGCATTCGCGCAGGACGGCCAGAAGACCTTCTATCTGCTGTCGCATGGTGGCCCTTCGGACGCGTTCTGGATCGACTGGAATGCCGGCGCGACCAAGGCCTGTGACCAGCTCAAGGTGACCTGCAAGATCTCGTTCAGCGGCGGCGACATGGCGGCGCAGAAGGAGGCTTTCAACTCGGCGCTCGCCGCCAAGCCGGACGGCATCGCTACCACCTCGGCTCAGCCCGGCCTGTGGACGGAGGAGGTGAAGGCCGCCAAGGCCGCCGGCATACCGATCGTGTTCTTCAACACCGATGATCCGGCGACCGGGCGGCAGGCCTATGTCGGGGCCGACCTCAGGGAAGCGGGCGTCATCTGGGCCAAGTATCTCGTCGACCACAAGATGGTGAAGCAGGGCGACAAGGTGTTCCTGCCGGTCGAAGTGCCGGGCGCCAGCTACCAGCAGCTCGAGACCGAGGGCATCGCCAGCGTCTTCGATCCGCTCGGCATCAAGTACGACGTGGTCGATTGCGGCACCGACCCGGCCGGCATCATCGCCAAGATGACCGACTACATGGTCGCCAACAATCCGCCGGCAATCATTGCACTCGGCGATTCCGTGGCAGCAAGCATCAAACGCGTCTTCGACGGGGCCGGTGTGTCGGCCGGCAAGGTCCCGGTCGTCGGCTGGGGCAACTCAAAGGAGACGGCCGAGGCGGTCAAGTCCGGCTTAGTCAATGCTGCGGCCTGGCAGTACCCGTCGGCGCAGGGCTTCATGCCGGTGGCGCTGCTCGGGCTTGCGGCCTCTGGCGAGCCGATCGGCTACGACATTCACACATTCAGCCTCTACGACGCCTCGAGCGTCGAGCCGATCCTGAAACTCTACAACAAGTGACGACAATCAGCGCCCGCCCCGAAATGGCGGGCGCCGGACGAAACGCATGGTCCTGACAGATATGGCAATCACAGCAGACGACGACACGCAGCGAGCGAAGGGCAGGTCTGCGCTGCTGCGTTCGCCGCAATTCTCCTCGCTCATCATCCTCATCGTGCTGCTCGTGGTATTCGCCATCGCCGACGGCAACTTCCTGTCGCCGCTCAACATATCCAACATGATGGCGTTCCTGCCCGAGCTCGGCATCATCGCTCTCGGCATGACGCTGCTGCTGACGGCGGGCGAGTTCGATCTGTCGGTCGGCGCCGTGTTCGGCCTTGCGCCCGTCGTGGTGATGCTGCTGGTGCAGAATGGCGGTATCGACATCGGCGTCGCCCTCCTGGCCGGGCTTGTGCTGTGCATCGCGATCGGCGCCATCAACGGGCTGATCGTCACCAAGATCGGCATTTCCTCCTTCCTGGTCACGCTGTCGATGCTGCTCGTCGTGCGCGGCGCGGCGCTCTACATCACGCAGGGATTCCCCCTGAAGTCGTGGGACCAGCCCGGCTTCTTCGTCACGCTGCTTGCCGGCAGCTTCAATGTAGGCTCGTTCCGGTTCTACACCTCGCTCTGGTGGTTCATCGGCCTGTCGCTGCTGGCGATTTACATCCTGCGCTACGCCAAGCTCGGCAACTGGATCAGCGCCATCGGCAGCAACCGCAACGCAGCGGTGGCGCGCGGCGTGCCGGCCGACGCGGTCAAGATCTGGCTGTTCATCCTGACCTCGGTGGTGGCCGGGCTGGCCGGCATGATCAGCGCGTTCCGGATTTCGGCCGCCTCGCCGGTGGCCGGCACCGGCTACGAACTCGAAGTGATCGCCATGGTGGTGGTCGGCGGCACGGCGCTCACCGGCGGGCGCGGCACCATCCTCGGCACCATCGTCGGCGCCCTGATGCTGCGCGCCATCCGCAACGGCATCGTGCTGATCGGTGTGCCGGGCTTGGCATACAACATCTTCGTCGGCGTCATCATCCTCGCCATGCTCATCCTGCACGCTTTGCTGCAGAAGAACGCCGCAAGGAGCTGAGGATGGAAGTGCTGCGTCTGCAAGACCTGCAAAAGTCCTTCGGCAACGTGCGTGCGCTGAAGAACGCCTCGTTCACCCTCAACGAAGGCGAGGTGGTTGCCCTGCTTGGCGACAATGGCGCCGGCAAGTCGACGCTGATCAAAGCGATCTCCGGCGTCTTCCCGGCCGACCACGGCGACATCTTCGTGCGCGGCGAGAAGGCGTCGATCCGCTCGACGCGCGACGCGATGGACCTCGGCATCGAGACTATCCATCAGGACACATCGCTCGCGCCGGACCTCAGCATCGCGCGCAATCTTTTCTTGGGTCGGGAGCCGGTCAATTTCGGCTGGCTCGGCGTGTTCGCGCCCCTCGACCTCGCCAAGCTTCGCAACGCCGCCTCGGCGCTGCTGAAGCGGGTCGGCATTTCGAAAAAGCTCGATGCCGATGCACTGGTTAGCACGCTCTCGGGCGGTGAGCGGCAATCGATCGCGATCTCGCGCGCCATGCAGTTCGCCGCCAAGGTGATCATACTCGACGAGCCGACCAACAATCTTGGAGTCGAGGAAACCCACGGCGTGCTGCGCTTCGTCAAGGAGGTGCGCGACGCCGGCCACTCGGTGCTGCTCATCACCCACAACATCCACCACGTGTTCCAGGTCGCCGACCGCATCATCGTCATGCGCCGCGGCGAAATCGTCGCGGAACAGACGGTCGCCGACACCGACCTGTTGACGGTGGAAAGCATCATCACCGGCGCCGACATGTCGGCCTTGCTCAAGGAGGCGAGGGCAAAGTGAAGGACGTCGCATGGTAGAGCTTTACGGCAAGACGCTGTCGCGAAGGCAGGTGGCCGAGCGGTCCGGCATGCTGTCGCAGTTTGCCGGCGTGCGGCTGATGACGCTCGGCGACGGCGTGGAGCGCGGCATCCGGATGCTCGAGTTCCGCACCGGCTCCGGCCTGCGCTTCACGGCGCTGGTCGACCGGGCGCTCGATATCGCCGATTGCGACTTCCGGGGCCAGGCGATCGGCTGGCATTCGCCGAGTGGCTTTCGCCACCCCGGACTGCACGAGCATGAAGGGGAGGACGGTTTCGCCTTTGGCCGGTCGTTCTCGGGGCTGCTCGTCACCTGCGGCCTCGATCATATACTGGGCCGGCAAGACGTGCCGGCCCAAAGCTACAATTATCCCGGGCGCAAGCGGGTGTTGCACTCGCTGCATGGCCGCATCGGCACCGTGCCGGCGCGGCTGACCGGCTACGGCGAGGCCTGGGACGGCGACCGTTGCGTGCTGTGGGCGGAAGGCATCGTCCAGCAGGCAACCGTGTTCGGCGAGGATCTCCATTTGCTGCGCCGCATCGAGGCCGATGTCGGCGGAAGCGAGATCCGGCTGTCGGACCGCGTCGTCAATCATGGTTTCAGCCGCACGCCGCACATGTATTTCTATCACGTCAATGTCAGCCATCCCTTGCTCGACGAGGGTTCGCGCTACCTGGCGCCAATCCGGGATGTCGTCTGGGCGGCGCACGCCGGCGATCGTTACGAGGCGCAGAAGGTCGGCTACCGAACCGTGCCGGCGCCGCAGCTGGGATTCAGCGAGCAGGTCTGGGAGCACGAGCTTGGCGCCGATGCGGCGGGCGAGGTGCCGGTGGCCGTCGTCAATGACCACCTGGGCCTCGGCTTCGAGGTCGTTACCCGCAAGGATCAGCTGCCCTGCACGTATCAGTGGCAGAACTTCCAGGCCGGCCTATATGCGTTGGGAATCGAACCCTCGACGCATCATGTTCTGGGCAATCTCGCCGCGCGGGAACGGGGCGAGATGATCTGGCTGGACCATGGCGAAAGCCGCTCCTATGACGCCGTGTTCCGGGTGCTCGACGGTGCCGGCCAGATCGCCCAAGCGGAAGCGAGGATAGCTTCGATCGCCCGGCAGCCGCAACAGGATTACCCTGTGCCGTCGGGCGCTTTTGCGAGACTGCAGGTGTGACCGGCTTGAAACACACCATCGTATGCCGCGGCGGGCGGGAAGTGCGCCGGAATACGGAAGCAGGCGCGGCCCGGCCGGCCCCAGGCGGCCCTCGCGGAGCGCAGGCAGGAAAGCGGAGATGATGATGACGGCAAGCAGGAAGCGTGACTACAGCCTGGTCGGTGAAAGCACCAAGCGCGCCATCGAGACCGGATTGGCTTCGGCCGAATGGTATCACACCGATGTCCCGCGCAAGGCGATCAAGGAGTTGATGCAACGCTCCGACGGGCCGGCGATCCGCGACACGATCATCTGGGTCGCGGCGATCCTGGTGTCGGCCGCCGGCATCGTATGGTTCTGGGGCACGTGGTGGGTGGTGCCGTTCCTGTTAGTCTATGGCGTGCTTTACGGCTCGTCGAGCGACTCGCGCTGGCACGAATGCGGCCACGGCACCGCGTTCCGGACGCGCTGGATGAACGATGTCGTCTACCAGATCTCAAGCTTCATGCTGATGCGCAACCCCGTGCAATGGCGCTGGAGCCATGCCCGCCATCACACCGATACCATCATCGTCGGCCGCGATGCCGAAATCGCGGTAATGCGGCCGCCAAATCTGATCAAGGCGGCGCTGGCCTTCACCGGTATTCTCGATTTCCGCTATTCGCTGCCGACGCTGGTGCGCCAGGCGTTCGGCAAGCTGTCCGATGAAGAGAAGAGCTATATCCCCGAGATGGAGCAGCACAAGGCGGTGATCGCTGCGCGCTGGCATGTCGCCATCTATGCGGCGACAGTCGGGCTGGCGTTGTTCACGTGGTCACTGCTGCCGCTGGTGCTGATCGGCCTGCCGCGCCTCTATGGCAGCTGGCACATGGTGCTGACAGGGTTGCTGCAGCATATCGGCCTGGCCGACAATGTCGTCGACCACCGGCTGAACACGCGCACCGTCTACATGAACCCGGTCAGCCGCTTCATCTACTGGAACATGAATTACCATGTCGAACACCATATGTTCCCGATGGTGCCCTATCATGCGCTGCCAAGACTGCACGAGCTGATCAAGCACGACCTGCCGGTGCCGAACCCGTCCATGTGGCATGCCTATCGCGAGGTCTGGCCGGTGCTGCTTCGACAGCTGAAATATGAGGATTTTTATCTCGAGCGGAAATTGCCGCCGACAGCCAGACCCTATCGCAGCGAATTTCACCAGGTGGATATGTCGGCGGCCGCTGAATAGCGATAGCGAATTTTGCCGGAGCCGGAGATGGCTGACTGGATGAAGCGTGCGCGGTGGACGACATCTCGAAAGAGGATGTCATCTGCTTCGATCCTCGCGGCCGCAGCTTCGCGGTTTGCCGCTCGCCCAATGACGAGTTCTTCGCCACCGACGGATATTGTACGCATGAGAAGGCGCATCCGGCCGAAGGGCTGGTGATCGACGACGTCATCGAATGCCTTGAAGCATATTGGCCGCTTCAATTGCGGCCGGCCAAGGCCAAGGCGCGCCGGGTCTGCGTCAATCTCGCGATCTATCCGGTGAGAATCGAGGCCGGCAAGGTGATGCTCCAGATCTGACGCATGGTAACCGGTCCAGCACCGCGTTTAGCAAAGCAGAGTGACGTTTTCATAGCCGAAAGAGACGGACCGTGGCCGATCTGCGCCATGAAGGCTAAGCCAGCTGACCATGCTGCGCGTGCTGGTCATTGACGTGGCCGAGGGGCGCCGAGCGGGCAGGGGTCGATCGTCTCGGTACCGCTGGAGCTGTGCTGAACCCTATATCGCGATGCGGCCCCCAGCCTGTTCACCGTGCGGGCTAGAATTTCTTCGAGATCGGCACCGCCGGCGGTTTTCTTAGTTGGGCTTTCCGCCTCTGATCGACGAGGTCCTGATTCACTGCTGCTTCTGCTGATCAGCTTTGAGGTGCTGATTGTGCGGTTTGATCTGGCAGCGTTGATACTGGGCGCCACCGCGATCGAAGCGGATGGACAGCGCCTACCGCAGCGGCAAAACGACCGCTGAGCAAGATCAGTGTGAGGGAAGGAGATGGAATTTATTGGTGCGCAGCAAGCGCGGCAAAGCTGCGCAGCTGATCGTGGCTGGAAAGCGTCGCTACAAAGGCGGTGCGTTTGTCAGTTTGGAAGCCGACACGCGTCCGGCAGGCGACGGCGATCTCGCTGGCTGACTGCGGCGCGGGATTATTGTTGAACGACGGCAGGAAGTAGGCTCGGTCCGCCGTGCGTCCAGGACTCGCGTTCGAGTGGATTATGGTTCGGGGTGACGATAGCCGATCTGCGCAGCCCCGAACCTCCAGCGCTTTCCGCATGTTGGGCAGGGGTAGAATTGTCACTTTCACGCTCGATCTGCTCCGCGTGTGCGTCAGGATGATGCTACACTCAAACTCTCGAAGGTTCATGATCCTCTTCGGTAGCGACGGATTCATGCCGTAAGCGAGCCGCCCCGGGAAACTGATTTCAATTCCTTCGCAGCCGCGGTCAACGAGGCGCGGTCATTCCCGGCGGCTTTGATGAGCTCCATCACCTGCTCAGGCGTGATGCCGTTCTGCTGGGCAAAATGCTCGACTTCGTTGCGTTCGTTGGACGAGACCCGGTTCTTGTGGCGAAAATCACGCTCGGTTTTATTGTCCGTCATCATCTTCTCCTTTCAACCTCAATTCGCCGGCCCCAACCGCCCGCTGGAGCAAAAGTTCCGAAACCGCCGTACGCGAAGGCCCATCGAGCCTCGCTAGGGCTGCTGTGAGTAGAAGTAAGCTCCAGCTGGCGAAAGCTGGGGAGCTTGTCCAATGCCGGGGTGGGCTCGGCGCACGCCGTGGCATCGCTCCGGCGACTTTCACCACCCGCCCAGAACACGGGTGGGAGCAGCCTCGGAATGTTTGCCCGACCGCCAGGCAATGAAGATGGAACTACGCGACACCGAGTTCCTCGTCCTGTGGCATCAGCAGACGCTCTCGTGGATGTCTTACCCGGCATTCTCGCCCGAATGATCGAAGTGGATGGCGAGGCCAAAGGCGAGCGCTCGCTCGGCGATCATATTGACAAGATGGCTTTCGCCGATCGACAGCGCCGGAAGGGCCTCTTTCAACGCCTCGAGAGCATGCCGTGTCGACAAAAGACCCCGCCGCTTGCGGCTGCTCACATATTGATCGATCAGGGAATCCAGTGGCATCTGCCTGCCTCCGCTTCGGACAGGATCTCGTAGCGTGGCTGCGGAGCGACAGCATTCACATTGGTTAAGAGACGGCGGCGAACGCCATCATGCATGCCGCCAACAGACGGCGGTGGGGCTGATTTACGCCGGGTTGGAGCGCTATCCTAGGGTAAGCATGGCGCGACCGTCGCGCCGGGTTCGGACATTTCGATGCTACTGCTCCGGTACCGCGGAGGTTTGTGGATGGTTGCGTGCCGCCTCGGCGATTTCCGGAATGAACTTCGTCGCGGTGCAGCTTCGGTTTACATTGGCGCGGGCGGTAAATACCTCTTGCCCGCAGACTTGCGAAGCGAGCGCGATCGGCACATGCACCGCCAGTGGCAACTCGGTCTCAGCCACTCCTAGATGTCTTGCAACCTGTTGCTTCACCTCCGGCCGGCCGAGCGAGACGTCAACGCCGACATCATCCTTGGCGGTCGGCGACGATCCTTGCGCCGGCAGACGATCGTGCTTGCCTGTTTGCGATGAGTCGCCGGATTGTTGAGCCGGCTGACTTGTCTGCGCAGATGCCTGGGCGCCCAAAATCAGCGAGGCCCCCAGCCCCAAAAAAGCCCGGAGCCCCAAAGACACAATCCGAAGTCCGAATGTGCTCATTGTCATGTTCCTCACCGTGGGTTCAAACTTGGCGCCGCTCAGAGGTCGGTGTTGCTTCGGCCTCTTTCGAAGACAGGGATGTCTTCCTCGTCCTCATCATTGTCACCGGTTGGTATGTCCTCGGCGTAGCTGCGGGTCAGTTCCTCGGTTTCGCTTAAGCCGTCCATCGTCTCATTGGCGCCTGCCCCTTCATCATGACGACCGGTAATTTCGCTGCGGGGCCTTGCGCCGAGCGGCTGGTCGACATCGTCGGCTCCCACGAAACCTGGCTCCGCGCCGTGCCTGTCTTCGTGGCCCACGGGGCTGTCCAACACGGCGGCATCCTCCGGGCGAATGGGTTCATCATTGGCGAAGTCACTTCGTCTCGAATGCGAGGTCTCGTTTTGCTTTGGCATGTCAGGTCTCCTGTTCGTTTGGCAACTTCGACGACGCTGGTGCTTGCACGCCGGACTACCTGAGCGACGCACCTTTAGAGTTCCTGCATCGACCACCGCTTAAAGGTTGCAGCGTCCCTGAGCGCGGAGGCAGTGTTGGCCACAGACTCCACAGCGCCGCGAAGAACCAACGTCGTGGCCAGATCCACTCAGCCCTGAGAACCGCTCTTGCTCAGTTGCTGGGCATGTTTGAAATGCTGCCGGATCACCGGCGCGGTCTTTTTCGCATGGGCCGCCAGATGTTTTGCCTGACCGTTTTCTGCATAGGAGGTCATCAGCGTCAGGGCTTCCTGGTGCGCTGCCACCTGGGTGTCGATATAGGCGTTATCGAACGCCCCGCTGCTGTCGTTGCTCAACGCTTCCAATTGGGCAGCATGCTTGCTTGTCATCTCCGGCGCCACTGCGACGTCGTCCTTCTTTGCCGCCGCAATGAGCCGCTTGGAAGAGGTCGTGTGGTCCTTGATCATCATGCGAGCGAATTCCTTCACTCGTGATGTCTTCGATTTCCGCAGTGCCAATTCACTCGACTGGATCTCGAACATATCTGAGCTCGCAGCTGCTTTGACAAATTCCTGCGGGGACGTCGTCGCGGTCTGAGCCATTGCCCCCGGGCTGATGAGACCGATGGCGATCGCAGCTAAAAGCGCTTTGACGAAATGCATGTGGTGCTCCTGCAATATTGCTTAACTGGCCCAACACGGCCGAGCTGCCGTTGTTCCCCTTTTGGTGACAATAAATACGGGGCGGCAGGCGTGGACCCCGGATGGCTCCGGCTCAGGGCTTTGATCATAGATCCGGCCGTAGCCAAGACCGGTGACTGCGCGGAGCTCAGCGCGGCCGTCGGCTTGGTGGGCAGCACGTTGTGCGACATTCAAATCTCCTAAAGAAATCGTCGGCCATCGTCGCGATGCTTCAGGCAGACCAGTGCGATTTTGCAGGGTTGCGCTGACGGGATTCTGATTCGGCCCGCCGGTCGGGTTCGTCAAGAGGAGCTAATATAGCATTGTATGTCAGATCGGCGGTATTAGTCGCTTACTGATCGTCGCATGGTCCATCTCTGAATCTTGTTGCACCGCACAATATTATTGACGATGGGGTGCTTAGGCAAGGATATTGAATGACAAGTAGAGGAATCACGTCCGAGTCAAAGTAAAATTTTATTATATCTGACTCTTGATAATTACCAAGTAATGACCCAAGACGCATCTTTCGCGGGCCGTTAGCTTGTTTTTAAACTCTAGTGCGTCACTATCGGGTCCGTAAATGCCCAAAAATGTCCCATCCTTTGAAGGGCAACAAGGAGGCGTACTATGGCAAGAATTTTTGAAATTCTTATGGGCAGTCTGACTGCCGGATCTGTTCTCGCAATTCTTTGCATGCCAGCGACAGCAGCTGGAATTAGTGTCGGAGGCGTCGGCGGGGTATCCGTCGGCAGCGGAGGCGCCAGCGCTAATGTGGGCGGCAACAGCGGCGCTACGGCTAGCGTGTCCCTAGGCGGTTCTGGGGCAAATGCCGCAGCCTCCGTCGGCGACACTGGCGGAGCGACTGCTTCCATCGGAACCGGCAGCGCCAATGTCGGTGTCGTCACCGGGGTTGGTACCGACGTAAATGTCGGCGTTGGAACCAATCCAGCCGCCAACCCCAGCAACCCGACCGCTTCGAGCAACCCGAATCTGGCTAGCGTTGTCGGCGATATGTCGAACGCCCAGGTCACTCGGATGAAGAAGCGCTGCGTCGAAGTGCTTAGCAACGAAGACACCTATGATCGTGACCTGCGCCGGCTCTGCCTGCTGATCTCGCGCCGCTAACCAGCGACCCCTTTCCGACCTGTCGGGGCTGTCGACATGACACTCTCCAGTTCCGACAGTGGAAGCCCGCCCGCCGAAAGGTTGGGCGGGCTTTTACAGTCAGCGTCCTTCCATCCGCAGCAGACAATCGCGCTTGGCATCAGCGACCTGGCCGAGCAAGCGATGGAAGACCGCGCGGACAAGCTGGGCATATCCTGCGCAGAGGAAGTCGGCAGCGTGTACGCGGCGATTCTCGGTGCTATCGTGCACCGCGATGCCGCTTGGCTGACTGACCGAGGCCGCGCTATATCGCGCCCGGCGGGCGTATTCAGTTCAGCGAGCCTCTGCCGGGGGGAAGCCAAGACCATCTTTCACTTGCTCGACAAGGCCGGACTTGAAGGCAAGGTGTCGAAGCGCAAGGACAGCAAATACCGTCGACCAACTGGCTGAAGGCCAAGTGCTTTGCGAACGACGAGTTCGATCTGCTCGGCGTCGAGCGTGAAGCGGGCAAGCCGGCGTTCGCTGAGGATGACACAAATCGCCGTGCCTAAGAAAGATCAGGAGCGCGCCACCTACGCCTGGATGTACGGCGCCCAAGCGTGCAAGGATGGTAAGGAGCGTGAGGTGCCATTACTGGCAGGAACATGCCGACGGGTGGCTGCAGGGTTTTGACGGTGTGCCGATGGCTGGTTTTGGATAGACCAAGACCGTCAACGACGAGATGGAAGCCGAGGTCGACGAAGCCGCCGTCGAGCGGCCCGACGAATAGCCATTTTGCCATGTGCCGTATGTTCGTTTTTGATTGAAGAAAGGGTTTCGTTGGGCCTATAAAGATTGCGTTTACCATTGCCTTTTTGGGAGGATGCGATGGTTGCAACGCCCATAGATATCGCTCAAGCGGCCACTGCGACTACGGCCACCTTGCTGAAGTGGCAGAAGTCCATGGAGGAACGCGCCACGTTTCGCCAGAACATGGATCAATCGCGCAGGGCGATCCAAGCCTCACGCGATCTGCTGAAGCGCCTTCGTCAACGTCATCGCGACGACGATAGCGGCGCGGATGCGCTAAAGGATTAGCCGCCAGGGCAGATGTGAGACGGAGGTCCGGGAACGGATTGGGGCCACGTGCGGCACCTAATGTCGCGATGGTGATGGCCGATGATGTGCTTGAACAGGAGATTGCCCATCTCCTGCATTGCCGTCATATCCGGGTAAGCCGCTAAAACGGAGCCTTCACCACCGACGCTGCCGAGCAGCGGGATCAACACGAAGCTGTCATCCCGAAACTTGCTTATGGTGGTGATCGTGAAATCGTAGTCGGGATAGGCCTCATCAAGCAGGGCGCTGATCTCGGCGAGGAATTCAGGCGTCTCGAACTGTGCGCCGATCGGCGGCACCACAATCATGTCTTTGCATTTGCATCTCGCGCCTTCCCAAGCCGTCTCATCGTGAGCGGCTGTTCCGCCAAGGTCAAATCACGTCTTCCCTGCCGATGATCTGGAGTCAGCAAAGTTATTCACACGTCGACAAGATGGTTAGAATTGTCGCGGTTCGGTTAAGACCTCGATCATGAGGCGTGGCGCATCGTGTTGTTGGGTCTACATATTGCCTTCCTGACCCTACCCGGTAGCTCAAGCCCGTTGCCGTAATTGGCAACGGGTTTTTTTACGTCTTCATCTGGCACAGTTGATCTAATTGTATGGAACCGCGACGACAACCAAGCAATTCTGCCTTAAGCGGTCGATTCCTCGGATGTAGCCGTGCCTACGAAAACCCGCTGTTGCGCGCGCGGCGGGGTTTCTTGGCATCAAGACGCTACCCCGCCCTCAGGCCCGTTGCTTAAGCGGCGGCCTTTACAGGTCCGGCGCCGCTATCTACTGCTGAATAGGTGGAGTCACGAGACCCGGAAAGGGCAACACGTTGCCGCCCGTCCCCCGCCGGCGGCGCAGTTCAATCTCGCGATAGACGAGGATGCCCATCACCATTTCCGCGCTGGCGATTTCCGATCTCGATGGCAACGACTTGAGCAATTGGTGCAGCTGTCGCGTTTCCATGGTCGCAATGTGGGCGGCAATGGCTTCGATGCTATCGCCCAAATTCGCCAGTAACCCTGCGGACATCTGCATCGCGCTACTCTACAGCCGGGAAAACGTGTTGAGATGCAGACGCGTCCTTTGGCCTTCTGCAAAGGCCAAAGCATAGGATTCGAGCTTGAATGATCGGGTGAGTTCCTGGTCTTCCTCGACCACGCGAACAAACCACTCGCCACAGGCTTCGCCAACTTCGACACAAGGGCGTGCTTTGCGAATTGGAATGATGTCAGCCAGGGCGTTGCCTCCCAGCAATCAGGCCAAACGGGATTGTAACGTCGTAAGCGGTCTTCAACAAGAAGAGTTTGGGCAGCAATACGAAACTGAGGTGTGGGCCACAAATGGCCGGCGCCATGGGTTGGGGAACCTGGGTGGGCACCGGCCAAGAGCGGACAGGTCCGCCGCGATGCATACATCGTCGATTGGTGCCGCGGTGGTAGTGGTGTGATCGCGGAAGCTACGCTTTAGCCTTAGCCGCCGGCCTTGCCTTGCCCGTTACAGTGGGCTGCGGTGCCTTCCTACCCAGACCGATCGACTTCGCCATGGCAGACCGTGAGGCCGCATAGTTGGGAGCGACCATCGGATAAGTGGATGGCAAGTTCCACTTTGTTCGATACGCGTCAGGAGTGAGACCGAAATCCACGCGCAGATGTCGCCGAAGGGTTTTGAACCGCTTACCATCTTCAAGACAGATGATGTAATCGGGAAATACTGACTTCTTTGGATTTACCGCAGGCACTGGTTCTTCGGTCGCGGCAGCCACGCGATGGCCAATCCCAGACAGCGACGCGTGCACTGAGGCTATCAGGTCCGCCAAACCCGCGACCGGCACGGGATTGTTGCTGACGTACGCCGATACCACATCCGCCGTGAGTTCTACCAGTTCAGGGGCGTGGTCGGGGGCGTCGGTCATGGTGTGAGTCCTCGAATTTGAGAACGATCTATTATAGCTGCTGCCGCAGCTGCGCAACTCGAGGCCCGATGATGGGCCGCTTCCCTCGTAAGCACCAATCCTGTTGAGCCTGTGTCTGCCGATGGAGGAAAGGACCATCCGAAGCAGTGCCAGACTTATCACAGGTTAAGTCGGTCCGGTGTTTATGATATAAGGTCGGGCATCATTCGCGTTCTGCTGGCCGCGGGTGACTGAGAGACCATAGCGCTCCCGCCCAAACGGAGAGCCGACATGCTTTATCAAAGCCCATTAACCGCCAAGTTCCATCGTGCCTTCACCCTCACGTCAGGTGAGCGTCAAGCTCTCGACGCGGTAAGAATAAGGATCGTTGCGATTGGCGCAAACCAGAACTTGGTTCGGGAAGGCGACCAGCCGTCCCGGTGCATAATGGTCCTGGCTGGCTTAGCCAGCACCTCGAAGGTAACAGGAGACGGGAAGCGTCAGGTCACTGCTTATCATGTGCCTGGCGACATGCCCGATCTGTTGAGCCTGCACCTCGATCTGTTGGATAGCGACGTTCGAACGGTGAGCGCTTGCAGTGTTGGCTTCATAGATCACTCGGCTATCCGGCTGCTCTGCGAACGCCACCCCAGGCTGGCGGCAAATCTTTGGCGAACGACACTGGTTGATGCATCGATTTTCCGCGAATGGGTGGTCAATGTCGGGAAGCGCCAAGCGCTTGGCCGAGTGGCCCACCTTCTCTGTGAAATCATGCTACGTATGGAAGACGCCGGACTCGCGTCCGATCAAACCTGCGCTTTTGCTGTGACTCAAGCTGACCTTGGCGAGGCGACAGGGCTGTCGGCAGTCCACATCAACCGCACGCTCAAGTCTCTTCGGGAGAAGCGCCTTACATCACTTGTGAATGGCCAATTGACCATCCATGATTGGGAAGGACTGGCCTTTCTTGCTGAGTTCCGGCACGATTACCTGCACTCAGCAAGGACCAATAAAACGGCCGAGTTCATGTCAATGCATTGATTGCTCCAGGGGAAAATCGCCAGAAATGCGGATTGGCTCCAAGGGTAGCCGGACCACTTGTTGGCCTTCGCTGACCATCAGCGGTGCGATCGCCCCCCAAACATGTTTTGCCATGGTGGCGCGGCGGAAATGATTAGCAGGTTGATACCAAGCCTGTCTGGCTTGCTTCTTTTTGATGCGGCAGGCGGGGCCGCCTTGCCCCAGGCCAAACGCAGGCCCCAAACGAACCCGGCCTCACTTGGTGCACGCTCCTTTTACCGCGCGGTCAATGCTTTGATGGCGCGTCGAAGCGTTAGCGCAAGGGGTTCACTTGCGCGCAGAGTGCATTCGAATGCTTACCGGCCCACACGGGCGTTGACTATCCGTATGGCCGTCTGGGTCGTGGAGGTTAACTGGGACGGGACACCTGCTCTCCTTGCCAGCCTTCGGGACGTTTCCTCGCCGCGTGCGCAGGAGGAACGTCGACGTCAATCCCAGAAGCTCGGAGCAATTGGCCGCCTCGCAGCCGGCATAGTTCACGATAACAACAATCTGATAGCAGCGTTCGACTCGGGCCTGCGGCTCCTGCAAAAGCAACTCGCCGAAAATCCCGGCGATCCGAAATCAGCCATCCTGATCGACGAACTGCTCAAACGAACACAGAACGGCGGGGCACTTACGCAGCAATTGCTTGCGTCTCTCGGCGCCAGTCGCTTACGCCCGAAAGCATTGATCTGAACGGACGGATCGAACAGCTTTCGATGCTGCTGGAACGAACGCTTGGGAGTGCAATCAAAATTGAACGCAACTTGGACGCGGCGCTTGGCCCTGTTCTGGTCGACCCCAACCAGCTCGATGTCGCCATGCTCAATCTGGCGGTGAACGCCAAGGACGCCATGGCCGGGCGTGGGAACGCTCACAATCGAGACTAGCGATGTCCCGGACGACATCGACGATGTGCATTCACTGGCGGGTTCGTGCGTTCGTATGACCGTGCGCGATGCCGGTTGCGGCATGAACAAGGAGATTCTGGCGCAGGTCTTCGAGCCGTTCTTCACCACCAAACCCGATGGACGCGGGACCAGACTTGGACTTAGCCAGGTTTATGGCTTCGTCAAACAATCCGGTGGGCACATTCGGATCGAGAGCGAAGCTGGTGAAGGAACAAGCGTCCATCTTTTTCTGCCGCCTGTGCAGAAGCAGTAACCAGGCTCTGCCGGTATCGTCTTTGCATTGGGTATCGCGGAAGTGACGGGGCCAGTCCGCCAAAGCAATCCCGTAGAGCGACATAATGGGTTGGTTAGCGGCCGCTTTAGAGATCGGGTGCAGAGGGTACACGGGCTGTCCCCTTTATCCTTTTTTCTCCCGGCCGCGCCACTGTCTATTATCGGCGGCTAGGCCGCTATCACCTTCTGAGCGGGTTAGCGATGGAGTGCCTTGGACGGTGAAAACGATTCCGGCATCCTCAAACGCTTTGCGGATGGCGGCCATGTTGTGGGGACGCGGTTTCCTGTATCCGTTCTCAAAAGCGCTGATCACCATCTCGCTAAGATTGGCCTTGGCGGCAAGTCGCACACGCGGCCAGTTCAGTAGGGCTCGTGCTGCTCTGACTTGATCTGCTGAGAGTAGGGTTCGGCTGTCCATAGCCAGTCGAACATTTAGTATCGCTAAACTGTTCCTCTTGACCTTCTGCGATTTCTAACGGTGTGAGGCCGGCTTGTCGGAAGCCGTCATCGATTATGGCTGCAACCTTTCGGACGGTTGTTACCTCGGCTCCAACAAGACGTACTGCCTGCATTCTTGCTTGGAGATCAGCCAAGCGGGCAACCAGGGCTTGCGTCCTCTCGAGTTCAGGGTTCGTCATGTTCATTATCCAGCTGAGTGGCATTTTGAATTTGTCCGGCTGAGTAGCGTTTGAATGCCCACGCTCGCCACCCAAGGGTGGCGAGCGTGGGTTCGTTCGAAATCTCAGTCGTAAACTTTCACGATCTTGCGGGTGCCCGGATCGACCAGGACCGTGCGGTTGTCGACCACCACGTAACGGTATTTGATGTTCGGGACCTCGTGGATCTCCACAGTTTCCGGCAGAGCTGTCCCGACGTTCAATTCCACGCCGGGAAGGTTCACCGAAGCCAAGGGCTGCTTCTTGACATACTCACGGATGACCGTGTCCTGTTCCGGCTGGATGATAATGTCGTCAGCGGCGGCGGAGCCGATCCCCGCCAAGAGCAACATGGCTGCGGCGGTGTTCACAATGTGCATCTTCATATCTTCTCTCCTGCAAGGACCGGCACACGACGATCATCGTCCCGCACTGCCCGGCAACCAACTTTGAACCGGGGTAAACGTTCCCGCCTACGCACCTTTGTCTAATCCGATTGGCCTAAAGTCCGAACCGTACAACGCAATGGTCTTAGCTTTGGACTAGGCGGAACGGATTAGGGCTTCAGGTTGTTGGTTCTCCACAACGGGAGAGAACAAATGGATCAAAGTGTTGGCCAGGCGCGATGGTTGCTCGCACCGATTTTTGCAACAGCCGTTACCTTTTTGGTAATGGCGGTCGTCCTTAGCTGACATGTCTTGGATCGGCGCAGCCAGGTCCCTTCCTGCGCTGATAGGATTCGCGAGTTGCTTGAGCGGCTGGCGAATCCTCTATTTTACCGTGCGCTGGGCCTGCTCCTTCAGCAGGCGGGGCGCTTCGTTCAGCTCATGTAACTTGGGAGGTTTACTATGGATCGGCGATCCTTTTTGACAGCGATGTTTGGCGTTGCAGGGGCAGCAGCCTTTGCAAGCGCGGTCCGGCCTATCAACGCATTGGCCGGTGTTCCAGCGGCCAAAAGCGGCATTCTCGAAGAACTCGACGCGCCAGACGCCTTCGACAACGAAGGTACTCACGCGGAAGTGGAGCCGGTCAACCATCGGCGCTACTACGACCAAGATTACGACCCAGATTACTACCACCGGCGCCGCCGCCGGCGGGGCTGGAGAAGAGTCTGCCGTAGTTACTGGCGACACGGGCGCCGTCGGGTCCGGTGCTATCGCCGACGTGGTCCTTCGGTCGTCTTGCGATTTTAGCTAGTCGGCTGCTTCTGCCCATGGCCCGTTCCGGCTGACGTGCTGAGAACGGGCCGGTACGATTCCTTTTTCGTGGCAAACGCAATCCATCTGAGGGCATTCATCAGCAGCGCCGATGGACCTGACTTACAGCTTGGTGGTGTCGCTGTGGTGCGCCAGGAGCGGTCTGACGATCCCTCTTGTGCAGCCCTTCGGCTGCCGCCAGCCTGGGAAAGCTTTTCGGAACGTTTGGTTCTGGCCGTTAGGCCACGGGGCCAAGCTCAGCCATCAGGACACCCCGCAAGCGATGAGCAGCGGGGCCTGTTAAGGCCCGGCGACCTCCTTTTGACATACGGGGAGAAACCAAGAAGGGCGCCGAGCATTACCGGCGCTGCTTTGAGGGAGACGACGCCGGACGAGATGAGAGTAGGCGATCATGCTAATTTCTGCGAACCATGCGAATGAAGGAAAGCCGTGTGCGATTCTTCGCTATCCAGCCACGAACCTCTGCCTTTCGGGCATGGCGGTCCGTCGCTCGATCGAAGATGAAGAACGCCTGTAGCGCTCGACTTCGTAGAGCCCGACCCGGATCTCGAACCCTGTCTGGCGGGTGGCATCGAAGTCACCGGGACCGATGACAGGGAAGGCGACGACGATGGCGAAGCGGACGACGAGCGCGAAGCCAACGATGCCGAGTATGGCTTCATAGAGGGAGGGCAAGGCCTATAATTGTCCGGTCGAGAATGAATAGCCCGCTGCCTCACGGTGGCTGGCTTCAGTTTTTGTGTGGCACGATGTAGCGACTGCTCACCGCACCCGCCCCTGTGCCCCGCGTGACGACAATCGTGCTATACCCGGCTGGAACGGAACCTGTAGCGGAGGGGTCGATCGAACTGCATCGCCCGACGATCTCCCCGTTGGGAGCGCCCTCGAGCCTCACGGCTAACGCCAACTGGCATGTGTCAAGGGATCCGAACATGGCCGGTGATGTATCGAGTGGCTTGCAGACTCCCTGGGCGGGACTGCAAGAAAGCAAAATCATCACAGCTGCAGTTGCCGGATCCATTCGTGAAGCTCCGTTGTTCGACGAGCCTCAACGCGGAATAGCGAGCTTTGTTTCGCAGGGGCTAAAATATGAGTTTTCTGGTCTGGCACGGTGGCGGGCTTTTCATTGTCACAGCTTTCGCCTCTCAATTGTCCCGATCCCGAACGGTAAAACAGCCATCCGACGAGACACACCGAGGGGATTGCGATGGCCAGAAGGATGCCGCCGGCAATGTTCACCATCAACATGAAATCCATCGGACCTCTCCCTCTTATATGCCGACAGTCGGAAACTCGTGAAATCAACATGGGTGAACAGGTTGCGAACATGCTGCTACGGTTTTTGCAGAGCCACGACATGAGACGAGACGGACCAGCAGGACAGGGACTAGCTCTCGTCGCAACAAATTGACAGACAAGGACTGGACGGAGTCGAACGGCAAGGGCAGGGACGCCATCAAGCGAATTTCAAAACAGATGCCTTGGCCGACGGGTAATCGCTGATAAGATCAAGGTATGCCCTGAGGTGACGTCACAAGGCAGTGTGCTTGGGTGTCGATCGGGCGGGCGGGTCGGAGAGGAACGGCAAATTCGGTGATGTCGCAATCGTCGGCATCACGAGCCCGCTGTATGGCGCTTAGAGCTTCGAACTCCCGCTTCGGCGCGGTGTCCATTTCGTTGCCGAAGCAAGTTCGTGACCGTGAAATCAGCTAACCGGCGCCGAAGGAGCGTCAGCATGGCGACGCCGCAGGCGAGACGCCGGGCCGCCGCCCCAAACGAGGGTGCCGTTTCAAGGCTGGTGATTTGGCCAGAGCACAGGGTGCGATTCTGACTACGCACAAGCCAGACGCTGTCATGGCGATGCTGGGTGGCCGGGCGTAGCGGCTTCGAAGCCGCCGATTACAAGTATTCTCGCTCTGTGGCTGCCGATTCTGCGATTAAGGATTGGATGAATAGGCATGGGGGAGAAAGGCCGCTATTCTAAGCCTCATTCCCCCTCGATGCAGGAATAACGAGATCATGGAGTAGGAAAATCTCATGCTATGCGGCGGAGGTGCTTACACGGGCGAGATTCACACCCGCCCAACGACAAGGCGCCCATCCGCTGCCCGATGGACGGTGGATAGAGTTTTGGTGCCATGAGCCAAACCCACACATTACAACCGTCATCTATCCGCGTCCCGGTACAACCACGGCTGGTGCCGGCGATCAAGGCGGCGCGTTATCTCCACCTGACGCTGCGGGAATTCATGGAATTTCTGCCCGCGTTGCAGGATCAAGGCTTTCCCAAGGCCTGCCCAATCACCGGCAACTACGACATGGTTGCGATCGACGCCTGGCTCGGTTAACGCTCGGGTCTTGCAGGATCAGGATCCGGCGCGCAGTCTAGCATTGACATTGCAAGAGCGAGGCTGGCGACCCTTGGGTAAGATCAAGTTGAAGCACTACGTCATCCGTAAGGGCAAATACGGCTACTGGCTGCCGACGCCGAAGATGGTCGAAGCTGGCTTCAGATGCATTTCCTGTGGAATCGACGGGCCTGAGGCTTGGACGATAGCCCGGGAGTGGGAAGACCGCTGGCAGGAACTCCGCAAGGGCAGGGAGCCGTCGCGCCTGCATGTATGGCCAAAGGATTCCATCGGAGACGCCTTTGCACGCTATCGCCGCATGGATGCATGGAAGCGCAAGCCACCGCGCACCCGCGAGGATTGGGAGCGCGGCTGGACCTTCATCGAGCCGTACTTCGCCGACCTGCCGCCAGCCGACATCACCCTCGAGCTGCTCGACGACTGGTATGGCCGTCTGCTCCGGGTCAAAGGTGTCGACATCGCCTACCGTGCCGTAAAGCGTGGCGTTCGCTCTATAATTTCATGGCCGGCATGAAGCTATGCCCGCCCGGCTCCGACCCATCGCAGGCGATCCGCCGCCAGACGCCACCACCGCGCCACCAGACCTGGACGGCAGGCGAGGCGGGGCGCCTGGCGCGCCGGCTACCGCGAACTGGCCTGCATCATCGCCGTTGCGTGGGACACGAGCTTCTCACCCGTCGACGTGCGCACGCTCACACCGGCGCAGGCAATGCAGACAGCACAGGAATGGGGTTTTCTGATTGCACGCAGCAAGAGTGGCGAGGCGGCTTTCGGCACGCTGTCGTCACGCACGCAGCGCCTGGTGCTGGCCTATGTCGAATCCTAGGCGTCACCCTGCTTGACGATGCGCCGATCTTTCGCTCGCGCGGTTTCGCGCCGGGCCCGAAGGGCGGCCGGCCGCGCGCCGGCGTGCCTTACACGAAGGATTCTCTGGTCGACGACTTTGCCGATCTGCGCACGCTGGTATTCGGGACATCGGAGAAGCGGCGGCTGATGGACATGCGGCGTTCCGGCGCGGTCGAGGCGAATGCCGGAGGCGCGTCGGTCGAGGCAATCTCGGCCAAGATGGGCAACTCGATCGACGGGAACAAGGCGCTGCAGAAGACCTATATGCCGGTCAATCTGGCCGCCGTCCGCTCAGCTGACGCCAGCCGCCGCAAGGGCAGAAAAGCTGCTTGGTCTGGAACGGAACGAATACAGAAAGTTGAAACTCTCCGGAGAATGAGAGTTGAAACTTTTCAAGGGGCGGTAGCTAACCCCTTGAAATTAATGGCGCGAGTGACGGGGCTCGAACCCGCGACCTCCGGCGTGACAGGCCGGCACTCTAACCAACTGAGCTACACCCGCGCATTGGACGAGCACGTGTCAGCCGTGTTCGTCGTTGGGGCGGTGGATAAGGGGTTCGCCACCGGGTGTCAAGCGCAGCTGGACAGCATAAACGCATCAGGAGAAGGTTTTTTGACAGGCGGCACTTTGCCCGCGAAAACCACTGTGCGGCTAAGCTAGCAGCTGCTCATTTGGCCTTGCGAAGCCGGTTGCGACCGCTTAAAGGTCCGGCCGGAGCGGGCGATTAGCTCAGTTGGTAGAGCGCTTCGTTTACACCGAAGATGTCGGCGGTTCGAGCCCGTCATCGCCCACCACTCAAGCTCTTGATAAATCGGTGCTTGCCCGGAGTTACGGTCTCATATCCGGTTGTACGCGTTGTCGGCATTCTGCTTCCTGGCCTTGTCGCGTTCGAAAGGGGTGACGCAGACCAAGTCGCTCTCGAACGCTTCACGCCAGACGTAGCCGTCGCGGCAGGTGCTGTCGCCGTAAGGTCCGCCGGTCGGCGAACGGTTGTTGCGGGCATTTGCATTCTGGGCCTGCACCTCGCCGTAGTCGGCAGGACTCACGCACACGCTGTCGCCGAAGATCGCCGATCGCCAGACGAATCCTTCCTTGCATCCTTTGGCCTCGATCGCTGCGGGCTCGATAGGCGACGGCAAAGGGGAGGGCCTCGGCCACAACGCCACCGTTGTCCCGCCGATGCCGAGCGCGATCATCGCGGCCAGCCCGTACAGCAGCCAGAGCCTCGGCCGCCGCGCCGCTGGCTTCGCTATCGCCGACGCAATCGCCGCCATATCGTCGTTGAAGCGCTCGTGGCGGACCTCCATGGCTTGACGCTTGGCCAGGTCCTGCAGATCGGGTGGCAAGGCGCTTTTCTTTGGCATGCTGGCGCCGTTGACGAGCACGGGGATGACGCGCACCCCAGCCTGGAGTGCCGTACGGATCTCCTTGCGCACGAAGTCGTCGGGGGACTCCAGCCGAACCTGGCCCTGCTCATCGGTAAGCGCGGCCCACTGCGGCCCCACGATCGCCAGCATGATTTTGCAACTGGCCAAACTGCGGGCAAGCGCCACCTCAAAGTCATCGCCGGGGTTGAGCTTGTCGACGTCCATGAAGATGGATGCATCAGGAAGCGCGCGGTTCAGATTATCGTAGACGCGGCCCGCCACGCCGGAATCGGTCTGCCGCCGGTAGTTGATGAATACGTCGCCAAGCAAGGCCTGCCTCTTCCCACATGAACGAGAAGGCCTCAAAGTAGCATGAGCGGTGACCTCGCAGCTAGTCTGGCGACAGACTGGCCATTACTGCGGATGCAGTCCGTTTCACGTCTCGCCAGAGGACACATGCACCGGCCCTTCGCGTCGCACGGTGGACTAAGTACAAGAGGCCATTACGGCGCGTCGCCAAAGCGGAATATACACAAATGTCTTCCGTCTGGATGGCAGCTGCAGAGCAAGTTCGGCCCACGCCCGCAACGCCAGGCGAACAATGCCTTTACCGGATTAACTTGGCGTATCCGGAAAAGCAGGTTCCTCCGGAAGGGCAGGGTGTTCTGGAAGGGTGGGTTCACCTGCACGGGTAGGTTCATCAGGAAGCTTAATATCTTGAGCGTCTATGCAATGTCGCTCTCTCAAAACCGGGGAACCGCTTTTGAGCGCCACGCATTGGGTGAGCACAGAAAGACGATCGGCTCCGCCACTTCTTCCTGTTTCGGCTCGCCGATGCGGGCAAGCGTGTACTTGTCGACGTTGTTCGCATACGGCTTCGATATCGGCGTAGGTGCCGTGTCACCGTGCCGCGATAAGGGTTCACAGCGGTCGAGTTGACGATAGCGTTCTCAGCGAAGATGTCGGCGGTTCGAGCCCGTCATCGCCCACCATATCTGGCCGACCATATCTCGAATGCCGGGCGCGGCCGCAACGAGCCGCACCCGCCGTTCTTCCCCGGCGCCACCTATCGTTTGACGTAGCAGTTCTTCTTCACGCGGCGGATGGGATCCTCGCCAAAGGCGTCGACGCTGCATGTGACGCCGTTCCTGAATACGCCCTGGACGTACTGGCCACGCGCCCCGTATCTCACCAGTTTGCGGCCACGGAACTCGCAGAACCGCCCCTCCGAGGCGCAGGCCACCCATCTGCCGCCGCCCTGGCCGTAGTCGTCATCGCCGTAATTGTCGTCGTCGTCATCATTGTCGCCATAGTCGTTACCGCCGCCGCGCCTCACGATGTAGCAAGCCTTGTCGCGGCCAGGCGCCGGGTCCCCAAAGACGCGATTCGTACACGGCACGGCACGACGATCGATGAAGCGCGAAGTGGTCTGCCCGCGCGCGCCGTAGACCACTTCCGAGGGGTAGGGCAGGCGGCAGATTTCGCCTTCGTCGGCGCATCGCTGCATCCGCTGGGCGGATGCGGTGGCTGGAAAAAGAATAGAGACGGACGAGGCCAGGCCGACCAGGCAGATGAATGTAAACGTCATCCGGATCAAAGCATTGAAGGTTTTTGACACGATTTGTCTCCCGTTCGATTCGACCAGCATGGTACAGCAGCCTTGTTAAATACACGATGAACGAAAGCCCTCCGGGAAGGCAGGACAATGATGGATCATCCAGGGCGCCTGATGCTGCGGTTGCTGTTCGCATTGGCAATCGTCGGCACTGGACGCTTCGCCTATGCAGGGAATGCGGGCGACGGCGTCGACCAGCCGGCGGCCAAGGCCGCCTTGCTCAAGGCCTATCCCGGACTTTTCACCATTTCGGGCAATGTACTGACCTGGACCGACGGCACCACGATGGTGTGGGACGACGGCAAGGCGCGCGACGCCGACGCGCTGCTGGAGAGCCCTGACATCGAAGACATGTTTCGCTACGTCTATCCCGGAGCAGCGGAGGGCGCGCTGGTCCCGGCCGAGGATTTCGATCCCGGCCGCATCCGCAACGAACCTTTCTTCGAGAAGCTCTACGGGGCAAGTGCCGCCGAGGTGGGCAAGCACATCGCCAACCTCAAATGGTTGCCGAAGCTCGGCAAGAAGACCGTGCAGGTCACCAGGATTTTCGGCATCAACGACCGGCTGGGCAAGGTCTCCGCTGCGCTTGAGGCGATGCCCGCGGAGCTGAGCCGTTACGGGCTCAAGCCCGGCGGCGGCTTTGTCTGGCGGCCCATCGCCGGCACGAACCGGTTGAGCGTCCACTCCTTCGGGGCGGCCTTCGACATCAATGTCGGCTTCTCCGACTACTGGTACAACAACAGGAACAAAACCAACCCCAAGGGCCCCATTCCGTTCAAGAACCGGATCCCGCTGGAAGTCGTGGAGTTGTTCGAGAAAAACGGCTTCATCTGGGGCGGGCGCTGGTATCACTACGACACCATGCATTTCGAGTACCGGCCTGAATTGCTGCTTTACAACAAATCCGGCTGATCACGGCGGCAGCAGCCGGAAATCCTTGCCTTCGGGCAGCAACTGGCCGCCGTCGACGATGATGGTGGTGCCGGTGATGTAGCTGGCATCGTCCGAGGCGAGGAACAGGAAGGCATTGGCGACATCGCGCGGACTGCCGAGGCGTCCCAACGGGATCGAATCCTCCATGTTCTTGATATAAGCGGCGCCCCGATGCAGCTCGATCGCTTCGGTCAGGATGTTGCCGGGCTCGACGCCGTTGACGGTGATGCCGTAGCCGGAAAACTCCAGCGCCGCCGAGCGGATGAAGCCGTTGATGCCGGCCTTGCTGGCGGCGTAGTGGCCATGGCCGGGGCTGGTGACATGCGGACCGGTGATCGATGAGGTGTAGAGCATGCGCCCGTAGCCTTGCGCCTTCATCGGCGCCAGCGCCGCCAGCGTGGCATTGAAGGTGCCGCGCAGATTGACCGCCATCACCCGGTCCCAGTCGCCCGGGCTGGTGTTCTCGATGAGCTGCCAGGGATAGATGCCGGCATTCTGCACGATGATGTCGAGACGACTGTGGCGGCTCAATGCCAGGGCTACCGCGGCCTCAGCATCGGCCATTTGCGAGATGTCGGTGCGGATGAAGGCAGCGCCGAGCTCTTCCGCGGCCGCTTGACCGGCCTCGGCTTCGCTGTCTGCCAGGACCAGCCGCGCGCCTTCCTCGGCAAAGCGCTGGGCGATGCCCTTGCCGATGCCGCGCGCGCTTCCGACGATCAGCGCGACTTTGCTTTCGAGCCGTCCTGTCATGCCAGCCGTCTCCTATGCCAGTCTTTGGCGAATGGTTTGCTTGAAGGCGTCGAGCAGCACGGCGGCGAGCACAAGCAGGCCGTGGATCACCTGGGTGAAATTGGCCGGCAGGCCCATCAGGTTGATCGCCGTGTTGATGGAGGAGAGCAAAAGCACGCCGGCATAGACGCCGGGCAAGGTGCCGACACCGCCTTTCAGGCTGACGCCGCCGATGACGACGGCGGCAAAGGCGTTGAACAACAGCCCGGTCCCGAGATTGGCGGTGGCGCCCGAGGTGCGGATGGCGAGCAGCCAGCCGGCGAGGCCGGCAATGGCGCCGGCAAGCACGAAGGCGATGATCAAATTGCGATTGACGCGGATGCCGGCGCGGAAGGTCGCGGTCTCGTTGCCGCCGATCATCACGAGGTGGCGGCCGAACGGCGTCTTGGCCATGATCAGCGAGAACAGGACGAAACAGGCGACAGCGATCCAGGCGGTCAGCGGCAGGCCCGCCAGCCGCTGGATGCCGAACCAGCGGATGGCCGGCGCCAGATCCTGTGCCGAGCGGCCGCCGGAAATCACCAGAACCAGGCCGCGCACCCAGATGTAGGACGCCAGCGTGATGATGAAGGCGCTCATCTTCACCTTGACCACGAGATAGCCGTTGAAGACGCCGATGAGGCCGCCGACGGCGAGCGCAACCAGCAGCGAAACCGGAACCATCAGCCATTGCGGATTGAGCTGTATGCCCATGCCGATGCCCGATGAGCAGAACAGGATGCCGACCGCCATGGCGCTGAGTGCGGCCACCGATTCCACCGACAGGTCCATATGGCCGGCAATGATGACCAGCGACAGGCCGATCGACATCACGCCGAGAACGCTCGAGGCCTCGATGATGTTGGCGAAGATGCCGAGCTGGAAGTAGTTCGGGACGAAGATGGAAAAGACAACCAGCACAAAGATCAGCATGAACCAGACGAGGTTGTCGAGGACGAACTCCAGGGCTTTGCGGGTGCGCGGGTTCATGGGCTGATCCGGTTGGCGCTCCCGAGAAAAATCAGGCTGAGAAATCAACTCGATTTCGTCGGGTTCAGGCGCGGGTTTAGGTTCGCCACGGTGTCCTGGGACGCGGCGTCGTGAATGGGCAGGCTCCGGGCCGCAATGGCCCGGAGCGCTTCGCTAGGCTACTATTCGACAGACTTGATCGTGTCCGTCGGCGGCTTCTGGTTGCCCCAGAAGGCCGGATTGTCGACGTTTTCCTTGGTAATGGCGGCGCCCGGGATCTTGATGTTGGGGCCCCAGCTCTCCTTGGTTACTGTCGACTTCAAGCCGAGCACGTCATACTCGCCAGGCTTGATTTCCTGCTTGCCGGCGATCTTGTCCATGAACATCGCCACGGCCGCGGCCTGCGCGTAGAGCGGTTGCTCGACTTCGACATTGAGCCAGCCCTTGCGGATCAGGTCGAGACCGACCGGAGCGCCGTTCGAGCTCATCAGCATGACGTCGCCCGGCTTCTTGCCGGCGGCCTCGAGCGAGGCGACGGCTGCGACCGACAGGTGCGCGGCATGGCTGAAGATCAGGTCGATGTCGGGGTTGGCGAGCATCTGGTCGGCAACGATCGTGCCGGCGTTGCTGGCTTCCCATTGCATGGCCGGCAGCGAGATGATCTTGACGTCAGGAAACGCCTTCAACTTCTCCTCGAAACCCTTCTGGATGTCGAGCGTGTAGGGATCGCCGGGATCGCCGAGCACCTGCAGGATCTTGCCCTTCACCGAACCGTTCTTGGCGGTCAGAAGCTTTTGCGCCTGCTCGGCGGCGACGTAGCCGATCTCGACCGTGCCCGCCACCGAGGTGAAATCGGACGGGGTCGAGGTGATCTGGCGGTCGAACTCGACCACCGGGATGCCGGCTGCACGCGCCGCTTCGATGGACGGCTTCAGCGCGTTGAAATCGACGGCGGCCAGGATGATCGCCGCCGGCTTCAGCGCAATGACGTCGTTCATCTGCGATTGCTGCGCGTCAGTCTTGTTATCGGCGTTGAGTGTTTTCACCTCATAGCCGACCTGCTTGAGGAACAGCTCCAGCGCGCTCACCGAGCCGGTCTGGAATTCATCGAGCAGGGTCGGGACCATATAATAGACGGTGCCCTTGGTCTGGGACATTGCCGGCGTGAGCGAGGCAAGAGCCAGTGCCAGGATACCGAAGACAAGAACCAGTATTCGCTTCATGTCGTTCGCTCCTCTTTTATACCGGACCCCTCTTTTGTCCCTCAACCTGCCGGTCCGGCACCGGCAAGCGTCTCACCGGTGATCATGTTGATCACCGCATCGGGACTTGTTTTGTTGCGTGCGACATCGCCGGCCACGACGCCTTGCCGGATCACCACGATCCGGTCGGCGACCTGGAAGGCCTGTTGCATGATGTGGGTGATGATGACGACGCCGATGCCCTGGTTGGCCACCTGGCGGATCATCTCGAGGCCGCGCCTGGTCTGCTCGACGCCGAGTGCCGCGAACGGCTCGTCCAGCAGCACCAGCTTGCCGCCCCAATGGACGAAGCGGTTGAGCTCGATGGCCTGGCGCTGGCCGCCCGAGAGATGCTCGACATTGGTGCGCAGCGACGGGATGCGGGTGCCGGCACTTGCCAGCGCCTTGCCGACCACGGCCTCCATGGCGCGCTCGTCGAGGATGGGGACACCGAGAACCTTGCGGGTGATTTCGCGGCCCATGAAGAAATTGGCGACGACGTCGACATTGGTGCAGAGCGACAGGTCCTGGTAGACGGTCTCGATGCCGGCAGCCTTGGCCTCGGCCGGCGTTTTCGCCAGGAATTCCTTGCCCTCGAACAGCATGCGGCCGGAGCTCGGCTCGAGGCCGCCGGCGATGATCTTGACCAGTGTCGACTTGCCGGCGCCGTTGTCGCCGAGCAGCGCCACGACTTCGCCCTTGCCGATCGAGAAGCTGATGCCCCTCAGCGCATGAATGGCGCCGTAATTCTTGGTGACGTTTTCGAGTACCAGCAGCGGTTCGGTCATGCCGCCACTCCCTTGCTGTGCATGAGGTCGGACCGGCGCTCGCGCTCGGCAATGAACATCTGGCCGAAGCGCGGCGACAGCACGCCCGAAACGGCTAATGCGGCAGCGCCCCGCAGCACCGAATGCTTGCCGCCGGTCGCCACCGTCACGCGCGGTGTCTTGCGGTCGCGCCGCGCCGAGACCGAATTGGGGAACTGTCCGGCCGCGCTGACCAGCTTTTCCAGCAGGTCTGTGGGCGCAAGCCCGCCGAGGATCACGGTTTCGGGGTCGAATATATTCTCGATTGTGACGATGGCGTTGCGGAAGATCGGCGCGATCTCGGCCACCCAGGCGGCGTCGCTGATGTTGCGGCGGCGACGTGCTTCCAGCGAGAGATACCGTTCGAGGCAGCCGCTGTTGCCGCATGGGCAAGGCTCGCCGCCGGGAACGGCAGGGATGTGTCCGATTTCGCCGGCATTGCCCCAGGCGCCGCGCATCACCGCGCCGTCATGCACGATGACGCCGCCGAGGCCGACGCCGAAATAGAGGTAGTAGTATTCGGAATAACCGGAGCCGAGACCGTAAAGCCGTTCCCCCATGGCGGCCGCCGCCATGTCGGTTTCGAAGAAGGCCGGCAGCCCGGTCGACGCCGCCAGCCGTTCCGGCAGCGCGACATCCTTCCAGCCGGCCATGGTCGTCGGGCCGACGAAGCTCATCGACTCCACGCCGAACGGTCCAGGCAGCGCCATGCCGATGCCGAGCACGCGCCCGCCGGGCCGCAGCGCCGTCAACTCCGGCACCATCGCGCCGATCAGCTCGAAGGCATGGTTGGGCGTCGCATGCGGCGCCTCGCGATGCATGCTCTCGATGACATCGCCGCTGAGATTGATGAGCGCCGCGTCGATCCCTAGCGGGGTGAGGTGGACGCCGACGGCATAGCCGCCCTCGGGGTTGATCCTGAGCGTCGCCGGCGGCAGCCCGCGTCCGCGCGGCTCTTCGCGCAGCGACAGCACATAGCCGTGCTCTTCGAGTTCGCGAACGATGGTCGATACGGTCTGGACGGTGAGGCCAACGCGGCCGGCAATGTCGCCGCGGGCGATGGGACCGTGAAGACGGATGGACTCCAGCACGATGCGCCGGTTGTAGGGCCGTCCGAACTCCTGATTGGTTCCCCGCAGTGCCATGTCCCGCGCCCCTTAGGAAGACCAAGACTTGCACAGGCAATTTATTCAGTCAAATGGAATTCAAAAATAATTCGGAATGGTTCCCGGACGCGGTGCAGGACCTGTCCCATGCGCCGCGCTGGCCGATTGCAGCCGGGCTGAAACCACCGCAATGGTGAATGACGTCAGGCGGGCGCGGGGCTCGCCGGCCAACAATCCAGCAGGAAAACCGATGATCGAATTGCCTTTTGCGCGCGATGAGTACCAGCGGCGGCTCAAGAAGATCCGCGCCGAGATGGCGGCGCGTGGGCTGGAACTGCTGGTCGTCAACGATGTCGCCAACCAGCATTACATCACCGGCTATGACGGCTGGTCGTTCTACACGCCGCAGGTCGTGCTGGTCCCGATCGAATACGAGGCCGAGCCGGTCTGGATCGGCCGCGCCATGGATGCGGCAGGCGGCTTGCTGACGGCCTGGATGAAGCCGGAGAATGTGGTCGGCTTCCCCGAAGACCACGTGCAGCGAGCCGATCGCCATCCGATGGACTGGATGGCGGCCTGGATCGTCGCCAAGGGCTGGGGCGCGAGACATATCGGCATCGAGCTCGAAGCTTATTATTTCTCGCCGAAGGCGCATGCCCGGCTGGTCGCTGGCCTGCCCAATGCGAAATGGCACGACGCCGATCTCCTGGTGAACTGGATCCGCGCCGTGAAATCCGCGCCGGAAATCGCCTACCTGCGCAAGGCGTCGACCTTGGCTGAAGCAGCTGTCGCGCGGGCCTTCGAAGTCATCGCGCCAGGCGTGCGCGAATGCGATGCGATTGCCGCGATCCAGGCGGCGCAGATTGCCGGCAGTCCAGACTTCGCCGGCGACATCACGGCACTTCCGCCGACGATCCTCGGCGGCGAGAATGCATCGGCTCCGCACATCATGTGGAGCGACCGGAGGTTCGGCAAGGACGAGACGATCGCGCTCGAACTCGCCGGCGTTTGCCGCCGATATGCCGCAGGCCTCGCCCGAACGATGCAGCTCGGCAAGACGCCGGCCCGTGTCGCCGACACCGCAAAGGCGGTGATCGAAGGCATGGATGCGGTGCTCGACGCGGTCAGGCCGGGGACCACAGCCGAAGCGGTCGAGGCCGCATGGCGCAAGGTTATCCAGCGCTACGGGCTGAAGAAGGAATCGCGCATCGGCTACTCCATCGGCGTCGCTTATCCCCCGGATTGGGGCGAGCACACGATCAGCCTGCGGCCCGGCGACAAGACCGCGCTGCAACCCGGCAACGTCCTGCACTCCATTCTTGGCATGTGGATGGATGGCTGGGGCATCGAGATCAGCGAGACCATTCTGGTGACCGAGACCGGCCATGAGACGCTGACCAAATTCCCGCGAGACATCCATGTCAAATCCTGACCGGTCAGCCACGACGGACGCCACCGCGACCCGCCTGACGCATCTGCTCAATATTGGATCGTCCGGCGCTCGATCAGCACCACAAGACAAAACAGGACGATCGACAGGCCCGATGACAGCACGATCGCCGCGTAGAGGCGGTCCGACTGGTAGTTGAAGGACGCCTGGACGATCAGCGCGCCAAGTCCTTGGTCGGAGCCGATCCATTCGCCGACAATGGCGCCGATCACGGCGGTGGCCGAGGCAATCCTCAGCGATGAGAACAGCATCGGCAAAGCGCGCGGCAGCCGCAGGCTCCAGAACGTGACGCCGGAGCACGCGATGTCGGATTGCCAAACAACAGGATGGTACAACGGGTGAAGGAGGCGGGGGCGTGCAACCAGCCGCCTGGCTTGACCCTACAGATACTGCTCGACCTTCTTGCCGACGGTCAGGAAGCGCAGCGGGTCGATGGCCTCGCCATTGTGGCGGACTTCGTAGTGCAGGTGCGGGCCGGTCGAACGGCCGCTGCTGCCGGTTTTGCCAATGATGTCGCCGGCTGCGAGTTTTTGGCCGACGGCAACGTCGATCTCGCTCAGATGGCCGTAGCGCGTGGCAAAGCCGTTGCCGTGATCGACCTCGACCATGCGGCCATAGCCGCCGTTCCAGCCGGCCTTGGTAACGATTCCGGCCGCCGTGACCTTGGCTGCCATGCCGACCGGCGCGCGGAAATCCATGCCCGAGTGCAGGGCAGCGGTGCCGAGGATGGGGTCAGTGCGCACGCCGAACGGGCTGGTGACGGAGTGGCCCGGCGCCGGGTTGGCGAGCGGCAGCCGCCGCGCCTCTTTCTTCAACTGGTCGAGCGTATCCAGCGCCTCGTCCAGTTCCTTGACCTTGCTGTCGAACATCATCGAGCTGTCAAGCGGGATCAGCGGTCCGCCGACATCGCTTTCGTTTTTGCCGAAATCACTGTCGACCGGCAGACCGGCCGCTTCCAGCGCCTGGGTGATGGCATCGGCGTTCTTGTAGGCGTTGTCGGCCAGGGTTTCGATGCGGGTGAGTTGCTGGCTCTCGATAGCCTTCAGTGAATCATTGATCGAGACGAACAATTTGTCGGCGCGGTCCGCAGCCGTTTCGCTGGGCAGCGGATCGGAACGTGTCGACCACAGCGAGAATGGCCTGGTGTCGCCCGAACCAAGGCTGGCGACCGAATAGGCGAGTGGCTCGCCGCCAGTCAGTTCGGCATGTTCGTCGGGTTTTGTTGTCGCTGCGGCATCAGCGGTTGGCAGCGTCCCGACTTCGTTTTCGGCCCGCTCGAGAATCGGGCCGAGGCGGCCATGGCGCTGGCTGAGCTGGCTCTGCCGCTCGATCAATTCGCTGACCTTGGTTTCCATCAGTTTCTGGTCGAGAAGCTGGCGGCTGGTGATGCGGTCGACCTGCGCGCGCAATGCGGAAATGCGATCTTCATAGGCCTGCTGCATGCGCGCCTGCCGGGCCGTGGTGGCGCCGATCAGATCGTCGCGCAGTACGAGATAGGAGGTCGCCAAGAGATAGCCGATGGCGATCGCCGCCAGTGCCGAGCCGAGAAAGGCGACGAGCCACGGCCGGATGGTGAAATGCCGTATTTCATTGCCCCGCGCAATGATGACCGTATGCGGCTCCTTGCGCCTGCCGAAGACCGCTGACTGACCGGTTAGGTTCACGGGACCAAGCTTTCGTTACGACACCAACGAAGCCCGATTACACATTATTAGGGTTAACAAAGTTTTGCCGTCGCGGGCGCGCTAGTGACCAACGGTGTCAGCCAACCGCATATATGTCTTATGCCCCTAATGCACTGCGCGGCGTTGGCCAGATCGGTGGCGCCTCAGAGCGCGCGGACCGCCTCCAGCACTGCTTCGGCATGGCCTTTCACCCGGACCTTGCGCCAGATCCCGGCGATCCGCCCGTCCTTGCCGATCAGGAACGTCGCCCGCTCGACGCCCATATAGTTCCGGCCATACATCGTCTTCTCGACCCACAGATTGTAGGCCTCGATCACCTTGCGCGCCTCGTCGGCAACCAAGTCGACGGTGAGATCGTATTTGGTTTTGAACTTGTCGTGCTTCTTCACGCTGTCCGGCGACAGGCCGATCACCACGGCGCCGGCCTTTTCGAACTCCGGCTTCAGCTGCGAAAAGCTGATCGCCTCATTGGTACAACTTGTAGTGTCGTCCTGCGGATAGAAATAAAGTACAACGGGCTTCCCCCGCATCGAGGCAAGGCTGAGTGAGCCGCCGCCGTCGCGCGGAAGATCGAATTGCGGCGCAACGTCGCCAACGTCGAGATCAGCCATATCGATGCCCTTGTTTGAGGTTACGCGGCCCTAAATCAAAGAGATAGAGCATGATGTCGTCCGAAAACCGCCTCACACTTTTCGGCATCATGCTCTAGCCTGCGTCGTTATAGTGTCGGGCGGGGATTCGTCCACGATCGAATTCGCACAACGGAAAATTGCGTGGATCAGGAAGAACCGCAGCACGAGAAAATCCGGTTCAGGCGTGACGAGATCACCGACCTGGGGGCTTTCCCGTCCGCTTGCCGCGTGCCGCCGCTCGGCAAGGCACGGATCGGCCGCGGCTTTCGCATCCTTGCCCGGCTGTTTGCCGGCACTGGAGCCCTTGTGCTGCTGGCAGCGGCCGCCGTCTACGTCATCGGCGCCACCGGCATCGGCAACGAACGGCTGCGGTTGGAAGCCGAAACGGCGATCGAGAAACTGGCCGGTTTCGACGTCAAAGTCGCCGTCGGTCCTGCCAGCCTGACACTTGACGGATCGAGCTTCATTGCGCTGCAGGTCAAGGATGTCAGCGTCGAGACGGCCGACGGCAAGCCGATGGCCGATGCCGGGCGCGTCCGCTTCGGCATCCGGCTGATCCCGCTGCTTTCGGGCGAGGTTCGGCTGACCAGCGCCAGGATTTCCGACGCCCATATCGTCACCGCGGCAATGCCGTCGGGTGGTGACTGGACAGCGCGCCTGCGCAATCAAGACGGTCTCATCGATCCGGAAAAACTGGCCGCCGCCGTCTTCAGTGACGTCAATCGTGCACTCGATGCCGTGCGCGAGGATTCGATGCGCCGCATCGATCTCAAAAATGTCGCATTCGAGCTGCCCGAGGCCGGATCGGTCAAGCTGGTCATGATCGCCAACGCGACGGTGCTGCAGTCGGGCCCCGGCAGCGTGGAGTTCTCGTCCGAGGCGGATGTCGATGGCCGCGCGCTCACCGTCACCGCCACCGCCACCCGCGATACGAGCTCGATGCGCGTCACCGCCTTGAACGCCGCCATCGACATGGCGGATGTCGCGGAGACCACGCCGGCGGCCGGCGGGCGAACCGGCGCGATTGCTTTGAAGCTCACCGGATCCGAAGGCTCGGGCGAGACCGATTCGCGGCTGACGGGCTCGCTGTCGCTAACCGGCTCGGTGCTCGACCTCGGCACACGCGGGCTGTTGCCGGCCGATGTCGATGTCGACGCCGCCCTTGTCTCCGGCTCCAACAAGATCGATGTCGGCAGGCTGGTTCTAAAGACCGGTCGCTCGGCGTTCAATTTCGCCGGCTCGATCGGGCCAAAGCCGTCGACCGGCGCGGCCGGCGAGGAGCCTTCCTATCGTTACGACCTGACCAGCGACGGCTCGACGCTGGCGCCTTCGGAATCGCCCGAGCCGGCGCTGAATTTCTTCGCCCGCATCGCCGGCGTCTATCAGATCAAGAGCCGCAAGCTTGTCGCCGACCAGATCGGCATCAGGTCGGGATCGGGGAGCGAAGTGCTGGGAACCGCTGCGGTTTCCTTCATCGACAACGGACCGCCGGGTATCTCGGTGTCGCTCAACGTCCACGACATGGCGGTCTCGCACGTCAAGCAATTGTGGCCCTGGTTCTCCGCCAAGAACGCGCGGCTGTGGGTGCTGCAGAACCTGTTTGGCGGCCGCGTCGTCGATGCCAGCCTGCAGTTCCAGGTCGTGCCAGGACGTCTCGGCAACGGCGTGCCGCTTTCGGCCGACGAGGTGTTCGGCCGCTTCCAGGTCGAGGGCTCGCGTTTCGACACCGCCGGCCGCATCCCGCCGATACGCGATGCCGTCGGCGTCGTTTCCTTCCACGGCAACGATGTCGACGTCGCGCTGTCCTCGGGCAGCGTCTATATGCCGAGCGGCCGCACCGTGGCGGCAAGCAATGGCACACTGTCGGTAAAGGCGGCAAACCACCCGCCGGTGATCGGCGCGCTCGACATCGACGTCGCCGGTGAGGCGCCGGCCATCGCCGAACTTGCCTCCTACGAACCGATCAACGCCATGCGCCATGTCGGCATCTTGCCGGACGACCTGTCGGGCACGGTGACCGGCCACGTCAAGGCCGACATTCCGTTGCAATCCGGCGTCGATACGTCGAAGCTCGATTGGCTGGTATCGCTCGACTACAAGGACCTGTCGCTCGCCAAGCCGTTCGAAGGCCAGATGGTGACCGATGCCGACGGTTCGATCGAAGTCGGGCCCGGCAAGGCGGTGATCTCTGCCAAGGCGCGGCTGAACGGCATTCCAGCCGAGCTCGATCTGGTCGAGCCGCTCAGGGATGGCGGCCCGCCGCGCAGCCGCAAGGTGGCGCTTGTGCTCGACGACAAGACGCGCGCCATCGCCATGCCTGGCCTGTCGCCGCTGATTTCCGGCACCATCAAGGTGGCAATCGACAAGAGCGGCGAAGGCGGCAGCCAGAACGTCGACGTTGACCTGACGAGCGCCAGGCTGGACATTCCCTGGGCAGGCTGGAGCAAGGGGCCGGGCATTCCCGCCAATGCCACTTTTACCATGAGCAAGTCCGGCGATACCACGACGCTGTCCGACTTCGACCTCGACGGAAAGAGCTTTTCGGTCGAAGGCGATGTCGTCCTGGTCAAGGGCGCGCTGTCTTCGGCCCGCTTCAGCAAAGTCGCCTTGAACCGGGGCGACGATGTCGCCGTGACGGTGAAGCGGTCGGGCAAGGGCTTCGCAGTCGATGTCAGCGGCAACGCGCTCGATGCCCGCTCGCTGATCAAGCAGTTCACCTCCGATGTCGATACCGCCACCAAAACCACCGGCACGGACGCGGTTTCGGTCAGCGCCGACGTCAATTCGCTAACCGGGTTCCATGACGAGGTCCTGTCCAATTTGAAGCTCGACTACAGTGCCGCCGGCTCCAGGGTGAACAGGCTCAAGGTCAGCGCCGCGGCAAGTTCCGGCGCCGCCATCACCATCAGCAATACGGCAGGCAATGGTGCTCGCGCGCTCACCATGAAGTCGGCCGACGCAGGCGCCATATTGCGCTTCCTCAACATCTACGAGCATATGGAAGGCGGATCGATCACGCTGGCGCTCAGCGGCGCAGCCGACGGCCCGATGCGTGGACAGGTCGATTCGAGCAACTTCTTCATCGTCAATGAACCGAAGCTCGCCTCGATCGTCTCGACCACGCCAACCGGCGACAGCCGCAGCCTGAACGAAGCGGTCAAGGGCAAGATCGACACTTCGCGGGTAAAGTTCGAGCGCGGCTTTACCGAGATCGACAAGGGGTCGGGCTATTTGAAATTGGCGAATGGCGTGCTGCGCGGCCCGCGCATCGGCACCACCTTCCAAGGCACGCTCTACGACCAGAACAACAATATGGACATGACCGGAACCTTCATGCCGGCCTATGGCCTCAACCGCATCTTTGGCGAACTGCCGCTGGTCGGCGCGCTGCTCGGCAATGGCCGCGACCGCGGGCTGATCGGCGTCACCTACCGGCTTAAGGGCAACGCCAACAAGCCGGTGCTGGACATCAACCCGCTATCGGTAATCGCGCCGGGCATTTTCCGCTCGATCTTCGAATATCGCTGAGGATCCCAGAAGACGGGTCAGACCGGCCGCACCAGAACGTGTTTTTTCTTGCCCATTGAAAGCTTTGCGACGTTTTCCGGACTCAAATCCTGAGGCGTCACCATCCGCCGGTCGTCCGCCACCGGCTGGTCGTTGAGGCGCACGGCGCCACCCTGTATGTGACGCCTTGCCTCGCCGTTTGACCCGGCAAGGCCCCCGCTGACCAGCAGCGACAGGATGCCGATGCCGGCTTCCAGCGCGGCGCCGTCCACTTCCACGGTCGGCAGCGTTTCGGCGGTCACGCCTTCCTCGAAGGTCTTGCGCGCGGTCTCCTCGGCTTGTTGCGCCGCCTCGCGGCCGTGCACGATGGCCGTGGTTTCGGTGGCCAGCACCTTCTTGGCCTCGTTGATCTCCGAGCCGCCAAGGGCGGCCAACCGCGCGATCTCCGAAAGCGGCAGCCGGGTGAAGATCTTCAGGAAGCGCTCGACGTCGGCATCCTCGGTGTTGCGCCAGTATTGCCAGAAATCATAGGGCGAGAAGAGGTCGCCGTTCAGCCACACCGCGCCCTTGGCCGATTTGCCCATCTTGGCGCCCGACGATGTCGTCAGCAGCGGCGTGGTCAGCGCATAAAGCTGCGGCGTGCCCATGCGGTGGCCGAGATCGACGCCGTTGATGATGTTGCCCCACTGGTCCGAACCGCCCATCTGCAGCCGGCAGTCGTGGCGGCGGCTGAGCTCGACGAAATCATAGCCTTGCAGGATCATGTAGTTGAATTCGAGGAAGGACAGCGACTGTTCGCGCTCGAGCCGCAGCCTGACGCTGTCGAAGGTCAGCATCCGGTTGACCGAAAAGTGGCGGCCGACATCGCGCAGGAACTCGACATAGTTGAGCTTCATCAGCCAGTCGGCATTGTTGACCATGATGGCGTCGTTGCCGGTGTCGCCGAAGCGCAGGATGCGGCCAAAAATGCGCTTGATGCCTTCGATGTTGGTGGCGATCGCCCCGGGCGTCAAAAGGCTGCGCTGGTCGTCGCGGAAGGACGGGTCGCCGATCATCGAGGTGCCGCCGCCCATCAGCGCGATCGGCCGGTGTCCGGTCTCCTGCATCCAGTAGAGCATGGTCGCCGATATCAGATTGCCGATGTGCAGGCTGGTCGCCGTGGCGTCGTAGCCGACATAGGCGGTCACGGTTTCCTTCGCGAAAAGTTGATCCAGCCCGGTCTCATCCGAAATCTGGTGGATGAAGCCGCGCTCGCTCATGACGCGCAGGAAATCGGACTTGAAGGCGGACATTGTTTCTTCCTGAAAGCGCCGGGTCCGAACGGCCCGGCATGGCCTGAACGCGGGCGTTTAGCATCCAAGCGCGTCAAGCAAAAGTGGTTTCCGATTTTGCGCCGGCATGGACAGCCTATTCTGCACTGCCGCGCATGCTTGCTTCATCCTGTCGGCTGGCGTAATGAGGCGCCGCGCCAACGGGTTCGATCCGCTGGAACGGCACCGCACGGCATCCACCGAATGCCATATCTTGTGACAGAGCCCGACGCGATATGCCGGACGCATTGATATCCATCGTCATTCCCTGCCGCAACGAGGCGGCGAACCTGCCGCTGCTGATCGACGAGATCGAGGCGGCGATGACCGGGCGCGATTTCGAAATCATCGTCGTCAATGACGGTTCGACTGACGACACCGCTTCGGTGCTTGCCGCTGAAGCCGCCAAACGTCCGTTTCCGCTTCGGCAGCTGCGGCACGAAAAATCCGCCGGCCAGTCGCTTTCGGTGCGCTCGGGCGCTTGGGCGGCGCGCGGCTCGATCGTCGCCACCATCGACGGCGACGGCCAGAACGACCCGCAATATATCCCCGTTCTGGTCGATGCGCTGCGTCGGGCAGGGCCCGATTTCGGCGCCGCGCAGGGGCAGCGATTGAAGCGCCGCGACAGCAAGATCAAGCAATTGGCATCGCGTTTCGCCAACTGGCTGCGCGGCGCGATCCTGCATGACGACACCCGCGACACCGGCTGCGGCCTGAAGGCGATCCACACCGATATCCTACGCAAACTGCCCTTCTTCGACGGCACGCATCGTTTCGTTCCGGCCCTGGTCATCCAGGAAGGCTACCGCGTCGTCCATTGCGACGTCGTCGACCGCTCGCGCCGCCACGGCAAGTCGAATTACGGCATCTTCGATCGCGGCCTGCAGGGCGCGCTCGATCTCGCCGGCGTCTGGTGGCTTCGGCGCCGGCGCCGCAGAATGCCAAAGGTAGAGGAAATCACGCATGGCTAACGTGTTTCAGGAATTGGCGACCTGGCTGCACCAGGTTTTCGTCAAGCAGTTCGACGCCTGGGTTCTGCTCGGCTTCGTTGCCCAGTTCTTCTTCACCATGCGCTTCCTGGTGCAGTGGATCGCTTCGGAAAAGGCCAAGCGCAGCGTCGTGCCGATCGCTTTCTGGTTCTTCTCGCTGTTCGGCGGCGGGCTGCTGCTCGTCTACGCCATCCAGCGTGAGGATCCGGTGTTCATCGCCGGCCAGGCCATGGGCATGGTGATCTATGTCAGAAATTTATGGCTCATCGCCAATGAGCGCAAGGCGGCGATGACCAAGGTCGACTGAGCCACCAGTCCCGCCAAATCCAGTCTGTCCGGTGTTGACCAGTCTGTCCGGTGTCGAAATGAGCAGGAACTACATCTTTCTCTTCCTGTTCAGCCTGATGATGACGGCGTCGGGACTGGCCTCTTTGCCGCCGCTCGACCGCGACGAGCCGCGCTTCGTCCAGGCGACCAAGCAGATGACGGAGACCGGCGACTATGTCGACATCCGCTTCCAGGACGCGTCGCGCTACCAAAAGCCGATCGGCATCTACTGGCTGCAATCGGCGGCGGTGACGCTGAGCGGCGAGGGGGCACAGGCGCCGATCTGGATTTACCGGCTGATCTCGGCGCTGGGCATCGCCATCGCCGTCGTCGCAATCGCCTGGACCGGGGCCAATCTGTTCGGCGCCAATGCCGGTCTTGCCGCCGGCCTGGTCATGGCGGCGATTTTCGCCACCGCCTTCGAAGGCCGTGACGCCAAGACCGACGCGATGCTTCTTGCCTGCTGCGTTCTGGCGCAAGGCGCGCTGGCGCAGATTTATCTGGCATCGCGCCGCAACGAGCCTGTCGCCGGCCATCTGCCGTGGATTTTCTGGGCTGCGCAGGGCGCGGCGATCCTCATCAAGGGGCCGATTGCACCGCTGGTGTCGGCGCTGACGGTGCTCACGCTGGTTGCCTTCGAGCGCGACTGGCGCTGGCTGGCGAGGCTGAAAGCCGGGCGTGGGCTGATTCTGGTGCTGTTGATCGTGCTGCCTTGGCTCGCCCTCATCACCTGGAAGAGCAACGGCGCCTTCCTGCAGCAGGCCGTCGGCAAGGATATGCTCGGCAAGGTCGCGCAAGGCGAGGAGTCGCACGGCGTTCCGCCGGGCTTCTACGTGCTGACCTATTGCCTGTTCATGTGGCCGTTCGGCCTTGTGGCGCTCGGCGCCGGACTGCAGGCGCTCAACCGATTGCGCGACGATCCGCGCCTGCGTTTCTGCCTCGCCTGGTACGTTCCGTTCTGGCTCGTCTTCGAATTGATCCCGACGAAACTGCCGCATTATGTGCTGCCGGCCTATCCCGGCATGGCCCTGCTCATCGGCTGGCTTTTGACGCTGACACCGCAAGAGGCAAATGCGCCGCTCAGGCGCTGGCAGACATGGCTGTGGTGGGCGACCGCATTCGGCACCGTTCTGGTGACAGTCGGTCTCGCCGTGCTTTGCGTCGGTGCGCCGATCTATCTCATGAAGACATTTTTATGGTGGAGCGTTCCGGCCGCCGCGGCAGCATTGGGCGCCGGCTACCTCGCTGTTTCGCGCCAGACGCTGGTGCCGCTGGTCCGCATCGGCGGGGCTGCGGTTTGCGCCGGTATAACCTACGCCCTGCTGTTCGGTGTCATCGTGCCGTCACTGAAACCGATTTGGATGAGCCGGGAAATCGAGGCTGCGGTTCGCGCCGATCGTCCCTGTGAGATGAGCGTGCTCGCCTCCGCGCAATATCACGAACCGAGCCTGGTATTTCTGGTGGGCACAAAGACGGTACTGACCGATGTCGACGGGGTTGCGCAACATCTGCTTGGCGATCCGGCCTGCGCGCTGGGCCTGGCGCCGGTCGGCGATGAAAAACGGCTGGATGACCTGCTGGCAGGGCAAGGCAAGAAGGCCAGCCGCGTCGCTGAAATCGACGGCATCAACTATTCGTCAGGTGATAAACTGTCGCTCGGCCTGTACCGTGTGGCGAACTGATACCTCTTCGATGATCGCTTCGAGCTCCGCATGTTGACGAAGTCGCCATCACCGGCGCGTGCCGCTATGCCTGCCATGCTCCGGCAGTCTGTCGATAATTTCCGCGATACTTTCGGGATTGTACGGCATCGCCTGGCGACGCGCCCGGCGCGCCACCCGAAAATCCTGTGGTCGGTCTGGGTTGTGGCCTGGCTTTTGCTGACGATCGCGGTGTCGCTCCGTTTCGACCATCTTGCAGGGACCATGGCGAGGGAGTGGGCTTCAGGCTCGACCAATATCTTCCGCATCGCCGAGTTTTTTACCTTCTTCGGCCTAGGCGGCTGGTATCTTGTCCCGTCGGTACTGGTGCTGATTGCCGCGAATCTGACGGATTGGCGCAGCCTTTCCCGGCGCGCGCGGATGACCTTCTACAACTGGACCTGCTTTGCCTTCATGGTGCTGGGTTCGATCGCACTCTCGGCCATGGTCGTCAACGTGCTGAAATATGGCGTGGGCAGAGCCAGGCCGATGAATTTCGACAAGCTCGGCGATCTGTCGCTGCATCCTTTTTCCTTGGAGGCGCGCTTTGCCAGCTTCCCGTCCGGCCATGCCACGACCATGGGCGTCATTTTCGGCATTGCACTGCTGTTGTTGCCCCGGCGCAGATGGGTGCTGCTGGCTGCAACCTTGTCGGTCGCATCGACCCGGATCTTTATCGGCGCGCACTATCCGAGCGACACTGTCGCCGGCTTCGGCCTTGGCTGTGCTGTTGCCATCGTCTGTGCGATGGTGCTTGGCCGGCTGGGATGTATCTTCCGCTACACGGCGTCGGGGTTGCCGGTGGCAAAAACTACGTTCCGCCTATTCCGTCGGGCTCGCAAACCAAACCAAAACGATGCGCCGAGACAGACGAATTTCGGCATTGGAGCAGCGCCGGCAAGCAACTGAATTGCTGACGCCTTTGGAACCATCTAAGACCACCCCAGCTAGCTGTCGATGCCACCCCAACTCCGCACCAGCCGAGCCATGTCAGGCGCGCTGGCGGCTTCCTTCTCCAGCCCTTCGGCGACACCGACGCGGTCGGCGACAGGCCGGTTCTGGCTGACTTTCCACTTGCCGCTGATTTCGGCGATCTCGATCTCAAGCCCGACAATGCCCTTGATTTGCGACTGGATGAAGGTCGGCGGCGCATCGGTCACCGCCCAGGGTGCCTCGCGGGCGCCTTCCTGCGACAGCGTCAGCTCGGTGATCTGCTGTGCGATCCAGGCGGAATCCTCGATCACTCTGACGGTTCCTCGCACCTGGACAATGGCGTAGTTCCAGGTCGGCACGACCTTGCCGGTCTCGCGCTTGGTCTCGTACCAGGACGGCGTCACGTAGGCGTCGGCGCCCTGGAAGACGACCAGCACCGGCGATGTCGGATTGTCGGCCAGCTGACGCCATTGCGGGTTGGCCCTGGCCAGATGGGCGCGCAGCCGGCCATTCGGCCCAACCTCTGCATCAAGCAGGAAGGGAATGGCATTGGCGACCGGGCCATCGGTGCCGTTGGAGATCAGCAACCCCAGCGGATGCGTCCGGATCAGCCCGTGCAGGACGTCCGGCCGCGTTTCCTGGAAATGGGGAGGCTGGTACATGATCGGTCATGCCTTCTTGCGCTGGCTGAACCGGCATTGTGCACCGTTCAGCCGAGCCGCGCCACATGTCAGGCTGGCTTCACCGTTTGGATCAGCCGAAATGGCATTTTCGCGCCCATGATGGGCACGACTGTGACGGCATCGGACCGGGAGTTTTTGTTTTGACGCAATTCCGGACGGAAAACCCGTTTACACTTTTCCTGGAATTGCTCTTAGCGCAGCCGCTTCGGCCGCGGATCGGACAATTCGCCGGCCAGCCGTCGGTCGAGATAGTCGGCGCATTCCTCGAGCAGCAGATCGGCGTCGTTGGCGAAGAAGTGGTTGGCGCCTGGCAAGGTCTTCTGCGTGATGGTGATGCCCTTTTGCGTGTGCAGCTTGTCGACCAAGCCCTGCACATCCTTGGGCGGCGCCACCTTGTCGGCATCGCCATGGATGATCAGACCCGATGACGGGCAGGGCGCCAGGAACGAGAAATCATAGGTGTTGGGCTGCGGCGCGATCGAGATGAAGCCCTCGATCTCGGGCCGGCGCATCAGAAGCTGCATGCCGATCCAGGAGCCGAAGGAATAACCGGCCACCCAGCAGCTCTTGGAATCCGGATGCAGCGACTGCACCCAGTCGAGCGCTGCGGCGGCATCCGACAATTCGCCGGTGCCGTGGTCGAATTCGCCCTGGCTGCGGCCGATGCCGCGGAAGTTGAAGCGAAGCGTGGTGAAATCGCGCTTCTGGAACATGTAGAAGAGGTCATAGACGATCTTGTTGTTCATCGTGCCGCCGAATTGCGGATGCGGATGCAACACGATGGCAATCGGCGCGCTCTTCTCCTTGGAAGGCTGGTAGCGGCCCTCCAGGCGGCCGGCCGGACCGGTGAAAATGACCTCAGGCATGAAATACTCCAAATGGCATACGAATGCGCGGCGCCCGGAACAATTCTTACTCCAGCCCCAGCCCTTCCGGGCCTTGACGCAGGGCAAGCGTCTTCTTAGAAGCTAGTTTAGAATTGTTCAAAACTGGATAGCCAGCCGTGACGGCCCGGCCATCCTCGCCGCAAGCCGCGTAAATAGGACGTCTTGCCTTGCAATTTCAAGGAAATAACGCGCTATCCTTGCGGAAAGGGTCTTGACGGGATCGATTGGGTGAAAATGGCCGCAGCACGCGCCTATCTCGACTACAATGCCAGCGCGCCGCTCATTGCCGAGGCGCGCGAGGCGATGATTGCCGCGCTCGATCTCGTCGCCAATCCGTCGTCGGTGCATGCCGAGGGGCGCGCGGCGCGGCGCCTGATCGACACTGCCCGGCGCGATGTGGCAGCACTTGTCGGCGCCAAGGCCGAGCATGTCGTCTTCACCTCGGGCGCGACGGAAGCCGCATCGACGCTGCTGACGCCGGATTGGCGGATGGGCCGTGGCACGGTGCGGATGAGCCGGCTCCATGTGTGCGAGGCCGACCACCCTTGCCTGTTGAACGGCGGCCGCTTCCCGGCAACACAGGTTTCGCGGATCGGCGTCGACGCCGATGGCATTGCCGACCTCGCTCAGCTGACAGCCGCTCTGGCCGCGCATGACAAGGCCGAAGGCCTGCCGTTGGTCGCGATCCATGCCGCCAACAACGAGACCGGCGTTATCCAGCCGATCGAGGCAATCGCTGCAATCGTCAAGGCGGCGGGCGGCATTCTGGTGGTCGATGCCGTGCAGGCTGCGGGCCGCTTTTCCATCGATATGTCAGAGCCTTACGCCGACTATCTGATTCTGTCTTCGCACAAGATCGGCGGCCCCAAGGGCGTCGGCGCCATCGTTGCGGCAGCCGATCTGATGATGCCGAAGCCGCTGATCAATGGCGGCGGCCAGGAAAAGGGCCATCGCGGCGGCACCGAAAACCTGGCGGCCATCGCCGGCTTTGGCGCTGCCGCCCGGCTGGCTTTGGCTGGACTGAACCATGTCGATGCGCTCGCGCACCGGCGCGACGAGGTCGAAACCATCATCAAAACACTGGTGCCGGACGCAGAAATCTTCGGATCCGGCGCGCCAAGGCTTGCCAACACGACATTCTTCGCTATTCCCGGCGTCAAGGCCGAAACGGCGCAGATCGCGTTCGATCTGGCTGGCGTTGCGCTGTCGGCGGGATCGGCCTGTTCGTCGGGCAAGGTCGGGCCGAGCCATGTGCTGAAAGCCATGGGTTATGGCGACAGCCTGGGCGCTTTGCGCGTGTCCATCGGCCACGCAACGAGTGCCGGGGATATCGAACTGTTCCGTGCTGCGCTGGCCGGTATTGCCCAGCGCCGGGCGGGCAGGGAACAAGCCGCCTGAGGCGGCGACAAAGAATTCAGGCCTCGCGGCCTGGTAGAGCCGTGCGTTTGCAAGTGGCCGGGTGAATTCCCGGCCGAGACGCACTATATGAAACTTACGCCGCCCTCGGCGCCTCATGGGCAGCCCTCGGCGATGCCATAGTTTGAAAACTGTCGGGCCTTGACCCCGGCGTGGATGGAGAACGCTTATGCCTGCTGTGCAGGACACGATCGATCGGGTCCGAAAGATCGACGTCGACCAGTACAAATACGGATTCCAGACAGAGATCGCGATGGACAAGGCCCCCAAGGGCCTGAGCGAAGACATTATTCGCTTCATCTCTGCCAAGAAGGATGAACCGTCCTGGATGCTGGAATGGCGTCTGGAAGCCTATCGGCGCTGGCTGACGCTGGAAGAGCCGACCTGGGCGCGCGTCCATTATCCGAAGATCGACTTTCAGGACCTCTATTACTACGCGGCGCCCAAGAGCACGCCCGGCCCGACCTCGCTGAGCGACGTCGATCCCGAGCTGTTGAAGGTCTACGAGAAGCTCGGCATTCCGCTGCGGGAACAAGAAATCCTCGCCGGCGTGCAGAAGACCGACGTCTCCGATCTCGAGGAGCCCAGCGACAACGTCTACAAATCGGGCCGTGTCGCGGTCGACGCGGTGTTCGATTCCGTTTCCGTCGTCACCACGTTCAAGAAGGAGCTGGCGCAGGCCGGCGTCATCTTCTGCTCGATCTCGGAGGCCATCCGCGAGCATCCGGAGCTGGTCCAGAAATATCTCGGCTCGGTCGTGCCGACCTCCGACAATTTCTACGCCACGCTGAATTCGGCTGTCTTCACCGATGGCTCGTTCGTCTTCGTGCCCAAGGGCGTGCGCTGCCCGATGGAGCTGTCGACCTATTTCCGCATGAACGAGAAGAACACCGGCCAGTTCGAGCGCACGCTGATCATCGCCGAGGAGGGGGCTTACGTCTCCTATCTCGAAGGCTGCACGGCGCCGCAGCGCGACGAGAACCAGCTGCATGCCGCCGTCGTCGAACTGGTGGCGCTCGACGATGCCGAGATCAAATATTCGACGGTGCAGAACTGGTACCCCGGCGATGCCGAGGGCAAGGGCGGCATCTACAATTTCGTCACCAAGCGCGGCGACTGCCGCGGCCACCGTTCGAAGATCTCGTGGACACAGGTCGAGACCGGTTCGGCGATCACCTGGAAATATCCGAGCTGCATCCTGCGCGGCGACGATTCCTCCGGCGAGTTCTATTCGATCGCTGTGTCGAACGGCTACCAGCAGGTCGATAGCGGCACCAAGATGATCCATCTCGGCAAGAACACGTCGAGCCGCATCATCTCCAAGGGCATTGCCGCCGGCTTCTCGCAGAACACCTATCGCGGCCAGGTCTCGGCGCATCGCAAGGCGACCAACGCCCGCAACTTCACCAATTGCGATAGTCTCCTGATCGGCGACCAGTGCGGCGCCCACACCGTGCCCTACATGGAAGCCAAGAATTCGACGGCGCAGTTCGAGCACGAAGCGACGACGTCGAAGATTTCCGAGGACCAGAAATTCTACGTCATGCAGCGCGGCATTCCCGAGGAAGAGGCGATCGCGCTGATCGTCAACGGCTTCGTCAAGGATGTTATCCAGCAGCTGCCGATGGAGTTCGCGGTCGAAGCGCAGAAGCTTATCGGCATCAGCCTCGAGGGCTCGGTCGGCTGACCGGACAATATATATCCAGGAAAGAAAAAATGCTTGAGATCAAGAATCTGCATGCCCGCATCGTCGATGACGGTACCGAGATCATCCGCGGCCTGAACCTGACGGTGAAAGCCGGCGAGGTCGCCGCCATCATGGGGCCGAACGGCTCGGGCAAATCGACGCTGTCCTACATCCTCGCCGGCCGCGAGGATTATGAGGTCACCGAAGGCGACATCCTCTATAACGGCCAGTCGATCCTCGAAATGGATCCGGCCGAGCGCGCCACCGCGGGCATTTTTCTCGCCTTCCAGTATCCGATGGAGATACCTGGGGTCGCGACCATGGAATTCCTGAAAGTGGCGATGAACGAGCAGCGCAAGGCGCGCGGCGAGGAACCGCTGAAAATTCCGGAATTCCTGAAGCGGGTGAAGGAGGCGGCAGCCTCGCTCTCGATGGACATGGCGATGCTGAAGCGGCCGCTCAATGTCGGCTTCTCCGGCGGCGAGAAGAAGCGGGCCGAGATCCTGCAGATGAAGCTGCTGGAGCCGAAACTTTGCGTGCTCGACGAGACCGATTCCGGCCTCGATATCGATGCGCTGAAGATCGTCTCGGACGGCGTCAACGCGCTGCGCTCGCCCGACCGCGCCATCATCGTCATCACTCACTACCAGCGCCTGCTCGAGCACATCGTGCCCGATAGCGTGCACGTCCTATACAAGGGCCAGGTGATCAAGTCCGGCGACAAGTCGCTGGCGCTCGATCTCGAAGCCAATGGCTATGCCGGCGTGATCGGCGAAGCCGCGTGAGATGCCAGGTCATTTTGTACCAAAAGACAGGGCCAAGCTTATGAACATGCATTCGACACCCCAGCGCACCCAGGCTGAAACGGCGTTGATCGACGCTTTCGGCGAGCGGCTGTCGCTGCTGCCGGGCGACGGTGCGGTGATGCTGAAGCGCGACGACGCCATCGAGGCGATCAAGCACGGGCTGCCGACGCGGCGCATCGAATCCTGGCATTACACTGACCTGCGCCGGCTGTTGACCGCGGTGCCGGCATTCGATCCGACGGCCGCCGCCAAAACGCTAACGCCCATCGTCGAAGGTTCCGCCGTGCTGGCGGTTCTGAACGGCGTCTCGAGTGCGAAATTCCCCGCGATCGAGGGCGTGACGATCCAGCGCCTGTCGGAAAAGCTGACCGACGGCTCGATTGCGCCCGGCCTCGACCCCTATGGCAGCGATGACGCCATCGGCGCGCTGAACACTGCTTTCGTCGCCGACGGCTATTTGGTCGACGTCGCCGATGGCGCAGCACTGGAGAAGCCGATCGAATTGCAGAACCTGCAAGCCGGCGGACAGACCCATGTGCGCTTTCCCGTGCGTGTCGGCGCCGGCGCCAAGGCTGCGATCGTCGAGCGTCAGGCGGGCGAGGGCGCGGCTCTGGCCAGCTCCGTCAGCCAGCTGGTGTTGGGCGAGGGCGCCGAGGTGACCTGGCTGATCATCCAGGAACAGCCGGAAACGGCCACCCATCTGGCGCAGTTCAAGGCGCATCTCGGCAAGAATTCGAAGCTGACGCTGTTCTTCATGAATGCCGGCGGCAAGCTTGTGCGCCAGGAGATCGTGGTGAAGACCACGGGCGAAGGCGCCGACTTCAAATTGCGCGGCATCAACCTTCTGGCCGGCGACACCCACACCGACGTGACAATGGTGCTCGACCATGCCGTGCCGCACACGACATCGACGGAAGTGATCCGCAATGTCGTGACCGGCAAGGCGCGCGGCGTCTTCCAGGGCCGCATCAACGTCCACCAATACGCGCAGAAGACCAACGCCAAGATGGCCTGCAACACGCTGCTTTTGTCGGATGATGGCGAGTTCTCGACCAAGCCGGAGCTGGAAATCTTCGCCGACGACGTCATCTGCGGCCACGGCGCGACCGTTACCGAGATCGACCACAACCATCTGTTCTACCTGATGGCGCGCGGCATCGACGAGAAGAGCGCCCGTGGCCTGCTGGTCAAGGCGTTCGTCGCCGAAGTGATCGAGGAACTGGACGACGAAACCATCGTCGAGGCCCTGGAAACAAGGCTGGACGACTGGTTCGTGGCGCATGGGTAGCGCCTCCCCTTCTCCCCTTGTGGGTCCGAAGGACGGGCGAGGCAAGTGACTCGCCCCGGGCGGTGGCCGAGCGAAGCTCGGTCGGGTGAGGGGTGACGAAGTGAGGCGGTGCCTGAAGAGAGCTTGTAATGGACCAGAAGATCGAAACAACCCCATACGACGTCGAGGCGATCCGCCGCGACTTCCCGATCCTGTCGCGCGAAGTCTACGGCAAACCGCTGGTCTATCTCGACAATGGCGCCTCGGCGCAGAAGCCGCAGGTGGTGCTGGATACGATCCAGCACGCCTATTCCCAGGAATACGCCAACGTGCATCGCGGCCTGCATTTCCTGTCGAATGCCGCAACCGACGCTTATGAGAAGGCACGCGAGACGGTGCGCCGTTTCCTCAATGCGCCAAGCACCGACAACATCGTCTTCACCTCGAACACGACCGCGGCGATCAACACCGTGGCTTACGGCTATGGCATGCCCAATATCGGCGCGGGCGACGAGATCGTGCTGTCGATCATGGAGCACCACTCCAACATCGTGCCGTGGCATTTCATCCGGGAACGGCAGGGCGCCAAGCTGGTCTGGGTGCCGGTCGACGATCTCGGCATCTTCCACATCGAGGAATTCGAAAAGCGCCTGACCGACAAGACCAAGCTCGTCGCCATTACGCATATGTCGAACGCGCTGGGCACGGTAACCCCGATCAAGGAGATCGTGCGCATCGCGCATTCGCGTGGAATTCCCGTACTTGTCGACGGCAGCCAGAGCGCCGTGCACATGCCGATCGACGTCCAGGACCTCGATTGCGATTTCTTCGTCTTCACCGGCCACAAGGTCTACGGGCCCTCCGGCATCGGCGTGCTCTACGGCAAGAAGGACATTCTGCAGGGCATGCGCCCCTTCATGGGCGGCGGCGAAATGATCGAGGAGGTGACTGAAGACATCGTCACCTACAACGAGCCGCCGCACCGCTTCGAGGCCGGCACGCCGCCGATCGTGCAGGCGATTGGCCTGGGTGCAGCATTGGAATACATGGAAAAGGTTGGCCGCGAGCGCATTGCCGCCCATGAGGCCGATCTCAAGACCTATGCGCATGAACGGCTGCGCGCCATCAACTCGCTGCGCATCTTCGGCGACGCGCCGGACAAGGGCGCCATCATTTCTTTCGAATTGCAGGGCATTCATGCCCATGACGTGTCGATGGTGATAGACAGGCAGGGTGTTGCCGTCCGCGCGGGCACCCATTGCGCCCAGCCGCTGTTGAAACGCTTTGGCGTAACCTCCACATGCAGGGCATCGTTCGGCATGTATAATACCAGGGCCGAAGTCGACGCTTTGGCCGATGCGCTGGAAAAAGCGCGCAAGTTCTTCGGGTGACAGGTTCTTTGGATGACGACCATGGATGATGCGAGCCACACCACCGCGCCGGAAGCAGCCATCAATCCGCTGGTTTCCGCCTCGGCCATTCCCGCCGACGAGCTGGCGCGGCTGACCGACGACATCGTCTCGGCGCTGAAGACCGTCTATGACCCGGAAATCCCGGCCGACATCTATGAGCTCGGCCTCATCTACAAGATCGACATCGAGGACAACCGCGCGGTCAAGATCGACATGACGCTGACCGCGCCCGGCTGTCCGGTGGCCGGCGAAATGCCCGGCTGGGTGGAAAACGCCGTCGGCGCCGTCGAAGGCGTCTCCGGCGTCGAGGTCAACATGACCTTCGACCCGCCCTGGTCGCCCGACCGCATGTCGGAAGAGGCGCAGGTGGCGGTGGGCTGGTACTAGGTTGACTGAGGTTGGTGCACTTGCACCAGTGGTAAAACTTCACCATTTTAGGTGAGGAATCATTCGGCAGGCCTTGAACCTGCATGGAATGGAAGAGGAAAAAGAATGGGACGCTTCGCCGTCATCACGATGACCGAAAAGGCAGCCGACCGGGTGCGCGAGATCGTCGCCACGCGCGACAATGCGCATGGCATTCGCCTCGGCATCAAGAAGGGCGGCTGCGCCGGCATGGAATACACGGTCGACCTGGTGACCGAGCCCAACACCAAGGACGACCATATCGAACGCGACGGCGCGCATGTCTATGTCGCGCCCGAGGCTGCCCTTTTCCTGTTCGGCACCGAGATGGATTTCGAGCAGACCACGCTGCGCACCGGCTTCACCTTCCACAACCCGAACCAGAGTTCGGCCTGCGGCTGCGGCGAATCCGTCGAACTGAAGCCCGCCGACCTGAAGGCGCTGGCTGAGGCGCGCGCTTCGGCCTGATCTTCCTTATCCCCGTTCACGGGGAGGTGAGGAATGGTCCGCGCAGCGGGCGAAAAGCCAATTGCTTGGCTTTTCGAATGACGAACGGCCCGAAGGGCCGGGTGAGGGGCAGTGCTAACCATCGCAAGTCGCGCTCCGAGCCCTCACTTCACCCACATCTTCGTCCGCTTGTGCCAGTCGGCGATCGATTCCTCGGGATAGACGTCGAAGACCTTGTCCTTTTTGCCGATCACCGGCTCGACCCAACTCGCCTTGTATTTCAACATCAGATGCACCTTCTCCGGCGGCTTCGGCAACTCGCTGTCGATTGCCGAGGCGAACGGGTGCACCAGTTCCGGCCAGGTCGGATCGTAGAGCCAGAGCGCCGAACCGCACTTCTTGCAGAAATTGCGCTCGCCGGTCGAAATCTCGCAGTTTGGATGCTCGTCGTCCGCGATCTCGGCCTGGTAGACGCCGAGATTGCGCTTGCCCTTGATTTTCAGCGTCTTGTAATCGGCGCCGAGATTGATGGCGAAGCCGCCGCCGCCCTGCTGCTTGCGGCAGATCGAGCAGTAGCACAGCATGAACGGCACCGGCGTGTTGCTCTCCACCTCGAAATGGACGGCATCGCAGCGGCAGGATCCCTTGAGCAGCAGCGGCATGACAGAACTCCGACGGATGGCTCTCAACTTGCCAGCATGGTTTTTGGTTGCAGCCGTGGCAAGCCCGGTGACATGATTGCGGCATGGACAATGAACGCATCGAAGAACTGTTCGAAGGCCTCGGCCCGGTCAGTATCCGAAAACTGTTCGGCGGCAAGGGTATCTATTTCGACGGCGTCATCGTCGCTATCGTGCTGCGCGGCGAATTGCTGCTCAAGGCTGACGAGCAAAGCGCGCCCGACTTCGAAGCCGCCGGCTGCAAGCAATGGACCTATACCGGCACCCGCCACGGCAAGCTGGTCGCGATGCCGTACTGGAGCATTCCCGACGACGCGTTTGATGATCCTGACGAGATGAGGGTGTGGGCGCGTCGGGCTTATGAGGCGGGACGAAGGGCGGGGAAGTGAACCGGGACCGCCGCGTTTCTTCCCACCCCCCTCTGTCCTGCCGGACATCTCCCCCGCAAGGGGGGAGATCAGTTGTCACATTGGCCTTCGCCAATCACCAACGTTGAAAATGGGAGCCTGCGGCTAAGCTGTTAATCTCCCTCCTTGCGGGGGAGATGGCCGGCAGGCCAGGGGGGTGCTGTCCCGCCGACGTAGGCGATCCTACAGCGCCTTCGCAATCCTCGCCGCCAACCGCGCATTGTTCTCGACCAGCGCGATGTTGGTCTTCAAGCTCCGGCCGCCGGTCAGTTCGAGGATTTTGCCCAACAGGAACGGCGTCACCGCCTTTCCGGTCACATTCTGCACTTCCGCCGCCTTCTGCGCGGCCTCGATATAGCCGGCCATCTCGTCGGCCGGGATTTCATCGTCCTGCGGCACCGGGTTGGCGATCAGCATGCCGCCGACCAGGCCAAGTGCCGCCCTGGTCTTGTAGAAATGCGCGATCTCTTCCGGTCTGTGCAGGGTCAGCGGCGCGCGGAACGGCGAATGCCGCGACCAGAAGGCCGGCATCGTCTCGCAGCCATGGCCAATCACCGGCACGCCGCGCGTCTCCAGCACTTCCAGCGTCTTTTCGATGTCGAGGATCGCCTTGGCGCCGGCCGAGACGACGATGACCGGCGTGCGCGCCAACTCGTCGAGATCGGCCGAGATGTCGAAGCTCTTTTCCGCGCCCTTGTGGACGCCGCCAATGCCGCCGGTGGCGAACACCTTCATCCCGACCATGTCGGCGGCGATCATGGTGGCGGCGACCGTGGTGCCGCCGGTGCGGCCTTGCGCCACCGCAAAGCCGAGGTCGGCGCGCGACAGCTTCATGGCATCGGCGGTCATGGCCAGCGACTCGCGCTCGCCGTCGGACAGTCCGATCTTGATGCGGCCGGCGACCACGGCGATCGTCGCCGGCACCGCGCCATTGTCCAGGATGATCTTTTCGACATTGGCGGCCATGGCGCCATTGTCGGGGTAAGGCATGCCATGGGTGATGATGGTGCTTTCCAGCGCCACGACGGGGCGGCCAGCGGCGAGCGCCTCGGCCACGGGCGCGTGGAGGTCGATGAAGGGGCGGGCGCTTTGCGGTGTCATGATGGTCTCCGATCCGGAGATCCGCGCGTCCGCTTGGACGTCGCGCTCCGGCAATGGCAATTGGCCGCCCTCATGCCATTTCCTGCGCGTCGGGCACAAGAGCCAGTGCCTCAGTGAAGGTCGCAATCGTGAAGGCCGGAACCGCGTCGGCGCTTTCAATGGCCAGCGTGGCGGCGGCAACGCCCTCGCGCAATGCCTGGCGCAGGGGCAGGCCGCGCAGCAGGGCAGCGATGGTGGCGCCGGCCAGCGCGTCGCCGGCGCCGGTGACGTCGGCGACTTTTCTCGGCGCCGGCGGCAGGATAGAGAAGGCGCCGGCTTCGTCGAATCCCAGCACCGGGCCGTCGCCCGCCGTCACCACGCCACTGGTGAGGCCGCTGCAGCGCAGTCCGTCGACGGTCTCGCGCTCGGTGGCATTGGCATCGACGCCGGCCAGCACCATGGCCTCGCGCCGGTTCATGAAGACCTGCGCGAGTTCCTTCAGCACCGGTATCAGCCGCACCACCTTGGCCGGCGAAATGGCGATGGCGAACACCGGCTTGCCGGCGGCGAGCCCCACCAGCCGCTCCAGCGCCGTTGATGGCAGATTGGCGTCGCAGAGCACCGCATCGGCCTCGGCGACCACCTCGCGCACCTTGGAGCGGCGGATCTGCTTGGGGAACGCCAAATCGTAGAGCGCCATATCGGCAAAGCCGGTGATCAGCTCGCCGTCGCGATCGATCAGCGCGGTGTAGCTCGGCGTCGTGCGGTCGAGGAAAACCGCCGACAGGTCGGCAATGCCGGAGTCGGCGATGGCGCGCGCAACCGTCTCGGCCGAGGCATCGCCGCCGCGCACCGACAAAAGCGAGGCCGAGACGCCGCGCCGCACCAGGCTGCGCAGCGCGTTGAAAACGCCGCCGCCGACAGCCTCGCGCATCGTGCCGGGGTTGGACGCCGCGGGCACGTACGTGCCCGACACCTGGCCGCGGCGATCGATATGGGCGCCGCCCACCGCCAGTATCTTTGCTGATTTCACCATGCCGGCGATATGACCTTTGTTTTTCGAACCGGACAAGCGCTAGGCTGTGCGACGGAGCTTCGCAGGCGAGCCGGCGATTCGGCCGATCGAAACAGCCGGAGCATCTGGCCCAATGGTGGATACATCCGGAAACGAAACCATGAGACAAAAAAAGAACAAATCCGGATAAAGATTGCTTTTCAGATATTTGACCCCTCTTGCCAAACGAGAACAAAAAAGGTACAAATAGGGCAGGGATTACGGATTGTCCGGCCTTCATTGACGACCAAGGGGTGATGTATCATGGCTCAGAATTCTTTGCGGCTTGTAGAGGACAAAGCGGTGGACAAATCAAAGGCTCTGGACGCGGCGCTGTCGCAAATCGAGCGCGCCTTCGGCAAGGGCTCGATCATGCGGCTGGGCGCCAACGAGCAGGTCGTCGAGATTGAAACCGTGCCGACCGGATCGCTTGGCCTCGACATCGCGCTTGGCGTCGGTGGCCTGCCGCGCGGCCGCATTGTCGAGATCTACGGGCCGGAAAGCTCGGGCAAGACGACGCTGGCGCTGCACACGGTGGCGGAAGCCCAGAAGAAGGGCGGCATCTGTGCCTTCGTTGATGCCGAGCACGCGCTCGACCCGGTCTATGCCCGCAAGCTCGGCGTCGATCTGGAAAACCTCTTGATCTCGCAGCCGGACACCGGCGAGCAGGCGCTGGAAATCTGCGACACGCTGGTGCGTTCCGGCGCCATCGACGTGCTGGTCGTCGATTCGGTGGCCGCCCTGACGCCGCGCGCTGAAATCGAGGGCGAGATGGGCGATTCGCTGCCCGGTCTCCAGGCGCGTCTGATGAGCCAGGCGCTGCGCAAGCTGACTGCCTCGATCTCGCGCTCCAACACCATGGTCATCTTCATCAACCAGATCCGCATGAAGATCGGCGTCATGTTCGGTTCGCCGGAAACCACGACCGGCGGCAACGCGCTGAAATTCTACGCTTCGGTGCGCCTCGACATCCGCCGCATCGGCTCGGTCAAGGACCGCGACGAGGTCGTCGGCAACCAGACCCGCGTCAAGGTGGTCAAGAACAAGCTGGCGCCGCCCTTCAAGGTGGTCGAGTTCGACATCATGTATGGCGAGGGCGTCTCCAAGACCGGCGAACTGGTCGATCTCGGCGTCAAGGCCGGCGTGGTCGAGAAGTCCGGCGCCTGGTTCTCCTACAATTCGCAGCGTCTCGGCCAAGGTCGCGAAAACGCCAAACTGTTCCTGCGCGACAATCCCGACACGGCGCGTGAGATCGAACTTGCGCTGCGGCAGAATGCCGGGCTGATCGCCGAGAAATTTCTTGAAAATGGTGGCCCCGAGCGCGGCGAAAGCGACGACGGCTTCGAGGAAGAATCCGGCGCCATGTAGGGCACGGCCAGAGTTCGGCCATAAATCCAGTCTATTATCCGATGCTTAAGTAACCGAGTTCTTTAGTATTGCGTTTCAAACCGCCGGCCTTCGCGCTGGCGGTTTTCGTTTTTGGGCAGCGTGAAGCCGGCTTGGCAGTTGCCGGATTGGCCCAATTCCGTGTTTCTGGACAGGGTGGGGCGTGCCCGCTAAAAGGCCAAGTCAATCTTCTAAAAAGCAGAGACCAGTGTCCGCCGGCCGTGCCGGCGGTTTTCGCGAAAAGGCAGCACTCATGAGTGGCGTGAACGAGATCCGGTCGACATTCCTCGACTATTTCCGCAAGGAGGGCCACGAGGTCGTGGCCTCGAGCCCGCTGGTGCCGCGCAACGACCCGACGCTGATGTTCACCAATGCCGGCATGGTGCAGTTCAAGAACGTCTTCACCGGCCTGGAGAAGCGGTCCTATTCGCGCGCCACCACTGCGCAGAAAAGCGTGCGCGCCGGCGGCAAGCACAACGACCTCGACAATGTCGGCTACACCGCGCGCCATCTGACCTTCTTCGAAATGCTCGGCAATTTCTCCTTCGGCGACTATTTCAAGGAGCGCGCCATCGAACTGGCCTGGAACCTGATCACCAAGGAGTTCGGGCTGAACAAGGACAAGCTGCTGGTCACCGTCTATCACACCGATGACGAGGCGGCCGGCTTCTGGAAGAAGATCGCCGGTTTCTCCGATGACCGCATCATCCGCATCCCGACCTCCGACAATTTCTGGGCTATGGGCGACACCGGACCGTGCGGGCCGTGCTCGGAAATCTTCATCGACCGTGGCGAGCACATCTGGGGCGGCCCTCCCGGCAGCCCGGAGGAGGACGGCGACCGCTTCCTTGAATTCTGGAACCTGGTGTTCATGCAATATGAGCAGGTCACCAAGGATGAGCGCATCGACCTGCCGCGGCCGTCGATCGACACCGGCATGGGCCTGGAGCGCATGGCCTCCATCCTGCAAGGGGTGGAGAGCGTCTTCGAGACCGACCTGTTCCGTCATCTGATCGATGCGGCCTCGTCAGCGCTCGGGCAGGGACCCGACAAGGAGACGGTCGCCTCCTTCCGCGTCATTGCCGATCATCTGCGCTCGTCCTCTTTCCTGGTGGCCGATGGCGTGCTGCCGTCGAACGAAGGCCGCGGCTATGTGCTGCGCCGCATCATGCGCCGCGCCATGCGCCATGCGCAGTTGCTCGGCGCCAAGGAGCCGTTGATGTGGAAGCTGGTGCCGGCGCTAATGCGTGAGATGGGCCAGGCCTATCCCGAACTGCTGCGCGGCGAACAGCTGATTACCGAGACGCTGAAGCTCGAGGAGACCAGGTTCCGCAAGACGCTGGTGCGCGGCCTCGGCCTGCTCTCGGAGGCGACGGATACGCTGCACGCCGGCGATATGCTGGATGGCGAGACGGCGTTCAAGCTCTATGACACGTACGGCTTCCCGCTCGATCTGACGCAGGACGCACTGCGCCAGCGCAACATCTCGGTCGACCTTGCCGGCTTCACCCATGCGATGGAGCAGCAGAAGGCCGAAGCGCGCAAGCATTGGGCTGGCTCCGGCGACGCGGCCACCGAGACCATCTGGTTTTCTGTACGCGAGAAGGCCGGCGCCACCGAATTCCTCGGCTACGAGACCGAACAGGCGGAAGGCCTCATCCAGGCCCTGGTCAAGGACGGCAAGACAGTCGATAGCGCCGGCAAGGGCGACGCGGTGGCGGTGGTCGTCAACCAGACGCCGTTCTATGGCGAGTCGGGCGGCCAGATGGGCGACACCGGCATCATCTCCGGCGAAGGTTTCTCGATCGAGGTTTCCGACACGCAGAAAAAGGCCGACGGCCTGTTCGTGCATCTGGGCAAGGTGACGAACGGCACGGTCAAGCCAGGTGCAGCCGTCGAGCTGAAGGTTGACCATGCGCGCCGCACCCGGCTGCGTGCCAACCATTCGGCAACGCATCTGATCCATGAGGCGCTGCGCGAGGTGCTGGGCACCCATGTCGCGCAGAAAGGTTCGCTGGTCGCGCCCGAGCGCCTGCGCTTCGACATCTCGCACAACAAGCCGATCTCGGCCGAAGATCTCGAAGAGGTCGAGCGCATGGCCAACGAAATCGTCGTCCAGAACAGCCCGGTGACGACGCGGCTGATGTCGGTCGACGACGCCATCGCCGAAGGCGCCATGGCGCTGTTCGGCGAAAAATACGGCGACGAGGTGCGTGTCGTCTCGATGGGCACCGGCGTGCATGGCGCCAAGGCCAATAGACCCTATTCCGTCGAACTTTGTGGCGGCACCCATGTCCGGGCGACCGGCGATATCGGCCTGGTCCGTGTCGTCTCCGACAGCGCAGTCGCCGCCGGCGTGCGCCGCATCGAGGCGCTGACCGGCGAAGCCGCACGAAAATATCTCGACGAGCAGGACAGACGCCTGAAGGCGACGGCGGCTGTGCTGAAGATCTCGCCGGCCGACGTGCCGGCGCGTGTCGAGACGCTGCTCGAGGAGCGCAAGAAGCTCGAGAAGGAGCTGAGCGAAGCGCGCAAGAAACTCGCGCTGGGCGGTGGTGCCGCGGCCGATGCTCCGGCCACCACCGAAACCGTCGCCGGTATCGGCTTCCTCGGCAAAGCGGTTTCCGGCGTGTCGCCGAAGGATTTGAAGCCGCTGGCCGATGCCGGCAAGACTTCGCTCGGCTCAGGCGTCGTCGTCTTCGTCGGTGCGGGCGAAGACAACAAGGCAAGCGTCGTGGTCGCAGTGACGGACGATCTCGTCGGCCGCTTCAGCGCTGTCGATCTTGTGCGCGTTGCCTCGGCCGCATTGGGCGGGCAGGGCGGTGGCGGACGGCCCGACATGGCGCAAGCCGGCGGCCCGGACGCCTCGAAGGCCAATGATGCGATCGCCGCGGTGAGGGCGGCGCTGGAGGCAGCCTGAAAGCCACCCTATGCCTTATCTGGTTTTGTGTGCGGCTTTCCGGCCTTCGCCGCCGTGCTTGCCATTCTGTGGCTGATAGTGGCAAGCCGGCAATCAGCTCTTAGACGGTCCGTCTAGCTAGTTCTTTTTCGCCGCTTTCAGGGCGCGCGTCATTCTGCTGGAATCGCCCCAGGTGGACAGCCAGATCAGCACGTCCGTGGCGATCGAAATCAGCGACCGTAAAAAGTTCAGCGCCGGGCCGGACGATTTCAGCTGCTCTTCGGCGTGATGGAGATGGGCGAGCTCTTCCTCGCGGATCGCCAGGATGATGCCGTGCAAGTCGTGGTCGCGGTTGGCGAGAAAAAACAGCTGATCATCCAGATGGCGGTGCACCGCCGCTTCAACAGCCGCCGTGCAGGCCCAGATGCCTTGCGGACCAATCAGGGCGGTCACAAAACCCAGCAGCCAGCCACCCCAGCTCCAGAATTGCATCACCCGGCACGGTCGCGCCTTCCGCGCCGGCATGGCGGCACGGAAGGCGGCGCAATGCGTGCGCTCGTGCCCGAGCATCTCCGACAAGGATGGCACGCAATCCGGCCAGAAGCGCCTGGCGACAAGAATCTGCGCCGAATAGATCCTGATCGCACCGAACTCACCGGCGTGGTTGACCCTGACAATTCTGGCGATGGTGAGCGCGTCCTGGCGAGATGGGTCAGCCATGGCCCGAACCCATATCAGCCCGCCGCCAGGCTCGGACGTTTTGCGATGCCGTTCCACCAGGCCTGGATGTCGGCGAACGCCGCAAGCAGCTTTTGCCCGTCGGCGATCTTGACGAAATAGGCGATGATGGATGCCGCATGCAGGTCGACCAGCGTCAGCTGGTCGCCGAGCAGCCACGGCCCGGGAGGCTTGAGTGCGGTGAGCACCCGCAGCACCGTTTCCGCCTGGCGCAGCCCGTTGGCGACCAGTGCCTCGTCTGGCGCTTCCTTCTCAAGCCGCTCGACGGCGACGTCCCAGACCATCGATCTGTAGGCATAGGCGTCGAGCATGCCGATGATCTGGTTCATCGTTGCGCGGGTGCGGGCGTCTTTTGGCTGCAGTGCCGGGCCGTCGAACGCCTCGTCGACATAGCGGGCGATTGCGCTGGTTTCGAACAGGCGAAACCCGCCGTGCTCGAAGGCCGGAATGCGGCCGAAAGGGTGATGCTCGAAGTACCAGGCGGGAGTGCCCTCGGCGGCAAAGACATCGACCGGCACAAGGTCGTAGTCGATGCCTTTTTCCGCCAGCACGAGGCGGACGATGCGCACATAGACGCTGTAGTCCGCCCCGTAGACGACCGGCTTGGCCATGGCTGCCGGCTTACGCCATCGCCTTCTGCAAATTCTCGTCGATCTTGTCGAGGAAGCCGGTGGTCGACAGCCATGGTTGGTCGGGACCGATCAAGAGCGACAGGTCCTTGGTCATGAAGCCGCTCTCAACCGTCTGGATGCAGACCTTCTCCAGCGTGTCGGCAAATCGCTTCAACTCGGCATTATCGTCGAGCTTGGCGCGGTGGGCGAGGCCGCGCGTCCAGGCGAAGATCGAGGCGATCGAATTGGTCGAGGTTTCCTCGCCCTTCTGGTGCTGGCGATAGTGGCGCGTCACGGTGCCGTGCGCGGCCTCCGCTTCCACCGTCTTGCCGTCCGGCGTCATCAGCACGGAGGTCATCAGGCCAAGCGAGCCAAAACCTTGCGCCACCGTGTCGGACTGGACGTCGCCGTCATAATTCTTGCAGGCCCAGACGTAGCCGCCAGACCATTTCAGGGCGGAGGCCACCATGTCGTCGATCAGCCGGTGCTCGTACCACAGCTTCTTCGCCTTGAACTCGGCCTCGAATTCAGCCTCGTAGACCTCCTGGAAAATGTCCTTGAAGCGGCCATCATAGGCTTTGAGGATGGTGTTCTTGGTCGAGAGATAAACCGGATAATTGCGCAGCAGGCCGTAATTCAGCGAGGCGCGGGCGAATTCGCGGATGGAGTCGTCGAGATTGTACATCGCCATGGCAACACCGGCGCCGGGTGCGTCGTACACGTCGTGCTCGATCACCTTGCCGTCCTCGCCGACGAACTTGATGGTCAGCTTGCCCTTGCCGGGGAAGCGGAAATCGGTGGCGCGATACTGGTCGCCGAAGGCATGACGGCCGACGATGATCGGCTTGGTCCATCCCGGCACGAGACGCGGCACGTTCTTCATGATGATCGGTTCGCGGAAAATGGTACCGCCGAGAATGTTACGGATGGTGCCGTTGGGCGACTTCCACATCTTCTTCAGCTTGAATTCCTCGACGCGCTGCTCGTCGGGCGTGATCGTCGCGCATTTCACACCGACGCCCCATTTCTTGATGGCATTGGCCGAATCGATGGTCACCTGGTCGTTGGTGGCGTCGCGGTGCTCGACGCCGAGGTCGTAATATTCGAGCTTCAGGTCGAGATAAGGGTGAATCAGCTTGTCCTTGATGAACTGCCAGATGATGCGGGTCATCTCGTCGCCGTCGAGCTCGACGACCGGGTTCGCCACCTTGATCTTCGCCATGAAAAGAATGCCTCGCTTTTGGGGAACTAAACGGCCTTGCCCGCATGGCTTCGGCCGGGGATGCGGAGCGTATATCAAAGCCTATTTGGCCGCGCAAACGCCGATCCGTGCAGAATGGGTCGTCTGTGCCGCGACCGGTGTTTTGCAAAAGCTTCATTTTGCCGAGCGGATGTGGCAGGGAACGCTGAAATGCCGCAAACAGCAGTTCATTGAGATCATGTCCGCCGTCGATCATCCTGAAAACGAATCCGCCGCCGGGCCGGCGATCATCCTGGTCGAGCCGCAGCTCGGCGAGAATATCGGCATGGTTGCGCGCGCCATGGCCAATTTCGGCCTTGCCGAACTGAGACTGGTCAACCCGCGTGACGGCTGGCCGAGCGAGAAGGCGCGCGCCGCCGCCAGCCGCGCCGACCATGTCATCGATGCCGTAACAGTGTTCGGCGACCTGGCGTCCGCCGTCGCCGACCTCAACTTCGTCTTCGCCACCACGGCGCGGGAGCGCGACGGCTTCAAACCCGTGCGTGGTCCGGTCGAAGCGGGCAGGGCGCTGAGGGCGCGTCAGATGGCCGGCCTGCGCACCGGCATCTTGTTCGGCCGCGAGCGTTTTGGGCTCTACAATGACGAGGTCGGGCTGGCCGACGAGATCGTCACCTTCCCGGTGGATCCCGGCTTTTCGTCGCTCAACATCGCCCAGGCCGTGCTGTTGATGTCCTATGAATGGATGAAGTCGGGCCTGGAAGACGAGACGGCGACCAATTTCTCCAGCCCTGAAATGAAGCCGGCAAGCAAGGAAGAGTTGCACGGGCTGTTTGCCTATCTCGAAGGCGCGCTCGAAGCGCGCGGCTATTTCCGCCCGGCGCCCAAGAAACCCAAGATGGTCGACAATCTGCGCGCCGTCTTGACGCGCGCCGGTTTCGCCGAGCCGGAACTGAAAGTGCTGCGTGGCATCATCTCGTCGCTCGACCGGTTTTCGCCGGCCATGCCGCGCGGTGACGGCTCGCCGGGAGACGATCCAAGGCGTTTGCCGGCCGCTGCGCGAAAACGCCAGGCAGACAAAGAAGATTAGAAATCGCTAAGCTTCGAACGGCTGAAGTAACCGAATTTTATTTGCCTCTCATCCATTGTTGTCAAAACGGTGGGGTGGCAAATGTTCACGTCCAAAATCGGCCGTATGCGCTTCTTCTTCTATTCGCTCGGCGTAGCCCTGCTCGAGGCCGTTCTTGCTGTGCTGTGCATCGTTGGCACGATCGGCTTTGAGGGGCTGGTCAACTCGGCGCCCGGTCCATCGCGGCAAGGGATGGCAGGCGCGGTTCTGGTCGTTTCACTCCTGGCCATGGTCATGCGTGCCAACATCGCCTGGCGACGCAGCCGCGACGCCAGCGGCAAAGCCTGGATCCTGTGGTCCTACATCGTGTTCTGCGCCATCTACGCCTTTCTGCAGGCAGGCACGCTGCTGGTCATCGATTTCAACAATCCGGAAAGCACGTCCAGCGGTCTCAACCTGCTTGCGCTGTCGATCTTTGGCCTTTGGTGCACGATCCTGGTGGCTAAGCCGGTGGCGGGCATCAATATCGACGAACTGACATCGGTTTTCGATTTCGATGGCGATACGCCCATGCCTGCGGGATCCGGCCGGATGGCCAGCAGCACGGCACAGTCTTCCATGCGCAACGCCACACCGGCCACGCGCTCGGTGCCGTCCGCCCAACCTTTGGGCCGTCCTCGGCCCGCCGGCTTCGGCAAGCGCGGGCTCTAGAGCAACCGAGGCAAGGTCGTCTTCGCCGGCTTTGCTAAGAACTTGCTGACATTCGCCACTTCAAGACCATGATGGTTGCAGATAGAACGGCATTGGCCAATGACCGCCAATGCCTTCTTATCCAGCCTCTTTCATGGTCCGATATCAATGAGCCACCGTCCGATCCTGATGTTTGATTCCGGCGTTGGCGGATTGACCGTGCTGCGCGAAGCGCGCGTGCTGATGCCCGACCGGCGCTTCGTCTACGTCGCCGATGACAAGGCCTTTCCCTACGGCGCGTGGGAAGAGCCGGCGCTGCAGGCCCATATAGTCGAGCTCTTCGCCAAGTTGCTCGACCGTTTTGATCCGGAAATTTCGGTCGTCGCCTGCAATACCGCTTCGACGCTGGTGATCGATGCGTTGCGGGAAAAATTCCCTGGCCATCCCTTTGTCGGCACGGTGCCGGCAATCAAGCCGGCTGCCGAGCGCACCCGCTCCGGGCTGGTCTCGGTGCTGGCGACGCCGGGCACGGTGAAGCGCCAGTACACGCGCGACCTGATCGGCAAATGGGCGCAGAAATGCCATGTCCGGCTGGTCGGCAGCAACAATCTCGCCGGACTGGCCGAGGCCTACATGCGCGAGGGCTTTGTCGACGAGGAGGCCGTGCGTGCCGAGATCGCACCGTGTTTCGTGCAGCATGACGATTTGCGCACGGACATCGTCGTGCTCGCCTGCACGCACTATCCGTTCCTGGCCAATCGCATGCGCAAGACCGCGCCCTGGCCGGTCGACTGGATCGACCCGGCCGAGGCGATTGCGCGGCGTGCTCTGTCGCTGCTTCCGGCTGTCGACGGGCCATTGCCGCAAAGCGAGCCTGACATCGCCGTCTTTACCTCGGGAAAGGCGGATTTCGCCATCAGCCGGCTGATGCAGGGTTTTGGATTGAGCGCGCGCTAATGCATGTCGCCCAAAAGTGCGCAGCGATCTTGGGACAACGACATGCATAAAAACAAAAAACTACAGCGCGTCGCCGACGCGCTTTAGACAGGCTCGAAGACAATGACGCGCCGATCCGGATCGGCCGAAACAAGCCTTAGCGTTAGGCCATCGCCCTGCCTGAACCCCGAGGCCTTCACATTCGCAACGACAGGCATGTCCGAGAGCTGAACGCGCGCACGCTGATCACCGACGTCGGTGACGACGGCCTTGAATGTTTCACCCATGCGCCCCCTCAGCATCACCGCCTCGGCAAGGTCGATGGCCGCGTGGTTGATCTGCGAGGCGCGGGCGCCTGCGCGGCCCATCACCTTCGGCAGTCTGGAAAACGCCTCGGTAACGGCTTGCGGCACCGGCTGGCCGTTGGCGATGGCCAGCACGCAGCGCACGACGTAGCGATCGGCCAGCCGCCTCAGGGGCGCGGTGGCGTGGGCATAGGTCGCGGCCATCGCCTCGTGCCAGGGGACAACGCCTTCCTCATAGGGTTGGTAGGACGCACCGGAGCCGGCGCGGCGGATTTCCAGCATCAGCGCTGCCTGTTGCCTGTTGGTCGGATCGAGGGTTCGCTGATAGTCGGGCAGGCTGGTCGAAGGAGGCCAGGACAGGCCTAAGGCCCGTGCCGCGCTGCGCAGTCTTTGCACTTTGGAAGCATCGGGCGGCACCATCACCCGAAACAAGCCGGTCCGGTGTGCCAGCATGGCGTCGGCAATCGCCATGTTGGCGGCCAGCGAAAGTGCTGCGTTGTCTTGCTCGGATTGCAGCAGCGGTCTGAACGCAAGCTGGAATGTGCCATCGGCAAGCTGTTCCACCTCCTGCTCGGGCGGGTCGACGCGCGAAGCGCCGCGACGGTCTTCGGCCGCCGCCATGCGCCGCGCGATTTCGGCGAAGCCGACTGGGACGTCGGCGGCCTGCACGCTGTCATAGGCGAGCTTGGCGCGGCTTTGAATGATTGCCCGCTCCGCGCCATCCAGCCTTACCGCTCCGTCGTCGGCGATCCGGACCGTGAAGATGACAGCCGGACGCGGACCGCCGGGCAGCAAGCTCGCGGCGCCCTCGGCAATGACCCGGGGATAGAGCCCGGCCTTGCCGTCCGGCAAATACAGGGTTTCGCCCCGCGCCCAGGCTTCGCGATCCACCGCGTCGCCGTCCGCGACGAACCAGGCTACGTCGGCAATCGCATAGTGCAACAGAAGGTCGCTACCGCTCGCTTCGATCGAAAACGCTTGGTCAAGATCGGTGGAAGCCGCGGGATCGAGCGTCACGAAGGGCATCGCCGTGCGGTCGGCATGCTGGTCGGGCACGCGCCTGGCCGCCGTCTGTGCCATGGCCGTTACATCAGGGGGAAATCCCTCCGGCACATGGAACTCGGTGCGGATTTTCGCGAGGCCGGTAGCGAGTGCCTGCGAGGGATCGTTCAACGATTTCATGGCGCCGTCCTACACCGGCGTTGCGGGCACGGGAAGGTGGTTTGCCGGCAGTGCCGGCCGACCATGGGCTGGCATGAGCGCGGAACGGAAGTTGACCGCCAGCGCTGGAACCGTCGCCGGAGCGCAACGTTTCTTCCCCTGGCAGCAAAGGAGGTGTCGATATGCCTGCAACCTCAAAAGCACAGCAAAAGGCCGCTGGCGCAGCCCTGTCGGCCAAGCGCGGCGAGACCAGGAAGAGCGAGCTTCAAGGCGCGTCGAAGTCGATGTACAATTCGATGAGCGAAAAACAGCTCGAGGAATTCGCAGAGACCAAGCGCAAAGGCCTGCCGGAGAAGAAATCGGCAGACTGAAACCTTGAACCGAGTCGATAACAAAGCCCGTGGCCGAAACCACGGGCTTCTTCGATTCAGGCCAAGCCCGAAACTCCTGACGTCACCAGCAGCGCTTCACCTTGTAGCGGATGACCTTCTTGTGGCCATGCCGCCAGATGACCTTCTTCTTCACCACGACATGGCAGGTCTGACGATGCTTGTGGCCCTGCCAATGCTTGGCCATCGCTGGCTCGGGCACGGCGATCGACATCGTCCCGGCCAGGACGGCTGCACCGACCAACGAGAGGAAAAACTTCTTCATGCGACTTCGGGCTCCTTTGGCTCCAGTCCCTTCCTAAATGCCGTCGGCGCAACAACCTCCCGCCGCATCCGGCACGGCACTCAACGCCAAAAGACGTGATATGGTTGCCGGGCCCAGCGCCAGCGACGCGCTTGACTCTGCTCAAATCTCCGTTTAACGAGCGCACCAACACCGGGCCGCAATGCCCGGTTGTTTCTTTTGCATGGCAAGCCCGGGAAAGCAGGTTTATCGTTTCCTGGGCCTTGTCTAGACTGACGTGTCCCGTGGGTTTCCGCCGCGTTGCGTGGGAAAACCCTGTCAGGCCTCGAAAACGGAGGCCAGAGGAGGGCGCGTTTCCTTCACCCGGACCATGAGGTTCCGGGTGGTTTGTTTTGAAAGGGAATGCGATGAGCAAGCGCGAATCCGCGAAGTACAAGATCGACCGCCGTCTCGGCGAAAACATCTGGGGCCGCCCGAAGTCCCCGGTCAACAAGCGTGAATACGGCCCCGGCCAGCACGGCCAGCGCCGCAAGGGCAAGCTTTCCGATTTCGGCCTGCAGCTGCGCGCCAAGCAGAAGCTGAAGGGGCACTATGGTGATGTCTCCGAAAAGCAGTTCCGCAAGGTCTATGAAGAGGCTGATCGCCGCAAGGGCGACACCTCCGAGAACCTGATCGGCCTGCTCGAGTCGCGTCTCGACGCGGTCGTCTACCGCTCCAAGTTCGTGCCGACCATTTTCGCGGCTCGCCAGTTCGTCAACCACGGCCACGTTAACGTCAACGGCAAGCGCGTCAACATCGGCTCGTACCGTTGCAAGCCGGGCGATGTCGTCGAAGTGCGCGAAAAGTCGAAGCAGCTGGTCATCGTGCTGGAAGCGGTCGGCCTCGCCGAGCGCGACGTGCCGGACTATATCGAAGTCGATCACAACAAGATGGTCGCGACCTTCTCGCGCATCCCCGGCCTGGCCGATGTTCCGTTCGCCGTGCAGATGGAGCCGAACCTGGTCGTCGAATTCTATTCGCGCTAAGCGATCGCTTTTCTGCGATACCGGAAGGGGCCGCCCGTCGAGGCGGCCTTTTCTTTGTCGGCCATGTCCGCTAATCCGGCACTCTCGGCTATGGAAAGCGACAAGCCATGAACATGCTGGCAGACATCGAAACAGTTGAACCGATTGCTGAAGGCGGCTTCCATCCGCTGTTTGCCGACGTGCCGTCTTCCGTCGAGTTCAACAAACTGCGCAAGCGGCTGTTGCGGTTAACCCGTCAGGCGGTCGAGGATTTCGCCATGGCGAGGCCCGGCGACCGCTGGCTGGTGGCCTTGTCCGGCGGCAAGGATTCCTACGGCCTGCTCGCCGTGCTGCTCGATCTCAAATGGCGCGGCCTTTTGCCGGTCGATTTGCTGGCCTGCAATCTCGACCAGGGCCAGCCGAACTTCCCGAAGCACATTTTGCCCGATTACCTCGATGCGCATGGCATCGCCCATCGCATCGAGTATCAGGACACCTATTCGGTGGTCACCGACAAGCTGCCTCAGGGCAGCACCTATTGTTCGCTGTGCTCGCGGCTGCGGCGCGGCCATCTCTATCGCATCGCGCGCGAGGAGGGCTGTTCGGCGCTGGTCCTCGGCCACCACCGCGAGGACATTCTCGAAACCTTCTTCATGAATCTATTCCATGGCGGCCGCCTTGCCGCCATGCCGCCAAAGCTGCTCAACGACGACGGCGACGTCATGGTGCTGCGGCCGCTGAGCTACTGCGCCGAGGTCGATCTGGAAAAATTCGCCGCCGCTATGAAATTCCCGATCATTCCCTGCGATCTCTGCGGCAGCCAGGAAGGCCTGCAGCGCAACGCCATGAAGGCGATGCTGGACGATATGGAAAAGCGCATGCCGGGCCGCAAGGATACGATGCTGCGCGCGCTGTCCAACACCAGGCCGTCGCATCTGCTCGACAGAAAGCTGTTCGACTTTGCCGCCCTCAATGGCAGCCTCAGCACAGGACAAGACATTTCCGATGATATTTGACGACCAAGCGATCGACTGGCTGGCCGAGCTTCTCGCCGATGCAGCCATGGGCGCAATAGGTCCAACTGCTGGTAGGGCTTTCGTCAAGTATATTGGCTCTGTTATAGTGTCCAATCTCTCGCGAAGTCGGAAGCCGCGAAATGAAACATCGGTCCGCAATTGTTGCAACGGCGCTTGCACTTGCCTTGGCCGCCGCTGGCGCCACTGAGGCAAGATCGCAGGAACGCGCGTGCGGCAGTCGCGATCCCGTCGATACCATAGACGAGATGTTTTCCGCGATCTTTGCCTGTTGGCAGCCGCCGCCTGGAAGTGCTGGCATGACCCTGACGCTGAGTTTCTCAATTCGCAAAAACGGCACGCTGATGGGCAAACCGCGCGCCACCTTTTCGCATATGGGAGACGATGCCGCGCTCAACCGGGTCTTCGTCACGTCCGTGCTCGAAGCGCTCGACAAGGCTCTGCCGATGCCGCTGTCGGACAGCATGGGTGGCGCCATCGCAGGGCGCCCGCTGTTCCCTCGTTTCACGGCAGTGATTGGCGGCGCATCCTGAAACGCGTCGCATAAAGGTGGATGCGGTTTTGAGACCAACAATCTCAAGGCGCGTCGCTCAATGCAGGTCGGTGACGTGCCCTGAAACGGGTGGGTTTGTGCGGCTGGAACATCTTGCCGCGCTCGGCGATCAGGATCATCAGCAGGGCCGCAACCGAGACGCTGCAGAACCCTGCGGCCAGCGGCGTCACCGTGCCGTTGAAGGCCTGGCCGATCAGCGTACCGAGAATGCCGCCGAGAAATGTCTGCATGAAGCCCAGGATGGACGACGCCGTGCCCGCCAATTGCCCGAGCGGCTCCATTGCGAGCGCGTTGAAATTCGCGCCGAGCCCGCCGAAAGGCAGCATCGCAGAGGCAAAGAAGGTGATGAACAGCCAGAGCGGCATGTTCATTTCCAGCGAGACGACCAGCCAGGCAAGGCTGATGCACAGGAACAGAAGCAGCGCGCCTTGCGACAGCCGGCGCATGCCGACCCGTCCGACCAGCCGCGAGTTGAGGTAGTTCGAGAAGGCCAGCACGCCCGCAACGCCGGCGAAGATGACCGGGAATAGCTCGCCGACGTGGAAGATGTCGAAATAGATCTGCTGCGCGGAGATGATGAAGCCGAACATGGCGGCGAAGATGAAGGTGCTGGCGAAAGCATAGCAGAGCGTGAGGCGGTTTGTGAGCACGATGCGGAAGCCGTCGATCACCGAAGAGACAGTCAACGGCCGGCGATGTTCGGGATGCAGAGTCTCCGGCAGGCGCAGCAGCGACCACGCCGACACGATCAGCGCCCCGACCGCCATGGTGACGAAGATCCAGTGCCAGGTTGCGAACAGCATGATGACCTGGCCGATCCCGGGCGCGATCACCGGGATGGCCATGAACACCATGAAGATCAGCGACATCACCTCGGCCATGCGCCGGCCGTCGAACGTATCGCGCACGATCGAGACGGCGATGACGCGTGTGGCGGCAGCACCGATGCCTTGCACAAGCCGGCACAGCAACAGGATGGCGAAGGACGGGGCGATGGCCGCGGCCGCGGCCGCCACGACATAGATCGCCAGCCCGGCGACCAATGGCGCGCGGCGTCCGAACCGGTCCGAAATCGGCCCGAAGAAAAGCTGTCCGCCGCCGAAGCCGAGCATATAGGCGGTGATCACATATTGGCGGTGGTTTTCATTTTCGACGCCGAGCGTGGCGCCGATTTGCTGCAGTGCCGGCAGCATGATGTCGATGGCCAGCGAGTTCAACGCCATCAGTGCCGCGCACAGCGCGATGAATTCCCAGCGCGGAATAGGCAATTTGCGTGCCTGTTGCGGCGCTTTTGCTGGCTGATCCACGGCGGGTCCGATCTTCAAAACGAATATGCGCCGGCATGCCGGCGCACAACTTCGTCCTCACTCCGATAGGGGGAGGTAACATTTTGCCGGGGCGGGGCTGCCCCGTCTCAACTCAGAATCAGGCTGTCGCTTTGACGCTGAGGCCCTTGTCGACGAGCAACGTCTGCAACTCGCCCGCCTGGAACATTTCGCGGATGATGTCGCAGCCGCCGACGAATTCGCCCTTGACGTAAAGCTGCGGGATCGTCGGCCAGTTCGAATATTCCTTGATGCCTTGGCGCAGTTCGGCCGAGGTCAGCACGTCGACGCCCTTATAGTCGGCTCCGATGTAATCGAGGATCTGGACGACCTGGCCGGAAAAGCCGCACTGCGGAAAACCGGGCGTGCCCTTCATGAAAAGGACGACGTCGTTGCCCTTCACTTCGCTGTCGATGTAGTCGTTGATGCCGCTCATGAGATATCCTTTCACGCCTGTGGGAGTCAGGCTCGAAGCATAGCCATCAAATAAACCCATAGATGGGCCGAAACAAGATGTTTGCGCCGCCGTCGCGGAAATGGCGCAAAGGATCACCTGTCTTGGGCCAAGCATCCGAGCCGATTGCAGCCTTCGGAACATGATGAAAAGACGATATGGCGCCGCCCTTCCGATCGCCATCCTGCTGGCGGCGATTGCCGTTGTCTGGTGGCCGAGACGCCCGGAGCCGCCGCCGCTGGTCATTGGCGGTGACCTGCCCGCGCCTTGCCGGAATGTCGCCTTCGAGGCGGTGACCTATGTCGTCTGCGAGATCGATCTTCGCGCCGACAGCATCGGTGTTTTCCACGCCAGCGCCGATGGCAAGCCTTTTGGTTCGCTCGAAGCCTTCGACAAGGCGGTTGCGGGCGAGGGGAGGCCGGTGCTGCTCGCCATGAATGGCGGCATGTATCACGAGGATTTGTCGCCGGTCGGCCTGCTGGTCGAGAACGGCAGCGAAAAGTCACGGCTCAATCTTGCCGACGGCGAAGGCAATTTCTTCCTGAAACCGAACGGCGTCTTTCTGGTGGGCAATGAGGGCAAGGCGGCTGTCATGGAAAGCAACGCCTAGCCGTCGCCAAACCCGATGTTGCCTTCGCCACGCAGTCCGGCCCGATGCTGGTGATCGATGGCGTGCTACATCCGCGCTTCGAGGCGAATGGCACCTCGCGCTACATCAGGAACGGCGTCGGGGTGCGTGACGAAAACACCGTCGTGCTGGCGATCTCGCGGTCGGAGGTCAGTTTCGGCAGCTTTGCGCGGCTGTTCCGCGACGCGCTACAATGCCGCAACGCGCTGTTCCTCGACGGCGCGGTCTCCGCGCTGTCGGATGGCGACAGGATGATTGTCGGCGGAAGATATCCGGCAGGGCCGATCATTGCCGTGTTGGCAAGCCAGCGGCCGACGCGCTAGGCCAGCCTGGCGTCAGTCCGGCACACTGGTCTGCAACGCCAGCGCGTGCAGCACGCCGCCCATATTGCCCTTCAGCGCATCATAGACCATCTGGTGCTGCTGGACGCGGCTCTTTCCGCGGAAGCTTTCGGCCACCACTTCGGCTGCATAGTGATCGCCGTCACCGGCGAGGTCGCGGATCGTCACCTTGGCGTCCGGAATCCCGTCCTTGATCAGTTTTTCGATGTCGTGGGCATCCATTGCCATGGCAAAATCCTGTTCTGGGCGGCTAGGCACGAAGTGACTCGGACGGCAGCCTAAAGCCTTTCTGGTCCGGGTTGAAGCCGTTCTGTCGGCGACGCAGTGTCTAAGGGCCATCCTGCCGCGGGTGCACCACACCATCTTCGGTAATGTCGTCGCGGGTCGAGAACCCCCGGCCAAGGCTGAACACCAGGAGATAGAGCGGGATGTTGAGCGCCAGGGTGATAATCGGGAGATAGCTGGTCATCTGCCACAAGGGCGAAAAGAATGGTTGGCCATAGCCGTCGCAGATCAGCGATGACCCGTATTCCCACAGCGCGCCGGTAATGACCGCAATGGCAAATAGCTTGATGCAGATGGCGACATGCCTTGCGCGCGCCGGGTTCGGCAAAAGGCGGCTCCACAGCACCAGGCAGACGATGGGGATCGCATAGATCAGGCTTTGCAAGGCCAGCATCGGCAGTGTGCCATTGGCCGCCTCAAGGAACTGGTTACGCCTTTCCAGCAGCGGACAGACCTCGCTCGAGATCGTCGACAGCAGGAAAAAGACGAACGGCCCGAGGAACCAGAAGAAGAACAGCGACGGCCAGAAGACGACTGCGATCAGCGTCCGGGCTGCCAGGCTGGTCAAATGGACTTGTCCATGAAGTTCGGGAACCAGCCTTCGTGGGCGGCGGTCAATTCGCTGACCGGGATCGCCCTGGCATCGCCGAGCTTCAGTTCGTTTCCACCGGTCGAGCCGATCCATGGCGCTAAGATGCCGAGCTTTCTCTGTTCCTCGCGGATGGCGTCCCATTCCTTGCTCTGCGGATCGACGGACAGCGTCAGGAGGTAGCGGCCCTGGTCTTCGCCGAACCAGACCGGGATCGGGTCGGTGCCGGCGAGCCCCGGAATTGAGGCGCCGATGCCGGACGCCATCGCCATCTCGGCCAGGGCCACCGCAAGGCCGCCATCGGAAAGGTCATGCGCCGCGGTGACGACGCCCGACGCGATCAGCGCGCGCACGTGGTCGCCGACGCGCTTTTCATGGGCGAGGTCGACGGATGGCGGCGGCCCGTCGGTACGGCCATGGATGTCCCTGAAATAGGCGGACTGGCCGAGATGGCTGCCCCAGCTTGCGGGTGCGCCGACCAGCAGGATCATCTGGCCCTCGGCGGCAAAGCCGATACGGGTCATCTTCGACCAGTCGGCAATCAGCCCGACGCCGCCGATGGTCGGCGTCGGCAGGATGCCTTGGCCATTGGTTTCGTTGTAGAGCGAGACATTGCCCGACACGATCGGGAAGCCGAGCGCGCGGCAGGCATCGCCAATGCCTTTCACCGCGCCGACCAGCTGGCCCATGATCTCAGGCCGTTCCGGATTGCCGAAATTGAGGTTGTCGGTGGCCGCCAGCGGCAGCGCGCCGGTGGCGGTGAGGTTGCGCCAGCATTCGGCCACCGCCTGCTTGCCGCCTTCATACGGGTCGGCCTCGCAATAGCGCGGCGTCACGTCGGAGGAGAAGGCGAGCGCCTTGGTCGGATGGCCTTCGACGCGCACCACGCCTGCGTCGCCGCCCGGAAGCTGCAGCGAATTGCCCTGGATCAGCGTGTCGTATTGCTCCCACACCCATCGCCGCGACGACAGGTCCGGCCCGCCGAGCAGTTTCAGCAGCGCGTCGGCGACATCGGCCTTCGGCGCATCGCCGGCGGCAAGCGCCGCAGGTTTCTTCGGCTCGACCCAGGGGCGGTCATATTCCGGCGCCTTGTCGCCAAGGTCCTTGATCGGCAGGTTGGCGACCTCGTCGCCCTGGTGAATGACGCGGAAGCGCAGATCGTCGGTGGTCTTGCCGACAATGGCGAAGTCGAGGCCCCATTTGTGGAAGATCGCCTCGGCTTCCTTTTCCTTCTCGGGGCGCAGCACCATCAGCATGCGCTCCTGGCTCTCCGACAGCATCATCTCATAGGCGCTCATGCGCTCTTCGCGCACCGGCACCTGGTCGAGGTGAAGCTCGATGCCGAGGTCGCCCTTGGCGCCCATCTCGACCGCCGAACAGGTGAGGCCGGCCGCCCCCATGTCCTGGATGGCGATAACGGCGCCAGACGCCATCAGCTCAAGACAGGCTTCGAGCAGGCATTTTTCGGTGAAGGGATCGCCGACCTGCACGGTCGGGCGCTTCTCGTCGATCTTGTCGTCGAACTCGGCCGAGGCCATCGTGGCGCCGCCGACGCCGTCGCGGCCGGTCTTGGCGCCGAGATAGACGACCGGCAGGCCGACGCCCTTGGCTTCCGACAGGAAGATCGCATCGGTCTTGGCGAGGCCCGCGGCAAAGGCGTTGACCAGGATGTTGCCGTTGTAGCGGGCGTCGAAATTGACCTCGCCGCCGACCGTCGGCACGCCGAACGCATTGCCGTAGCCGCCGACGCCGGAAACCACGCCGCTGACCAGGTGCCTGGTCTTGGGATGGTCCGGTGCGCCGAAGCGCAAAGCGTTCATCGCCGCAATCGGCCGCGCGCCCATGGTGAAGACGTCGCGCAATATGCCGCCGACGCCGGTCGCCGCACCCTGGTAGGGCTCGATGTAGGAGGGATGGTTGTGGCTCTCCATCTTGAAGACGACGCAGTCGCCGTCGCCGATATCGACCACGCCGGCGTTCTCGCCCGGACCCTGGATGACCTGCGGCCCGGTGGTCGGCAGCGTGCGCAGCCATTTCTTCGAGGATTTGTAGGAGCAGTGCTCATTCCACATCGCCGAGAAGATGCCGAGTTCGGTAAAGCTCGGTTCGCGCCCGACCAGGTCGAGGATGCGCTGGTATTCGTCGGGCTTCAGCCCATGCGCGGCGATGAGTTCCGGGGTAATCGGCACGGAATTGGAAATGGTCATGGGCGGCGATTGATGTCCATGGGAGAGGGGAATTTGAGTCCCCTCATATCGCAAGCTTTGGCGTGATACACCCCATTGGATGACGAAAAACGCCGGAAAACCACAGGGCGACGATGGTAGCGGGGAGCCGCTGGGGAACGCTATGGCATCCCGGCCGTTAGGCCTCAAACCAATCAGGAGATTTCGACATGGCCACCAAGCAAGGCAAGAAAGACAATCGCCTCTCCGACAAGGAGGCCATGCATATTGCCGAGACCACCGACGTTTCGCCCAAGCAGGCCAAGGACCTGGCCGAGAAGCACGGCAAGGACAAGGGCGCAAAGGAAGCCAAAAACTTCAAGGCAGAGGGCTGAACCTGAGATCGGTACACAGGCGCACGGCTTAGCGCCAAGGATTCAGGACGAACTGTCGTAGCCGGCGCGGCCTTCCTCCAGCAGCCGCCGGATCACCGCGACGCCGCCAGTGATGTCCTCGCGCCGCCTTGGCTGCGAGACGCCGAAACGTACGCCGTGAAAAACCTGCTCGGAACGCCCCGCCTTGAACTCGTCCTCGTCGTCGAGGAGCACGCCATTTTCGAGGCATGCGCTCCTGAACGTGCCGGACAGCCAGGGATCGGGCAGCGTCAGCCAGACGAAGGGCATGCTGCCGTGTGACTTGAAGGCGAAACCCGCCAGTGTCTCGCGCACGATGGCGATGCGGGCGGCAATTTCGGCAATGCTGCGTTTGCGGATATCGCCAGCCTGCCCAGACAGCACCAGCCGCGCGTTCACCTCCGCCAGCAGGAACGGCATCCCGCCGGTCATCATCTTGTGGGCGACGCGGATGCGATGGCGATAGGCGGGCGGGCAGGAGAGCCAGCCGCCGCGAACACCTGCCGCGACCGATTTCGACAGACCGCCGGCGACAATGGTGCGCTCGGGTGCATATTCGGCAATGAGCGGCGTCGGATCTTCGGTCAGGCCGCCATAGAGATCGTCCTCGATGACGATGACATTGTACGCGCGCGCGACGCGGGCGATCGCCTCGCGGCGCGAAACCGACAGGATCGCCAGGGTCGGGTTCTGCACCGTCGGCATCAGGAAGATCATCTTCGGGTGCTTTTGCGCGCAGACGCGTTCGAAATCCTCGGGATCGAGGCCTTCCACGTCCGATGCGACAAGTGCAATGCGCCGCCCGATCAGCCCGGCGCTGCGGGCGATCTGCGAATAGGTGAGGTGCTCGAAGGCGACATAGTCGCCCGGCGTGGTCAGCGCCGCGATCGCCGCCATCACCGCGGCATGTGTGCCAAGCGTGGGAACGATGGTTTCAGCAACCGGACGGAACGAATTGCGCGACAGCCAGCGGGCGCCGGCCTCGAACCAGCGCTCCGGAAAATCCCTGGTGTAGCTCGATATTTCGTGCGGGTGATCCTGCACCGTGCGCGAGAGCATGTCGGCGACAATGGCGCCCTGGCCGATGTCGGGCGCGGCAGTGCTGTCGAAGCGCAGCTTGCCCGGCGGTGCATCGACATAGCGCGTGCCTTGCACGGCGGGCTCGGCGAATTCGGGTGACGCCGCTTCCGATTGCTGCGCCAGCACATAGGTCCCGCGTCCGACTTCGCCGCTCACCAGCCCGCGTTCGCGCAGCAGCTGATAGGCCCGGCCGATCGTGCCGACCGTCGTGCCAATGTCATAGGCGAGATCGCGCTGCGGTGGCAATTTTGCCCCGGCATCGATAACGCCCTTGTCGATGTCCGACTCGATGCTGTCGGCGAGGCGCTGGTAAAGCGGGCCGGAACCGATGGTGAGGTCAGGGAGCCAATTTGTCATGGTGACAATTCTGTATATTGCACCAGATCGGGTGTCAATGCATATCAGAACCGTACCAGATGGGTACAATTTGCAAGGTTGGCAGAAAGACAATGGATACAATCGAGACAATCCGCTGCGCGGGCATTGAATTGGTCGGGCCGCGCTGGTCCAGCCGGCGAGGCTTTGTCGGCCGGATCGTGCATGTGGTCAGATCGCTGGCGCGATGGATCGACGTGCTGATCGAGCGCCGTCGCGGCCGCCTGGCTTTGCTCGAAATGACCGACGAGCAGCTCAGGGACATCGGTGTGTCGCGTGACGACGCTCACCGCGAAGGCATCAGGCGATTCTGGGACTAACTTGTAGTCTGGTCAGCGGCGTGTGCCCGGAGCCCTGAGGCGTGAGACGCCCTTATCGGCAAGCACGGCGAGGATGCACAGCACCAGGAAAACACCGGTGACGGCCAGCGCCGCAAGGGCGACGTTGGCCGCGCCGTTTTTCGCAACGTCGAGGAACGGGTAGGGCACTTCGCCTGCGATCGGTGCGCGCGCCAGCGCATAGGCGAGATAGGCGATCGGATAGGCCATCCACCACGAAATGTCGCTCCAGCGTGTCCTGCCGTCAGCGCCTGCAACAAGCCACCACAGCACGAACAGCACCGGCGTCACATAGTGCAGCAGCACGTCACAGAGCAGCAACAGCCCCTGCGGCTGCCAGAGCTGCGCCAGAACCGTCGCATAGACGATGAAGACAAGCGCGATGGACACGGCGACGCCGGCCCGCATCCGCGGCCCGGCAAAGGCCGGCAGCCAGGCGTAGCCCGAAGGCGACAGCAGCGAGACATGGACCAGCACCGCACCGATGTTGGTCAGGATGGTGAAGAAGCTGAACAGAAAGACGATGGAGCCGAGAAAACTGCGGCCGGCTTCCATCGATGCCGGGATGGTGATGCACGCTTGCAGGACAAGCCCGGCCAGACCGATGATCAATCCCGCAATCTGCAGGAAGCGGCCCACTGGCGTCAGGCGGCCGCGTTACACGACGGATTGCCCGTTTGCCAGCGTGCAACGTCGGATCCGATGCGCGCGCCGAGCGGATCGTCCATCAGCGGACCGAACACGTCGACGCGGCTGGAATTGCCTTGCGCCTGGACGACCAGCAGCGGCTTGCCGCCATAATGCTTGGCCGGCACCAGCAGGAAGCGGGGCGTGCCGCTGAACGAATTCAGCTCATTGGCCATCTGATAGGATTTGAAGGCGGGATCCTTGCTGGCGATCCAGCATTTGTGGGCCGATATCGCTACCTGTTCCATGGCCAGCAGCGAAGCGCTCTTGCCCGTGGGGACCAGCGCGCTCTTGGGGCTGGACTGGCAGGACGCCAACGCCAAGCCGGCAGCAGCCAGGGGACCTAGGCGAACAATCATCAGTCTCATGGTCAACCGCCCCCGCGTTTTGAAAGGAATTCGAAGAGATATCAGGCTGCGACGCCGAGCGCGCCTTCGAACAGGGCGCGGCCGTCGCTTCCGCCATGCGCTGCCTCGATCAGGTTTTCGGGATGCGGCATCAGGCCGAGCACATTGCCCTTCTCGCTGACGATACCGGCAATGTCGTTCATCGAGCCATTGGGATTGCTGCCCTCGGCATAGCGAAACACCACCTGTCCTTCGCCTTCGAGACGGGCAAGCGTGTCGGCGTCGGCGAAATAATTGCCGTCGTGATGCGCCACCGGCGTGCGGATGATCTGACCCGGCTGGTAGCGGCGGGTGAACATGGTGTTGGCGTTGGCGATTTCGAGCTTCACCTCTCGGCAGACGAATTTCAGCGAGGCATTGCGCATCAGCGCGCCAGGCAAAAGGCCGGCTTCCACCAGAATCTGGAACCCGTTGCAGACGCCGATGACCATGACGCCCTTGGCCGCCTTTTCCGCCACCGCCCGCATGACCGGCATGCGCGCGGCAATGGCGCCGCAACGCAGATAGTCGCCGAACGAGAAGCCGCCGGGAATGGCGATCAGGTCCACATCAGGGATTTCGGTGTCGGTCTGCCAGACGGTCGCCGGCGCCTGCCCAGAGATCTTGGTCAGCGCCGCAATCATGTCGCGGTCGCGGTTGAGGCCGGGGAGAAGAACGACAGCTGATTTCATATCAAGCGATCTCCACCGCGTAATTCTCGATCACCGTATTCGCCAGCAGCTTGTCGCACATGGCTTTCAGATCGGCTTCGGCCTTGGCCTTGTCGGTCTCTGAGAGCTCGAGGTCGAAGACCTTGCCCTGCCGCACCTGGCCGACGCCGCCGAACCCCAGTCCGGACAGAGCGTGCTCTATGGCTTTTCCCTGCGGGTCGAGCACGCCGTTCTTGAGGGTGACGGTGATGCGGGCCTTGATCATGCTGGACAGGTTCCTGTTCGAAGACTTAGCAATTCCAGGAAAAGTCTGAAGCGGTTTTTCGTCCGGAATCGCGTCAAGAAATGAAGACTTAGTGCGGCTTGCCTTTGAGGCCATCGGTCGAGGCGACGAGCACCGGGCCGGTCGGGCGCGGCGGCTCGTTCTCGTTCATGATGCCGAGGCGGCGGGCAACTTCCTGATAGGCTTCGACGAGGCCGCCCATATCGCGGCGGAAACGGTCCTTGTCGAGCTTGTCCTGCGTTGCCACGTCCCACAGCCGGCACGAATCCGGCGAGATCTCGTCGGCAACGACGATGCGCATCATGTCGCCCTCGAACAGGCGGCCGCATTCGATCTTGAAATCGACGAGTTGGATGCCGACACCCATGAACAGGCCGGAGAGGAAGTCGTTGACGCGGATGGCCAGCGCCATGACGTCGTCGATCTCCTGCGGGCTTGCCCAGCCGAAAGCGGTGATGTGCTCTTCCGACACCATCGGATCGTCGAGCGCATCGGCCTTGTAATAGAATTCGATGATCGAGCGCGGCAGAACGGTGCCTTCCTCGATGCCGAGGCGCTTGGACAGCGAGCCGGCGGCGACATTGCGCACCACCACTTCGAGCGGAATGATCTCGACTTCCTTGATCAACTGCTCGCGCATGTTGAGCCGGCGGATGAAGTGGGTCGGAATGCCCATGCGGTTCAGATGGTTGAAGATGTACTCGGAAATGCGGTTGTTGAGCACACCCTTGCCGTCGATGACCTCATGTTTCTTCTTGTTGAATGCGGTCGCATCATCCTTGAAGAACTGGATAAGTGTGCCCGGTTCCGGTCCCTCATAGAGGATCTTGGCCTTGCCTTCATAAATGCGGCGGCGATTTTTCATCTGATTTTTCTCTGGATTTGCGGGCAGGCGGCAAGCGACCAGTTCCTGTCCGTCTGCCTAAATTGGTGCGGCGACGGGTGGGGTTCAATGCCGGGTCTATCCCAATCACAGCGTTTGCTCAATCGGCAAATCCTTTCCATCGACCGCTTTCAGGAATGAAATGCCGCAGCGCAGCAAGTGATGTAGCATATTGACCGGCCCGCGCCCTTTTGGTTTGTGCTGCGGCAACACACATATCCATCGCCAACGCGAATCGATTTCATCGGAGGGAAGCCATGAGCAGCATGAAAGACCGCGAAGAGGGTTTTGAGCGCAAATTCGCCTTCGACGAAGAACTTCGCTTCAAGGCTTCCGCACGCCGCAACAAGGCGCTCGGTCTGTGGGCCGCCGAAAAGCTGGGCAAATCCGGCACTGACGCCGACGCCTATGCCAAGGAAGTTGTGGTTTCCGACATCGAGGAAGCCGGCGATCACGACGTATTCCGCAAGATCCGCAAGGATTTCGACGCCGCCGGCGTCGACCAGTCGGATCACCAGATCCGCCGCACCATGGACGAACTGATGGCGCAGGCGATCGAGCAGATCAAGAACACCTAGAGCGAGTAGCGCTGGACCAATCGACCGCCCGGTCCAGCCGGGCGGTTTTTCTTTGCCTTTTCAGCCTTTTCCGGCTGAAACTGTGCGTAGGCCTGTTACAAGGCTCTACCCAACGAGGAAAGCACCCATGTCCCTGAAGTCACGCCTGGCGGCGGATGAAACGCTGTTCACCGCCTGGTCCGGCGTTCCGGACGCTTTGACGGTCGAAATCATCGCCAAGCAGGGTTTTGACGCCGTCACGCTCGACATGCAGCATGGCGGACACCACGAAGACTCGGTCTTGCGCGGCCTCGTACCGGTGCTCGCCGCCAACAAGCCGGCGCTGGTGCGCATTCCGGTCGGCCGCTTCGACATGGCCAGCCGCGCCCTCGATTTCGGTGCCGAGGCGGTGATTGCACCGATGGTGAATTCGGTGGCCGATGCAAAACTCTTTGCCGCGGCGATGAAATATCCGCCGATGGGCGAGCGCTCCTGGGGCCCGACCTATGCTTTTCCGCGCCATGGCAAAGGCGACCACGCCGAATGGCTGCGCGACACCAATCAACGCACGATGGCCTTTGCCATGGTTGAAACGCGCGCCGCACTCGATGCGCTGGACGGCATCCTCGACACGCGGGGCATTGACGGCATCTTCCTCGGCCCATCGGATTTCTCCATCGCCTGGTCGAATGGGGCCACCGTCAATTCGACGCTGGAAAGCATGATGGAAACCGTCGCTTCCATCGCCGAGCGCACGCGCAAGGCGGGCAAGCATGCGGCGATCTACGTCGTTGAGCCGGCGATTGCCGGCCGCGTCGTGGCGATGGGCTACCGGCTGCTGGCGATGGGCTCGGACCATGCGCTGATTTCGCTCGGCGCAAAGACACTCATCAAAAGCATGAACGATTCGATAAAGGGCTGAGGCGTTGTGCCTTGCCCGGTCAGGCCTTGAGGTCGGTCAGGAACTTGGCGAAGGTCATCGACCCTTCCGGCCAAGGGCCGAAGCCGGCATCCTCATTGAGGTGACCGGTTTCGCCGGCATCGATGAACAGCGAACCCCAGGCGCCGGCAATGTCCTCGGCAACCTCGAAGGCGCAGAACGGATCGTTGCGGCTGGCGATGACGATGGACGGGAAGGGCAGCGGTTCGCGCGCATAGGGGCCAAAGGTCATCAGGTGACGCGGCCTTATCTCCGGGTTGGCGACGTCGGGCGGCGCGACAAAAAACGCGCCGGCGACCGGCTTCCTGAACTGCGGAATGGCCTGCACCGCGGCCGCCACACCGAGCGAATGGGCAACGATCACCACCGGCCGCTCGGCCTCGTTGACAGCGTTCGCCACGCTCGCCGTCCAGTCCTCGCGCACCGGCTTCGACCACTCCGCCTGCTCGACCCGACGCGCCGTCGATAGTTTCGATTGCCAGCGTGTCTGCCAGTGTTCGGGGCCGGAATTGGTGTAGCCCGGCACGATCAGAATATCTGCGTCTTTGACTTTCATGGCGCTGAGATAGCGAGCGGCCGTGTCTCGTGCAACCGCGCTGACGCATGCGGTGCATCACAATCGTGAACAACCTGTTCGATTCTTTCCATCTTGTGTGAACGATCAGGATCGACGATTTGAGGCGGGGAGAGATGGACAACAGAATAGGCTGGTGGCGCGCCCTAGGGATAACGCGCTGAACGGAGAGTCTTATGAGCGAACTGCCTTTTGCCGCGACGACCCCCGTCAGCGTGTCACGCGTGGGCCTGAAGGCGCGCGACGCCGAAGGACTTGCCGATTACTACCGGGCTGTTGTCGGCCTGCAGGAATTGAGCCGCGCCGATGGCGCCATCACGCTGGGCGCTGCCGAGCGCCCGCTGCTGGTCATCGAGCCTGACGCAGCGGCCAAGCCCGACGATCCGCGCAGCGCCGGCCTTTTCCACACCGCTTTCCTTCTGCCCAGCCGCGCCGATCTCGGCCGTTGGATAAACCATGCCGCCGCCAACAAGATCCGCATCGAGGGCGCCTCCGACCATCTGGTCAGCGAGGCTCTCTATCTGACCGACCCCGAAGGCAACGGCATTGAAATCTATAGGGACCGTCTGCCGCAGGAGTGGAAGTGGAACGGCGACAAGATCGCCATGGCGACCGAGCGGCTGAATCTGGCCGCCGTGGTTGGCAGCGTGCCGGCCGGTGACGCCGGCTGGCAGGGCGCGCCGCAAAACAGCATTGTCGGCCATGTCCATCTGCGCGTCGGCCGGCCGGAAGATGCCGAGGCCTGGTGGCACGACGAATTTGGCTTCGACACGGTCGCTAAGTATGGAGGGCAGGCGGTGTTCCTGTCGTCGGGAGGCTACCACCATCATATCGGTGGCAATTCGTGGCACAGCGCCGGCGCCGGGCGCCGCGATCCGTCCCGCTCAGGGCTGGCCTGGGTCGAGATGCGCTCGGACAAGACAACCGCTGACATCACACGGGAAGATCCGTGGGGCACGGTGATCCGCACCGTGCCAGGCGCCCCAGGCTGAGCGTCTGCTCGGTTCTTACAAGGAATTGGCGGCGTAGCCCGTCAGCAGCCCATGCGCCCAGCTGTCGAATCCGGTCGCCGTGGCGCGGCCGGATGCTTCGGTCCAGTCATAGCTGACCGTATGATGGCTGAACGACCATTGTCTGTCCTTGCGCGTGGCAAGGGCATAGCGGGCATCCGGACTGCCGGTCACAGTCAAACCTGGGAATGCCTGGACGCCGACACTGCCGGGATTGAGGATTGTCCGGTTGTCCGACAAGCGCACAACGCGCGGCGTATGTGTATGGCCGCACAAGGTCAGCCCGGCGCCGGCGCTGCCCAGCTTGTGCCTGATCTGCTTTTCATTGGACGGGTGGAAGTGGCTGCCTCCGTCTTCCTCGAGCAGGAACACGTCGTCGTCACTGGGGCTGCCATGGCAAAGCAGGATGTCCTGGGCAGGCGACAGGGTGACCGGCAATGCCGAGAGCCAGGTCAATGACGCCTGGGACAGGCGTTGGTGAGTGAAAGCATCGACGTCTTCCAACCCGGAAGCAGGCGGCTCGACCAGCACACGGTCGTGATTGCCGCGCACGGTCGGCCAATTCTGCGCCATCAGATATTGCGCAGTTTCTTCCGGCCATAGCGGCCCGGAAAGACAATCGCCCAGATTGACGATTATGTCGGGAGAAGCGTCTTTGATCTGCGCATGAACCGCCTCAAGCGCGCGCAGATTCCCATGGATGTCGGAAAGGGCAGCCAGCCGCATGGAAGATCCTATCCGAAAACCCGCTTGAAGATCGTATCGACATGCTTGGTGTGATAGCCCAGGTCGAATTTCTCGCGGATCTCGGCTTCGGGCAGCGCTGCGGTGACTTCCTTGTCGGCCAACAATTCCTCAAGGAAATCAGCGCCATGT
>NZ_JAMYPU010000019.1:0-122101 GCF_040320535.1 Mesorhizobium sp. M0676
CTCTCTCTCTCTCTCTCTCTCACTCTCTCTCGAACGCTTGTGATTGGCGAAACCACTGAGCGCCCCTCTCCCCGTCCTATACGGGGAGAGGATGCCGGCAGGCAGGTGAGGGGCAGCGCCACCTCTTGAGAGATGGGGCAAGCCGCGTTCTGGTCCCTTTTGCTGTGTTCGGCCGGCGGCCAGTCGGTTATGATGGCGGTAACCCCGAATCGAGGCGAAGCCGATGCGCCAGTATCTCGACCTTTTGCAGCATGTGCTGGACAATGGCGCCGATCGTGGCGACCGCACGGGCACCGGCACGCGTGGGGTGTTCGGGTACCAGATGCGCTTCGACCTGTCGCGCGGCTTTCCCGTCACCACCACCAAGAAGCTGCATCTGAAGTCGATCATCCATGAACTCCTGTGGTTCCTGGCCGGCGACACCAACATCAAATACCTTAGAGATCATGGCGTTTCGATCTGGGACGAATGGGCCGACGAGAATGGCGATCTCGGCCCGGTCTATGGCAAGCAGTGGCGCTCTTGGCCGGATGGCCGTGGCGGGTCGATCGACCAGATTGCCAATGTTCTGAAGGAGATACGCAGGAATCCGAATTCACGCCGGCTGATCGTTTCGGCGTGGAACCCGGCCGAAGTGGCGGCGATGGCGCTGCCGCCCTGCCACTGCCTGTTCCAGTTCTACGTCTCGGACGGCAAGCTGTCCTGCCAGCTCTACCAGCGCTCGGCCGACATTTTTCTCGGCGTACCCTTCAACATCGCTTCCTACGCGCTGCTGACCCTGATGGTGGCGCAGGTGACCGGGCTGAAGCCCGGCGAGTTCGTCCATACGCTGGGCGATGCGCATCTCTATTCCAACCATTTCGAGCAGGCGCGCGAGCAATTGCGGCGCACACCCAAGGCGCTGCCGACGCTGTGGATCAATCCGGAGGTGAAGGACCTGTTCGCCTTCCGCTTCGAGGATTTCCGGCTGGAAAACTATTTTGCCGACGCGTCGATCAAGGCGCCGATCGCGGTCTGATCCGTCCACCGTCAATCAATTCCGACCCTCAATCGATGTCGACCATGACGTCGGTTGCCTTGATCATGGCATAGGCTGCTTGCCTTTTTCGAGCTTGAGATCGGCAACGGCCTCGTTGGTGATCGAAGCGTGACGACGGAGCCGGCGACATCACCGCGGACAGGCGAGGTGCTTTGACGATCTCGACGATCGTTCCCTTGAGGATGTTGCGGGCGCTGATCTTCATCGGAGTTCCTTTCCGGGTTTCGGTGCACGTCCAAACCAGAACAATCGATGCCGAACATACGCTTTCGCAGGAGGCGGCCTTCCCTTGTTATAGTCATCCAGATATATCGGTCGGCAGGAGTCGAGCCAGCAGATTTCAAGCCCAGGGAGAGTTTTCATGTTGGGGCACAAAGGTTTTGGTATGAGGGCAATCGCGATTGGCGGCTTTGCCGCAGCTCTGATGGCCGCGATGCCGGCGGCTCACGCGGGAGACAAGGTGATCGTGTTTGCCGCAGCCAGCCTCAAGGACGGGCTCGACGCCGTCACCAAGGCCTGCGAAGCCGATGTCGGTGAAGCGGCGACCGTCTCCTACGCCGCGAGCTCGGCCCTGGCCAAGCAGATCGAACTCGGGGCGCCCGCCGATGTGTTCATCTCGGCCGACCTCGACTGGATGAAATATCTCTCCGACAAGAAACTGACCAAGCCGGACACCGAGGTGAAACTGCTCGGCAACCAGATCGTGCTGGTGGCGCCGAAGGATTCCAAGGTCGAAACCAGGATCGAGAAAGGCTTCGACCTCGCCAAGCTGGTTGGCGACGGCAGGCTCGCCATGGGCGACGTCAAGGCGGTGCCGGCCGGCAAATACGGCAAGGCGGCACTTGAATCGCTCGGCGTCTGGTCGTCGGTCGAAGGCAAGGTGGCGCAGGCTGAGAATGTGCGCGCCGCGCTTAAGCTGGTTTCAACGGGCGAGGCCGCGCTCGGCATCGTCTATGCCACCGACGCGCATGCCGACAAGGGCGTCAAGGTGGTCGGCACCTTCCCGGAGGATTCGCACCCGCCGATCATCTATCCGGTTGCCCAGACCACCGATTCGAAGGACAAGGATACGCCGGCCTTCCTGAAGTGCCTGCAGTCCGCCAAGGCGGCGGAACTGTTTAGGGATCAGGGTTTCACCGTGCTCACGCCGAGCAATTAAGGTAGCGGCTGACGCATGAACTGGCTGCTGGACCTCACTCCCGACGAATGGAATGCGGTCCGGCTGTCGATCAAGGTGGCGACGGTGGCGATGCTGTTCAGCCTGCCGCCGGGCATCTTGATGGCGCTTTTGCTGGCCCGCGGAAAATTCTGGGGCAAGACGCTGCTCAACGGTGTGGTTCACCTGCCATTGATCCTGCCGCCGGTGGTGACAGGTTATCTCTTGCTGCTTACCTTCGGCCGGCGCGGGCCGGCGGGAGCGTTCCTGGCCGAGCATTTCGGCATCGTCTTCTCGTTTCGCTGGACCGGCGCCGCACTGGCCTGCGGTATCATGGGCTTTCCCCTGATGGTGCGGGCGATCCGGCTGTCGATCGAGGCGGTCGACCGCAAAATGGAGGCAGCGGCGGGAACGCTCGGCGCCAACCCGATTTGGGTCTTCGCCACCATCACGCTGCCGCTGATCCTGCCCGGGCTGATCGCCGGCTCGATCCTGTCCTTCGCCAAGGCGATGGGCGAGTTCGGCGCCACGATCACCTTCGTCTCCAACATTCCCAACGAGACGCAGACGCTGCCTTCGGCGATCTACACCTTCACGCAGGTGCCTGGCGGCGATGACGGGGCGCTCAGGCTGACGCTGATCTCCATCGTCATCTCGATGGCCGCATTGGTCGCCTCGGAAGTGCTGGCGCGGCGCGTCGGCCGGCGGATGGACATCGAATGAGCGTGCTGGTGGACATCAGCCATCGGCTCGACGGTTTCGCCGTCGACGCGCGTTTCGAAAGCGCCGGGCGGCTGACGGCGCTGTTCGGGCCATCGGGCTCCGGCAAGACGACGCTGATCAACGTGATCGCCGGCCTGATCCGGCCGACCAAGGGCCGTATCGCGGTCGACGGCTGTGTGCTGGTCGACACCGATGCCGGCATTTTCGTGCCGAAGCACAAGCGCCGGATCGGCATGGTGTTCCAGGACGCGCGGCTGTTTCCGCATATGAGCGTGGCCGGCAATCTGCGCTATGGCCGCTGGTTCACGCCACCGGCGGAGCGCTATGCGGATATCGACGCGGTCGTCGAACTGCTCGGCATCGGTCCTCTGCTCGACCGGCGACCGGCAAAGCTCTCGGGCGGCGAGAAGCAGCGCGTGGCGATCGGCCGGGCGCTGCTTGCCAGCCCGAAACTGCTGTTGATGGACGAGCCGCTGGCCTCGCTCGACGATGCGCGCAAAGCCGAGATCCTGCCCTATATCGAGCGGCTGCGCGACGAGACCAAGCTGCCCATCGTATATGTCAGCCACTCCGTCGCCGAGGTGGCGCGGCTGGCCAGCGACGTGGTGGTGATGGCGCAAGGCAAGGTCGCTGCCTCAGGCCCGACCGGCGCGATCATGCAACGGCTCGAATTGCTGCCGGCGGAGGAACGCGGCGAGGGCGGCGCGGTTCTCGACACCAAGGTGCTGCGCCATGATGAGATCTTCGGGATGACCGTGCTCGGCTCGGCGGCGGGCGAAATCCGGGTGCCGCAATTGGCGGTCTCGGTCGGCGCGCCTGTGCGCATCCGAATCCGCGCCCGCGACGTGATGATCGCCACCGAACAGCCGAAAGGTCTCAGTGCGCTCAACATCCTGCCGGGCGCCATCGTCGCAATCGGCTCGGGCGAGGGGCCGACGGTCGAAATCGGCATCGACTGCAATGGCGCAACCGTGCTTGCGCGCATTACCGAACAATCCAGGCAGGTACTGAACCTTCAACTCGGCGGCAAGGTGTTCGCGGTGATCAAGACGGTCAGTTTCGACCGTGCCAACGCCGGCGCCGGGCTGCCGGCCGAAGCGGATGGCTGATAGCCGCTATATCGTTTTGGAATAGCGCTATGGGTCGAGAGGGGCTAGTGTGACTGTGGAGGACAAGAGATGCCGTCGCTGAGCCTGCGGATAAATCTCGATCCGGACGGGCGCATAGGTCCGGGCAAGATCGAATTGCTGGAGCAGATCGCCACTTTCGGCTCGATCTCGGCTGCGGCACGCTGCATGGAGATGTCCTACAAGCACGCCTGGGATCTGGTGGAAGATATGAACCGTGTGTTCGGCAAGCCACTGGTCGCGGCGCAGACCGGCGGCAAAAAGGGCGGCGGCGCACAGCTGACCTCAGTTGGCCTTGCAGTTGTCAGCCGTTTTCGCGCTATCGAGCGCGCTGCGGCGGCAGCGGCGGCCACGCATATGGACGCCTTGCAGGCGGAGATTGATGCTGGGTGAGGGTTGAAGCTTGCGATCCGTCACACCCCCCTCTGTCCTGCCGGACATCTCCCCCGCAAGGGGGGAGATCAGCTAGCCCGTAGACGGGCGCTAATCTGTTAGGCGATTGGCGAAATCCTCCGTGACGGCCAATCTCCCCACTAGAGGGGGAGATGTCCGGCAGGACAGAGGGGGGCGCGAAGGAACTCGACCTTTGAGCGCGCTATTCCTCGGGCTCTCCTGCTTTACGCAGCAGATAGGTGTCCATGATCCAGCCCTTTCTTTTCCGGGCTTCTTCTCTCGTCCTCTCAATCTCCTCGCCGACATCACCCAGGCGACCGGAAACGATGATCTCATCGGGTGTGCCGAGATAGGCGCCCCAATGGATGATCAGATCCTTGTCTGCCAGCGTGTTGAAGGCGCATTTGCCGTCGAGCATGACCACGGCGCTGCCGGCATTGTGCGGCATGCCTTGTTCGGCGAGGCGGCGGCCGGTGGTGATCAGCACGGGGTCGCCGATGCGGTTCAGCGCCATCTTGTGGCCGGCGGCTAGCGCCTGGACGGCGGTGATGCCGGGAATGACCTCCAGTTCGAATGCGACATTGCCCCTCAGTCGTACGCGCGCGAGGATGCGCAGCGCGCTGTCATAGAGCGAGGGGTCGCCCCAGATCAGGAAGGCGCCGCACCCGTCCTCGGCAAGTTCGTCGCGGACCAGGCTCTCATAGATCTGGGCGATGGCCTCGTGCCAGTCATCGACGGTCGAGCGATAGGAAGGCGCCGGCTCGGCGCGCACCGGCACGTCGAACTCGACGCGGCGCGATTTCGGATTGCTGACGAAACGGTCGCAGATATGGCGGCGCAATTCGGCAAGGTCGTTCTTCTTCGCCCCCTTGTCGGGGATAAACAGGACGTCCGCCCGGTTTAGGCCTGATATGGCCTGCACGGTCATATGGTCGGGATTGCCGGCGCCGATGCCGATGACGAGAAGCTTGCGCATGACGCGAACTCCTGCCCGATCGAAACCTGTTAGTCCAGACCGCCGATTGGCGTGTCCAGACACTGTGGCGTCCTGCTGGGAGACGGAAGGCTTTGAAACGCCACATTGAAACGGCTAGGGTCGCGGCATTCTTGGCGAGGGGCTTCGATGTTGCAATATGTTCTGTCCGTAGCGCTGGCGCTTTTAGCCGTGCCCGCGCTGGCCAATGATACGACCGCCGAACTCGGCACAGGTGGCCTGATCCTGTCGCGTAGCGACGCGGTGTCGATGCAAAGCGAGGACCTCTATATCTCGCCGGAAAAGGTCACGGTCGACTACGTCTTCCACAACAACACCGACAAGGATGTAAATGCCATCGTCGCTTTTCCGCTGCCGGACATCGAAGGCAATCCGGAGGAAATGCCGGCCATCCCGGAAAACCAGAGCGACAATTTCCTTGGCTTCGAGGTGACGATCGACGGAGCGCCGGCAAAGCCGCAGCTCGAGCAGAAAGTGTTCGCTGTCGGCATCGATATCGGCGCCGATCTGAAGGCGCAGAACGTGCCGTTCAATCCGTTCGGCGATGCGGCCAAGGCGGCCCTGGCGAATCTGCCGAAAACGGTCGCCGAGGATTGGGAAAACCGCGGCATCATCATCGAGGATACGGGCAGCGACGGTACCGAGGCGAACAAGGTCTATACGCCGTGGTGGCAGTTGCGCTCGACCTATTGGTGGCGCGCGACATTTCCGGCCAACAAGGATGTCCACGTCTCGCACCGCTACAAACCGAGCGTCGGCGGCACGTCATCGGTGAGTTTCTTCTATGACGGCAAGTTCACCGAGGGCAGCCAGTACACGAACTACAAGACCCGCTACTGCATGGACGACAGCTTCGAGAATGCGGTGCGGCAGGCCGCCAAGGCCGACGGTTATCCGCATTTTTACGAGAACCGCATTGCCTATATCCTGACCACCGGCGGCAACTGGGCCAATGGCAGCATCGGCAAGTTCAAGCTGACCGTCGACAAGGGCAACCCGAAAGCGCTGATCTCGTTTTGCGGCGGCAATGTCAAGAAGGTTGGGCCGACGACCTTCGAGACGAAGGCGCAGGATTTCTATCCCGAGCACAACATCGACATATTGCTCTTGGAGCCGTCGGATGACGGCGCCGGGGAAGCCAACTGATGGACGTCGCAATCTATGTCGCCATCGCGCAGAACGGCGTCATCGGGCGCGACGGCGGCTTGCCGTGGCGGCTGTCCACCGATCTCAAGCGCTTCAAGGCCGATACGATGGGCAAGCCCGTCATCATGGGCCGCAAGACTTATGAAGGCATCGGCCGGCCGCTGCCGGGCCGATTGAACATCGTGGTGACCCGCGACAAGGCCTGGCGCGCCGAGGGCATCGAGGTGGCGCACTCGCTGGAAGCCGCGATCCAGCTGGCCACGGTGCGCGGGCGTTGCATGAACGGCGTTGACGAAATCTGCGTCATCGGCGGCGGCGAGATCTATGCGCAGGCGCTGCCGCTGGCAGACCGGCTGCACGTCACCCATGTGCTGGCGGCGGTCGATGGCGACGCGCATTTTCCCGACATCGATCCGGATTTGTGGCGCCTTGTCAGCGCTCAGGACGTTCCGGCCGGTGAAAAGGACAGCCATGCGACGCGCTATTCGGTTTACGAGCGACGCCGCGGCGTGCATTGAGACGATAAAAGGGTCGCGAACGTCCAAAACGGACATGCTCGGCAGCGGATCGCGTTGAAAGCGCATCGCGGCATCCCTATAGAAGAACAACTGGATTTTGCGCCGCAACGCCGGCGCCGAGGGAATTCCAAGCGAAAGGACATTCATGCCCTGGAACGACAAGAGCGGCGGTGGCGGCGGCCCATGGGGTGGCGGCGGCGGCAACAATCAGGGACCCTGGGGGCAGGGACCGAAGGGGCCTAGCGGCCCGCCGGGGTCACCTCCCGATCTCGAAGACATCATCCGCCGCGGCCAGGACCGGCTGCGGCGCGCGCTGCCCGGTGGCGGCGGCGCCAGCCCGGCCGTCTTTGCGCTGATCGCAGCGGCTCTAATCGTGCTGTGGGCGTTCAAGGCGGTCTACACCGTGCAGCCGGACGAGGTTGCGGTCGAGCTGCGCTTCGGCAAGCCGAAGGCGGAGCTGTCGCAGCCAGGCCTGCATTTCCATTGGTGGCCCGTCGAAACCGTCGAGACGGCCAACATCGCCGAACAACTCGTCGATATCGGTGGTGGCGGCGCGACGAGCGGCAACTCGTCGGGGCTGATGCTTACCGGCGACCAGAACATCGTCAACGTCCAGTTTTCGGTGGCCTATCAGGTCTCCGATCCCCGGGCCTATCTGTTCGACGTCTCCGACCCAGAAGGCATGCTGCAGCAGGTCGCAGAGAGCGCCATGCGCGAAGCGGTCGGCCGGCGACCTGCCCAGGACATCTTCCGCGACGACCGCCAGGGCATTGCGGCGTCGGTGCGTGAAATCATCCAGACGACGCTGGACGGCTACAAGGCCGGCCTGAACGTCAACGCAGTTTCGATCGAGGACGCGGCGCCGCCGCGTGAAGTGGCCGACGCGTTCGACGAAGTGCAGCGCGCCGAGCAGGACGAAGACAAGTTCGTCGAGCAGGCCAACCAGTATTCCAACCAGAAGCTCGGCCAGGCGCGTGGCGCCGCGGCGCAGATCCGCGAGGACGCGGCAGCCTACAAGAACCGTGTCGTCCAGGAAGCCGAAGGTGAGGCGCAGCGCTTCATCTCGGTCTATGACGAATACGCCAAGGCGCCCGACGTGACGCGCCGGCGGCTTTATCTGGAAACGATGGAGAAGGTGCTGAAGGATTCCAACAAGGTCATCGTCGAACAGGGCAATGGACAAGGGGTCGTTCCCTATCTGCCGCTGCCGGCACTGCAGCCGAAGGCGCCGGCGCCTGCCGGCGCGACCACGGGAGGAGCCCAGTGATGGCCAATCGTCTTCCCATCATCGCGGTCATCGCGGCCGTGCTTCTGTTCTTGCTCTACTCCTCGGTCTTCGTGGTCAACGCGCGCCAGCAGGCGCTCGTGCTGCGGTTCGGCGAGATCGTCGACGTCAAGAATGAACCCGGCATCTATTTCAAGGCGCCTTTCGCCTTCTTCGACGCCGACAGCGTGCAGTTGATCGAAAACAGGGTGCTGCGCTTCGATCTCGATAACATTCGCGTCCAGGTTTCGGGCGGCAAGTTCTATGAGGTCGACGCTTTCATCGCGTACCGCATCTCGGATCCGCGGGTGTTCCGCTCCGCGGTGTCCGGTCAGATCACACTGGCCGAAGCACGACTGAGGACGCGTCTCGATGCGGCGCTGCGCCGTGTCTACGGTCTGCGCGACTTCGAAGCGGCGCTCTCGGAAGAGCGGGCCGTGATGATGCGTGAAGTGCGCGATCAGCTGCGGCCCGACGCTACCTCGCTCGGCCTGCAGATCGAGGATGTGCGCATCCGCCGAACCGATCTGACGGCTGAGGTTTCGCAGCAGACCTTCGACCGCATGAAGGCCGAACGTTTGGCCGAGGCCGAACGGCTGAGAGCGCGCGGCAAAGAGGCCGCGCAGCGCATCACCGCCCGCGCCGACCGCGAAGTGGTGGAAATCGTCGCCGAGGCGCGCAAGGAATCGGAAATCCTGCGTGGTGAAGGTGAAGCCCAGCGCAGTGCGACCTTTGCCGACGCCTACAAACGCGATCCGGCGTTCTTCGACTTCTACCGGTCGATGAATGCCTATGGCACGGCGCTGGACAACTCCGGGACGACGATGGTGCTTTCGCCGAACTCGGAGTTCTTCCGCTTCTTCCGCAATCCGGACGGTACGGACGCGAAGCCGGCGACACCTGCGGCTCCGGCGACGGCACCTGCCGCGCCGGCGACGGCACCTGCCGCGCCGGCTGCACAACCTGCACCCGCCCAGTAGGGCGGTGCAGGATTTCCTTGCGGCCATAGGCCTGGTCCTCGTCGTAGAGGGTCTGGTCTATGGCGGCTTTCCCGGCCTTGCCAAACGTCTTGCCGGCGAAGTGCTGTCGACGCCGGAAATTGCGCTGCGCATCGTCGGGCTGGTGGCGATCGCCATCGGCGTCGGCATCGTCTGGTTGGTGCGTGGCTGAGGACCGCTGATCTGCAATTCCAGGAAAGTGTGAGCGGTTTTCCGTCCGGAATTGCGTAAAAGCAAAGGGATTGAACGGTTCGCCGTTTCCGCGAAACGGCGAACCGCTCTAGGGTGTAACGGAGGATTTATCCTCCTGATGTGGCCATAGCCGCAAACGTGCCGTATTTCTTGCCAACATGACGCGACGCGGCGTTTTGCCGAAGCGCTTTTTCTTTTCAGCAATCCGGGAGGCTTTCGATGACATCCAACACCCTTCTGCGCGCGGCGCGGCGGACGTTCATCGCAGGTGCGGCGGCACTTATGGTCGGCGCGCTTGCCGTTCCGGCTTTTGTGACGCCGACGGTGGCCGCGGACGGACCGGCTTCGGTCGCCGACCTCGCCGAAGGCCTGCTCGGTGCGGTGGTCAACATCTCGACCTCGCAGACCGTGAAGGGCACGGAAGGTCCGGGCGCGGTGCCGATGCCGCAGCTGCCGGAGGGTTCGCCGTTCCAGGATTTCTTCGACGACTTCTTCAAGAACCGTGGCGGCGACAAGGATGGCGGCGCGCAAAAGGTGCAGTCGCTGGGCTCCGGCTTCGTGGCAGACGCCGAGCAAGGCATTGTCGTCACCAACAACCACGTCATCGCCGATGCAGACGATATCGAGGTGAATTTCTCCGACGGCGTGACGCTCAAGGCGACGCTGGTCGGCACCGACACCAAGACCGACGTGGCGGTGCTCAAGGTCGACCCGAAGGGCCACAAGCTGACGGCGGTGAAGTTCGGCGATTCCAACAAGATGCGCGTCGGCGACTGGGTGATGGCGATCGGCAATCCGTTCGGCCTTGGCGGTACGGTGACGGTCGGCATCGTCTCGGCCCGCAACCGCGACATCAATTCTGGCCCCTATGACGACTTCATCCAGACCGACGCCGCCATCAACCGCGGCAATTCCGGCGGGCCGCTGTTCAACAGCCTGGGCGAGGTCATCGGCATCAACACGGCGATCATCTCGCCGTCGGGCGGCTCGATCGGCATCGGCTTCTCCATCCCCTCGCAGCTTGCCTCGGGCGTCGTGGACCAGCTGCGCCAGTTCGGCGAGACCCGTCGCGGCTGGCTCGGCGTGCGCATCCAGCCGGTGACCGACGACATCGCCGAGAGCCTCGGCATGGCGACCGCTAAGGGCGCGCTGGTGGCCGGCGTCATCAAGGGCGGACCGGTCGACAACGGCACAATTCTCGCCGGCGACGTCATCATCAAGTTCGACGGCAAGGACATCCATGAAATGCGCGACCTGCCGCGCGTCGTGGCGGAAAGCCCGGTCGGCAAGGCGGTCGACGTGATTATCGTGCGCAAGGGCGTCGAGCAGACGGTGAAGGTGACGCTCGGCCGGCTTGAGGACGGCGAGAAGGTTGCCGCCGGTGAGGACGGCACTACCGATGAGGACAAGGGCGGCGACAAGGCGCCCGCGGTCTCCACGGCCTCGGTGCTCGGCATGACCGTCGGCGAGCTCAATGACGACACACGGAAAAAGTTCGGGATCGCCGCCGATGTCTCCGGCGTCGTCATCACCGACGTCACCAAGGATTCGGCCGCAGCCGAGCGCGGCATCCAGGCCGGCGAGGTGATCACCGAAATCGCCCAGGAATCGGTCGCGACCCCGAAGGACGTGATGGACCGGATCGGCGCGCTGAAGGAGCAGGGCCGCAAGAATGCGCTCTTGATGCTGGCGTCCAAGACAGGCGAGTTGCGCTTCGTGACGATCCGGATGGATTGAGTCCGGTCAGGCCTGCAACGATCTGATTTCGAAATGAAAAGGGCGGCTAGTTAGCCGCCCTTTTTCTTGCCTGCCAGTCCTTGCGCGACAGGGTGTAGAGGACATGCCGCTTGAGGTGGTGCGGGTGGCTGTCAGGGATGGATGGGTGGTCGAAATCGCGAGCCGGGTCAGGGGTCATGCCAAGACGCTCCATGACGGCCGTCGAGCGGCGGTTGGCCGCGACGGCGAAGGAGACGATCTCGTCGCGGTCAAGCGTTTCGAAGCCAAAGGCGAGCCAGGCTTCGGAGGCCTCCGTGACATAGCCCTTGCGCCAGAATTCCGGCGCCAACCGCCAGCCGATCTCGATCGTATCGGAAGGCAGGGACGGCACGTGATCGGTCTTTAAGAGACCGACGAAGCCGATGCATTCCCCAGTCGCGGCGATCTCGGCGGCGGCAAAACCAAAGCCGTCCTCGGCGATCCAGCCCCGAAACTCGTCCATCTTGGCATCCGTCTCGGCGCGGTCGCGGCGGAACGGAAAGAATTCCATCACCCGCTCGTCCGAATTGATGCGGTGGAAGAGTTCGCGATCGCGGTCTTCCCAGTTGCGCAGGATGAGGCGCTCGGTGCGCATCGGTTTCATTGGGCGAACTCTTCCTGGCGGTAGCCCTGGAGATAAAGCAGCGCGGTGAGATCGCCATGGTCGATGCGGACCTTGGCTTCGGCAGCAACGGCCGGCTTGGCGTGGAGCGCGACACCGGTGCCGGCCAGGCGGATCATGTCGAGGTCGTTGGCGCCGTCGCCGACCGCAATCGCATCGAATGGCGTCAGGCCGAGGCGGGCCGAGATATCGTTCAGCGCATCGGCCTTGGCGGCGCGGCCGAGGATCGGCTCGGCGACCAGGCCGGCAAAGCGCCCGTTCTCCTCGATCAGGCGGTTGGCACGGTTTTCCTGGAAGCCGAGCATGGCGGCGACACGGCTGGTGAAGACCTCGAAGCCGCCGGAGACAAGCGCCGTCCAGGCGCCATTGGCGCGCATCGTCTGCACCAGGGCGTGGCCGCCCGACGCCAGCGTCAGGCGGTTCGCGATGATGCGGTCGACAACGGCCGTATCGAGGCCTTTCAGCAACGCTACGCGTTCCCGTAAGGCGGGCTCGAAGGCGATCTCGCCGTTCATCGAGCGTGCGGTGATGGCGGCGACGCGGTCCTTGACGCCGATCTCGTCGGCGAGTTCGTCGATGCATTCCTGGTCGATCATGGTTGAATCCATATCGGCAAGCAGGATTGTCTTGCGGCGGCTTTCGGCCTGCTGAACGATCACGTCGACCGGCTCGGAGCCAAGTGCCAAGCGCAAGGCGGCACTTGCCTCAGCGGCTTCCGCACCCTCGGGTAGCACCAGATCGCAGGCGACGCCTTCGCCCAGCCAGCGAACAGCGCTTGCGCCGACCGACCGTGAGGCCATATTCGCAAGCGAGGCCGACATCGCGCGGCGGACGGGGTGAGACACAAGCGTGGCAATGAGCGGCATCGAGGCTTCCAAGCAGCTAGGCGAGGGCGGGCAGGCGGGCGAGGGCCGCGTGAAGGACGCGATCCTGATAGCCGGGCCGACCGCCAGCGGCAAGTCGGCGCTGGCGCTCGATCTCGCCGAGCGCAAGGGCGGTGTCATCGTCAACACCGATTCCATGCAGGGCTATTCGGTGCTCGATGTGCTGACTGCGCGACCGAATGCCGCCGAACTCGGCCGCGCGCCGCACTATCTCTATGGCCACGTGCATCCCTCCACCGCCTATTCCACCGGCGCCTGGCTGCGCGACGTGATGAAGCTGATCGATGACGGCACGCTCGCCCGACAGCCCGATGACGCCGGCTTTGAACGTCCGGTGATTTTCGTCGGCGGCACCGGGCTCTATTTTCGCGCACTTGCCGAGGGCATTTCGGAAATGCCCGACATTCCGCAGCAGGTACGCGACCGCTGGCGCTACGAGTTAAAGGAGCAAGGCGCAGCCAAGCTGCACCGCATCCTGATGCATGAGGATTCGGCGGTCGCCATGCAGCTGAAGTCGACCGACGGCCAGCGCATCGTGCGGGCGCTGGAGGTGCTCGACGCATCCGGCCGCTCCATCCTAGAATGGCAGGCAGCGCGCGGCCGGCCGCTGATCGACCGCGACAGCGCTCGGTTCTTCGTTATCGAGCCGGACCGCGCCCCCCTTGTCGAGCGGATCGAAACAAGGTTCGACCGCATGCTCGATCTCGGCGCGCTCGATGAGGTCAAACGGCTTGCGGCGCTTGGCCTCGATCCCGACCTTCCGGCGATGAAGGCGATCGGCGTTCGCGAACTTTCGGCTGCCATGGCGGGTGACATCAGCTTTCCTCAGGCCATCGAGCGCTGCAAGGCAGCGACGCGGCAATATGCCAAACGGCAAACGACGTGGTTTCGCCATCAGCTGGGACCGGAATGGCTGAGATTGCAGCCCGGCGGCCGCTTGCAAACCGCGATTTGATTTTCGTGCTGCCAATACAATTAAAGAAACAGAAGTAGGAATGAACATTCCCGCTCCGGTTGTCTGGATTAACCGTCCGTAAGGCGCCGGCATGCCATAGATCCGGCGGGTACTTTGCAACGGGAAGCAGATGCGTTTCCACAAGGCGGAATCCGCATTTTTCGTCTTTATTTTCGTGATCCTGGCCGCAGGCCTGGTGACGCTTTATGCCTATGGTCAATTGCAGTTCATCGCGGTCGGTCACGATACGACTTCCCGGGTCGAGAGGATCGCCTATCTCAACACGCTGCTGTTTGTCACCGGGGTGCTGCTGGCGACAGCGCTGTTCTTCGGCGTGTTCTTCATCTACCCGCTGATCCGTAGGCAGGCCACGGAAGAGGGGAAGCTGCGCGCCATGACGGTTTCGCTCAGCGCCCGCTCGGAAACGCTGCAGCATGCGGCATTGACCGACGGCCTTACCGGCATGCAGAACCGGCGCTACTTCGATGATGCGCTGAAGGAATATCTCGAGGAATTCCGCCGCATCGAAAAGCCCGTCGGGCTGATGATCCTCGACCTCGATCATTTCAAACAGGTCAACGACACGCATGGCCACGATGTCGGCGACGAGGTGCTTAGGGCAGTCGCCAATTGCCTCAAAGGCATGACGCGCTACCACGATGTGGTGGCGCGGCTTGGGGGCGAGGAGTTCGCCGTCGTTACGCCCAACATGGATGCGGAGTTGTTGGGGAAGTTCGCCGAACGCATCCGCAAAGCGATTGCCAACATGTCGGTGCTGTCGGGCAATGTCCGCCTCAAGATCACCACCAGCGTCGGACTAGCCGTCTGGGATCGGAAGGAAACCGCCGAGGAATTCTACCGCCGCGCCGACCGCCAGCTCTACGAGGCGAAGAGGCAAGGCCGCAACCGCGTCTGCGCCTGAAATCCCGGCATTAAATTCGTGAGGTGCCGTTTGATGCCGTCTTCTGCGCTTCCGGTGGCTCACGGACTCAATGTCCGCTCCGCTCCGGTTCTCGAAGTCGACACCGACCGACTCAGCCTGACGAATTTTCTGGCGTGATTTACCCAAGCTGGCTGACGAAGCTGATCTCGGAAGTTGACGCGGCTTGCCGGTGGCCAGAAGGGTGTGCAGGCTAATCGTTCTGCGGGCGCATGCCGAAGGTTGTGGGCTTGAGGCCATAGCGCAGGTCGAAATCGTCGTCGGGCTGGATGCGCTGGGCGGTGGCCGGCTTGCGGTAATCGGGATCGCCGGCCTGGCGGCCGGAGTCCACGACCTCGGCGAAGGCCATCTGCTGCTGCGGTTTCGGCACGTTGCGCAGCCGCTCGACTATGGCGGCGAGATCGACGTCGTTGCCGTCCTGCGAGAACTCGTCCTGCTCTCGCTTGGCGGTGCCGGGGATCAGGTTCTCCGCCAGTTTCTCGAACTTCAGCCGCATGGTCGTCGCCACGCCTTCACCGAAGGCGATGGCTTCGCGCTGGCCCATGGAGGACAGGAAGGCCAGCGTCGAGGCGGAGGAATCGGCGATCGCCGAGCGGATGATCGCCTGGTCCTGCTCGTTGGCCAGCCGCATGGCGAAGAAGGTCGAGCATTGCGACAGGATGGTCGGATCGAGTTCACCCGGGCGCTGGGTGACGACGCCGAGATAGCAGCCATATTTGCGGCCTTCCTTGGCGATGCGCGACAGTGCATGCCTTGTCGGGGCGAAGCCAAGGCGTGGATCGGCCGGCATATAGCGGTGTGCTTCCTCGCACAGCAGCAACAGCTTCAGCCGGCCCTCGCTCCACAGCGCAAGGTCGAAGGCGAGCCGAGCCAGCACCGAACAGACGGAGTTGACCACTTCGGACGGCATGCCGGCCATCTCGAAGCAGGTCACCGGGCGGCCATGATGCGGCACACGGAAAATATTGCCGATCGTCTCGTGGATCGTGTCCTCGATCAGCCGCGAATTGAACATGAAGCGATAGCGCGGGTCGGACGCGGCGGACTCGATGCGCGTCTTCAGCGATTTCAGCGTCGGGCGGTCGTTCTTGCTTTCCAAGAGGCCCATGCGCTCGTCGATCTGCTTGATGAGATCGACCATGCGGTAGGGCACCGGCGTGTCGGCGGTCAGCGCATCGCTGCCGCGGCGCACGTAAGAGCCTGAATTGGGATTGCGATAGAGGTTCTTGGCGGCGGGGATCAGGTCGCGCAGGACATCGACTTCTTCCGGCACGACCTCTCGGCCGCGAAACAGCACTTCGGCGAATTCTTCGAGCCTGAACATCCAGAACGGCAGGTCAAGCGTCTTGGAATCGACCCGGACGCAGAACTCAGGCAGCGACGCCGCGAATTCATTGTGCGGATCGAGGATGAGGATTCGCAGATCGGGCCGGGCCGCGATCGATTTGCGCAGCAGCAGCGAGACGGCGGTGGATTTGCCGACGCCGGTTGTGCCGACAACGGCAAAATGGCGCGCCAGCGTGTCGTCGATAGCGATGTTGGCGTCGATCGACTCATCCTGCGACAGCGTACCGATGGTGATCGAATGACGCCCGGCGAGATCGTAGACCGCCTGCAGGTCACGGGTACGGATGCGGTGCGCTATGGCGCCGATATGCGGATAGGTGGTGATGCCGCGGTCGAACACCGGTTTGTCCCCTGGTTCGGCGCCGTCGCGCACTTCGCCGATCAGCTCGACGCTGACCTCGATGGGGTTTTGTCCCTCATTGCTCCAGGCGCGATCCGATTTGCCGATTTCGTAGACCAGACCAACGGTGCGCGATGTCCCGAGATTGATGGAGATCATCTTGCCGACCGTCCACAGGCCGGTGACCGCGCCTTCGATGTCGTCGGCATAGGCGCTGATGGTGGCGCGCGCACCGTCGCACTGCACGACGTTGCCGAGAATGCGCTTGTCGTTCTGCTCTGCGCGGCGGCGCTCCTGCGAGGTCGGTTCGCCGACGAAGGCTTCGCGCTCGACAAACATACGATCCGATCCCCATTCCCGTGGAGCGTCGATCCTACATAGACGGGGTTAAGGTGGCGTGATGCGGGATGGTGTAGCAGGGGTTAACCCGTCAGCGAAAATTCGACCGGCCGGCCTCTTCCCCCAATCCGAAGATTCGATATATTGGACGAATGACTGATATAGCGAATGACATGTCGGCCACGATAGGAAGACGAATCCACGCCGAAAGAGCCTTGCGGGACTGGTCGTTGGCCGACCTGGCGAACCGCTCCGGCGTCTCCAAAGCCATGCTCAGCACTATCGAGCGCGGCATGACCAGCCCGACGGCCGCGCTGCTGGTGCGCATCGCCGCTGCTTTCGGCATGACGCTGTCGACGCTGATTGCGCGCGCCGAGCAGCAAGGTGGCGGCCTGCTGCGCGAGAGTGAGCAGCCGGTTTGGCGCGACCCCGGTACGGGCTATGTCCGTCGGCATCTGTCGCCGGTTTCCGACACGCCGCTCGAATTGATCCGGGTGCAACTGCCGGCGGGCGCCAGTGTGAGCTTCCCGGCGGCGTCCTATGCCTTCATCAAGCAGCAGATGTGGCTGATCTCCGGGCGGCTCGAATTCACCGAGGGTGATATGGTGCATAGTCTCGAGCCTGGCGACTGCCTGGCGCTCGGCGCGCCGTCGGACTGCACGTTCCATGCCGTCGGACCGCAGCCGGCCGACTATCTGGTTGCGCTGGTCAGGGGCTGAAATCGTGGCAAGACGTCCCAAGCGCTCCGACAATGGCGGACCGCCGCTCGATGATTACAAGGGCACGCCATGGGGCAAGGGCGATGCCTACATCTTCCTGGCCTGGCAGGCAGCGCATGCCAAGGCGTGGAAGGCGCCAAGCCGTGACGTGATGCTGATGCGCATGGAAAAGGCCGAGCGGCTTGGCCTGACCTATGAGGAATACACGCTCGAAATCCTCGAACGCGGGCTGCATCTGCAGCCGAAAGACACCGATCGCATCGCCGCGATCAAGGCGAGACGAAAGCGGCGCCGCGTCGCGCGTCTGGATTAGCAAGGGAAAGTGCAGGTGAGTCCCATCGAAATCAGGTCGCTGACTGCGGGAACACGCGACATGCTGGCCGACCTCCTGATCGAGACGGTCGCGGCCGGCGGCTCCGTCAGCTTCATGCATCCCTTATCCAGGCAAGCGGCGGAAACTTTCTGGAGCAACTCGTTGATGGCAGCAGAGAGAGGCGAAAGAGCGGTGCTGGGCGCTTGGTATGGCGACGCGTTGGTCGGCACCGTCACCTTGCTGCTCGACTTTCCGGTCAATCAGCCGCACCGGGCCGAAATCGCCAAGCTCATGACCCGCGTCGAACACCGCGGCAAGGGCATAGCGAGCCGGCTGATGCGGGCGGCCGAAACGCTCGCCGTCGAGAAAGGCCGCACGCTTCTGGTGCTGGACACCGCAACCGAGGAGGGCGCTTCCGGCCTTTACGAAAAACTCGGCTTCACGCTCACTGGCGAAATACCGGACTTTGCCTTGAAACCGCATGGCGGGCTGACCGGCACGCTCATCTACTGGAAGCGCATCGGCGGCGCTGCCTACTAACCCTTGTGATGAACCTCTTGCAGCGCGTAGACCGGCGTCGCGATGCCTTCCATGCGCGCCTTCAGCTGCAGCGCCAGGAACTGGGAGTAATGGCGCGACTGGTGCAAATTGCCGCCATGGAACCACAGTGCCTCCTGCTGCGTCGGCTTCCACATGTTGCGCAGCTCGCCTTCCCAGGGGCCTGGGTCCTTGGTGGTGTTGGAGCCGAGGCCCCAGCATTTGCCGACCTTGTCTGCGACCTCCCGTGAGATCAAATCGGCCGCCCAGCCATTCATCGAACCGTAGCCGGTGGCGTAGACGATGAGATCGGCCGGCAGTTCCGATCCGTCGGAGAGCAGAACGGAGTGCTCCTTGATCTCCTTCACGTCGACACCGCTTTTCAGCTTGATCGACCCGTCGATGATCAGGTCGGAGGCGCCGACATCGATGTAATAGCCCGAGCCGCGCCGCAGATATTTCATGAACAGGCCGGAGCCATCGTCGCCCCAGTCAAGCATGAAGCCGGCCTTTTCCAGGCCCTTGTAGAATTTGTCGTCGCGCTTCTTCATCTCGGCATAGGCCGGGATCTGGAATTCGTGCAGGATCTTGTAGGGCAGGGAGGCGAAGACGAGGTCGGCCTTGGCGGTGGTCATGCCGCTCGCGACCGCCTTTTCCGAATAGAGCGAGCCCAGCCCGATCTCCATCAGCGTGTCCGACTTGACGATATGCGTGGTCGAGCGCTGCACCATGGTGACGTCGGCGCCGGCCTCCCAAAGGGCTGCTGCAATGTCGTGGGCGGAGTTGTTCGAGCCGATGACGACAGCTTGTCTGCCGACATAGGCATCGGGTCCCGGATGCTTCGAGGAGTGATGCTGGTCGCCCTTGAATGTGTCCATGCCCTTGAAGTTCGGCATGTTGGCCTTGCCGGATTGCCCCGTGGCCAGCACCAATTGTTTCGGCTTCAGCGTGATGTCCTTGCCGTCGCGGCGCACGACAACGGTCCATTCCTTTTTCTTGTCGTCATAAACGGCGCTCTTGGCCTCGGTCGATGACCAGTAATTCAGCTCCATCACCTTGGCGTACATTTCCAGCCAGTCGCCGATCTTGTCCTTGGGCGCGAAGACCGGCCAGTTCTTGGGGAAGTCGATATAGGGCAGATGGTCGTACCAGACCGGGTCGTGCAGGCAGAGCGATTTGTAGCGCTTGCGCCAGCTGTCGCCGGCACGCTCGTTCTTCTCGACGATGATGGTGGGCACGCCGAGTTGCCGCAGCCGGGCGCCGAGCGCGATGCCGCCCTGGCCGCCGCCAATGATGAGCGTATAGGGCTGCGTCTTGAAGCCGAGTTCGGCGGCTTCCTTCTCGCGCTCCTCCTTCCAGGTCGGGCGGTTCTTGCCATGGCCGTGCTTGGCGCCGAGCGGGCGGTCGAAACCGGCCGGCTCCTCATGGCCCTTGAGCTCGACCATAGTGGTGAGCAGCGTCCAGATCTTGCCGTCCTTCAGCCGGATGTGGCCGAAGCCGCGCGCGACAGACGTTTCGAAACTGATCCAGCCGTCGAGCACGCCGTCGCTTTCCGTGGCATCCTCGCCCTTGGCGATCGCCCAGTTCGACGGTTTGGTCCTGGCCAACTGGCTGACCAGCATGTCGCGCACCTGATCGCGGCCTTCCATCGTCTTGATGTTCCAGGTGAAGGTGACGAGATCGCGCCAGTAACAATCCTCCTGGAAGCAGGCGACCGCCTTGTCGATGTCGCCGGCGGTGAGTGCCGCGCCGAAGCGATCGAGCAGGTCGGAAAGCTTCTTGTTGGGGGCCTTGTCGAGCATTGAATTTCCTCCGCGATTTTTCCTGGCCGCCTGTAGCGAGCGGAACCCTGCCGAAGCTTGACGTCCGGCCTGGCGCAGTATCGCGACAAATTATGCGCCGCGTCACGTCGTCCAATAGTTTGCCGCGTATTCAGGGGCTTATCGGGAAATCGGGACGCCGAAGACCGTCACGAACCAGCGGCGGACCGCTTCTTCGGCAGGGCTCAGATGCGCGCCCGAGGGTGCGGTTAGATAGTGGCCGGCACCGCTCGACAGAGCGAAGCCGGAAAGGGTGACAAGCGATCCGTCGCGCAGTGCCGCGTCGGCCAACGGTCGCGATCCCAGCACCATGCCGGCGCCGTGCTTCGCCGCCTCCAACGCGGTAACGAAACTGTCGAATTTGTGCGTCGGCCCCAGCGCCGGCTTCATCCGGGCGACGGCGAACCACTCGCCCCACATTTCCCGCGCGCCGACCACTGTAAGTCTCGGCAATCCTGTCCAATCCTTGGCCTTGGCGAGATGCGGCGACGCCATCGGCGTCAAGGTTTCGCGGGTCAGGCGGTCGGCCTGCCGTCCGGCAAAAGAGCCGGGGCCAATGCCGAATCGGATGTCGAGACCCACAAAGCGCTCGCCATAATCGGCCGGTGTGTGGATGGTCTCGATCTGCAGCTGGACGAAGGGCAGGTCCTTGGCCATTTGCGGCAGCTTCGGCGCGATCATCAGCACGGCAAACGAGATCGGCGAGCGTATCGTCACGCTCTGGACGGTCTTGGGTTCAAACAGCTCGCGCGTGCTGTTGGCGATCACGGCGAAGGCCGATTGCAGATGCGGCAGGTAGGCGGCACCCTCCGGCGTCAATTCGACGCCGCGCGCCAGGCGGATGAACAGCGGCTGCTTCAACCGCTCTTCGAGAGAACGGATGTGCTGGCTGACCGCAGCCTGGGTCAGGCCAAGCTCGGCCGCGGCGGCGGTGAAATTCGACAGCCGCGCGGCGGCCTCGAAACTCCGCAGCCAGTCAAGCGGGGGCAAGGGCAGGGTTGTTTCAGTCATAAACCGTTTAGGGCCTTTGGCTGCAAAATGATAATTTGAGTTATGCCTTCGACATCATCACGATGCAATCGGAAACCCTGCGGAGTTGGCTGCGGGGCGCAGCGGACAGGAACGGATCCCCATGCTTAGCCAGGCGCTGATCGGCGACGAAGGAAGAACGATTGACCTCGGGTGGAAGGACGGCGCGCGCACTCGCTTTCACGCAGTGTGGTTGCGCGACAATGCGCTCGACGACAAGACGCGCAGCGCCGGCAACGGCCAGCGGCTGATCACCATTCTCCACATTCCCGCGCAGACATGGATCGGCGCAGCCGCGATCAAGGGCGATGCGCTTGAAGTCAGTTTCGAACCGGAGGGAAAGACGGTGCGCTTTCCTGCGGCATGGCTGAGCGCCAATGCCTATGACCGCGATGCCGCCCGACAGCCCGGCTGGACAGGCGAGGGCACCGTGCGATGGACCAGGGCCTCTATGCAGAATTCGGTGCCGCGCGCCGGCTATCTCGCTGCCAGCCGCGACCGCGCCGTCTTGCGGCAATGGCTGTCGGCGGTGAAGACCTACGGCTTCGCGGTGATGGACGATTTGCCGCCCGAATCCGGGGCGCTGTGCAAAGTGTCCGATCTGTTCGGCTATATCAGGGAGACCAATTACGGCCGATGGTTCGAGGTGCGCGCCGAGGTCAATCCAACCAATCTGGCCTACACCAATCTTGGCCTGCAGGCGCATACCGACAATCCCTATCGCGATCCGGTGCCGACCTTGCAGATCCTGTCCTGCATCGAAAACACGGTGGAGGGTGGCGAATCCAGCGTTGTCGATGGTTTTGCCGTAGCGGCCGCGCTGCAGGCAGAAAACCCCGAACGCTTCCGGCTGTTGAGTTCATACCCGGCGCGTTTCGAATATGCAGGGTCGTCGGGCGTGCGATTGCAGGCCAAGCGGCCGATGATCGAGCTCGGGCCGGATGGCGAACTCATCGCCATCCGCTTCAACAACCGCTCGCTGGCGCCGACGGTCGATGTGCCGTTCGCGGAGATGGAGGCCTACTACGCCGCCTATCGCCGGTTTGCCGAACTGATCGAGGATCCGTCCTTCGAAGTGACCTTCAAGCTCGAGGCAGGCCAGGCCTTCATCGTCGATAACACCCGCGTCATGCATGCCCGCAAGGCGTTCTCCGGCACCGGCAAGCGCTGGCTGCAGGGCTGCTACGCCGACAAGGATGGCCTTTTGTCGACGCTGTCGGCGATCGAACACGAGTTCAAGGAAGCCGCGGAATGAGCAGTCAGGATTTGAACGCGGACACCATCGTCGAATTCATCGCCGATATTTTCGAACGCCGAGGGGCGGAATCCTATCTCGGCGAACCCGTCACCATGTCGGAGCACATGTTGCAGGGCGCCTGGTTCGCCGAAAAGGACGGCGCGCCCGATGTGCTGGTGGCGGCAGCACTGCTGCACGATATCGGCCACTACACCAGCGAGTTCGGCACCTATTCGCCCGACGATGTCGAGGACAAGCATCATGACGAAGCCGGCGGCGAGGTGCTGGCGCCGTTCTTTCCACCGGTGATCGTCGAATGCGTCAGGCTGCATGTCGCGGCCAAGCGCTACCTCTGCGCTACCGACCCGACCTATTTCGGCAGGCTGTCGCAGGCCTCGGTCCACACGCTGTCGCTGCAAGGCGGGCCGATGAATGCCGAAGAGGTGGCCGAGTTCCGCAAGAACCCGTTCCACGAGGAAGCGGTTCGGGTCCGCATCTGGGACGAGGCCGGCAAGATCGCCAACATGAAGACCCGGGCATTTCGCGACTACATGCCGCTGCTGCAACGGGTTGTCCGCGACTTCGCCAATCGCGCCTGACCATAATCCGGGGGAGGAACGGCATGTGCTACCGCTTCGACGGCGAGCATGCGCTAACCGTATGCCGGAGACCTGCCGCGAGCGTCTGCGTGCCGCAGGCGCTCGCGCCCGCTGCCGATCCCTACCGGTGACGAGCCTTGTCAACGCGGATTTTATGGCGACATCCGTCGGCGCGGCCCAAGATCAGTAGGTCAGACTTCGGTGTATATTTGACTCAGACGAAGGTCTGAAAATCGAGCTGCAAGCACGAAAGGAGAGTTTCCTCAGCGTTTGTAAGCCGCAATTTTGGGCTGTTCATTCTTGAATACCGTGACACATCATGATGTGATGGTGGCATGAATGGAGAAAGGCAGCCCCTGTTTTCATCCGCGCGTCGCTGGGCGTACTTTAGCTTGCGCGTATTCGCGGCGGTTGCGGTGGCGATGCCGGTGCTTGGTGTGCGGTTGAGCCATGTCGACGGCTACAAGATCGAATTCGCCGCTGCCAGCGCCAAGAGCGGAAACAATGGCAATGGTAACGGTGGTGGTAACGGTAGTGGTAATGGCTCAGGCGGCAACGCCGGGAATGGCAACGCCAACGGAAAGGGAAAAAATGGTGCCGGCGACAACGCCCCCGGTAGCCAAGCTCCGAGTAGCCAAGTCAATGCCGCTGGCGACACGGTGACGGTACAGGGCGCCAAAATCCAGGTCGTGCATCGCGATGGATTCAGCGAAAGCATCGAGGCCGGCCGCTTCACTATGAAGGATCCGCTTGGAAGGACAATTGTCGAACGCGCCGTAAGGGCCTCCGACATTGCTCGTCTGAAAGGGCTGTGACTGTTGGTTCGCCAACCAGCATCCGACCTTCAGACAAGCCCCATCTCCCTATACAAGACCCGTTTTGGGCGCGTGCATAAGAATGGCTGCTTCGGTGCGGTTTCGCACCTTTAGCTTTTGAAATATCCGAGTCATGTGGTGTTTTACCGTTTTCTCCTGCAGGTTGAGACGTTTGGCGACTTCTTTATTGCTCAGTCCTTCGCCTACCAAGGAGATTATCCCAAGCTCGCGTCCCGAGAGATTGGCAACGAGATCGGTGGTGCGCTTTTCCGGCCGTATCAGTTCATTCAAAAGCTGCGCTGACAGGGTCGGCGAAACATATTTTTTCCCTGCGGCTATATAAGTCAGCACCTCGGCCAGCGATGCCGCCCCAATCCCTTTCAGCACATATCCGCGTACGCCCAGCCTGAGCGCCGTCGCCAAATCGGCGTTCGCCTCCGAGACGGTGAGCATGACGATCTTGCAGTCAGGCTGAGTTGCAAGAATATTTTCCGCTGCCGCCAGACCCCCTCCCGGCAAACTGATGTCGAGCAGCAATATGTCGGGATTTGCCAAGGCCGCAAGCTGTTCGGCATCCGTCGCGGTTTCGCCCGCACCAACGACTTCGAAGCCGCCGATTTCGGCGAGGCTGCGAGCCACACCCTCGCGAAACAACGGATGATCATCAACAATGGCAATCCTTATGGGAGCGGTCATTTCTGGTCCTCGATGTTGAGCGTTATCGTCAGCCGGGTCCCCCTGGGGCTCGAAAAGGTCTCGAAGTGACCTCCGATACTTTCGATACGTTCCCTCATACCGGCGAGTCCAAGTCCTTCACACGATCCCGACTGGAATCCAGGGCCGTGATCAAGCACTTGAATGAGGAGCTTGCCCTGCGTCACTCTCGCCTTGACAGCCTGACCCTTGCCCAGACCGTGTCGCCAGGCATTGTTCAGCCCCTCCTGCGCGAAGCGAAAGATGCTTATTTTCTCGGACGTCCCCAGGTCGGGCAGGCGAGATGGCAGTGAAAGCGATACGGAAGAGGCTGTACGGCGTTCATGTTCGGCAACCGCAAGCCGCAATATCTCCGCGACTGTCGAAGCTTCGATCTGTGGCAGTACGAGGCCGGTGCAGATGGCGCGGATCTCCCGCATCGCCTCATCCAACGTATGATGGATATCGGCGATCTCGGTCTTGCGGTGGCTTGGGGATGCGGCGGGATCGAGCAGCAGAGGGCTGTCCATGCGCAGCGCAGCCAGTGCGACGAGCTGAGCTGGACCGTCATGCAAATCAGACCCGATGCGACGCAAGTAACGTTCGTTGATTGCCGTTGCGCGGCGCGACGCCTGCTGGACGCGCTCCCGCAAAGCGGAATTCTGCGCCAAAAGCAACTGAAGTTCCGCCACTTGTGTCTCAAGCGCTGAACGCTGCGTTTCGATAGTGCTGCTGCCGCGAAGCACGATTCCCGAGAGCATCGCCAAGGCGACCGCCGTCGCGCCAGCCACGAGCAGCCAGCTCGACCATAGTGCCGAGTTTAAAGTGCCCTGAAGATCGTCGGCTATCTCGTAGAACTCGGAAACGGCCACAACATCGCCCGACCACGGCTCTCGAACCGGATTGTAGATCTCGAGCAGCGAGGCGGTGGGGCTCTTCCGTTCCTTCCTTTCATTTTCGTCCAGATCATTGAATTGCGCCACCACGTTTCCGCCGAACGCATGCAGCAAGTTCGCATTTGGCTCGAAGGTCTGGCCAATAAGAGCCGCGTCTTTGGCGTACAGCACCTTGCCATCACGCCGCCAAAGCACGAACGACGCCAGTTTTTTTCCGAGAGCACCCTGGTCCAGGGTTTCATCGAGTGCCCGTTTAACGGTGTCGCTGAGCTGCTGGCTTTTGCGCATATCCGGCAGGATTGGCGCGATGACACTGTCGACGTAAAGCGCGGTCGTGCTTGCAGAGTTGCGGATCACTCCATCTCGTATTTGCGAGGTGACCCATAGGCCGACGACCAGCATCAGCGACAGCAGCCCAATGCTTCCGACTATGATGAACTGCCAAGCCAACGATAGCCTGTTCCAGTTTTGATAGAGACTATCAATGTAGCGCACGTCTCAACCGACCCCGCGAGCTTTGGCCGTGCCAAAATCCTAAGCCATCCTACAACTAGAACGGTCGATGGTGCGAGCAAGCGCTAGGTTGAATTGCCGGGGAAACCGCAATTTCAGGGCATGATCCCACCGCCACCGGCGGGGAACGGCGGTGGGATCAGCGTTACTGTATGATCTTGACGATCTTCCGCGTGCCGGGGTCGACCAGCACGGTTCGCCCGTCGACCACAACGTAGCGATACTTGACGCTCGGCACTTCATGCAGTTCCACCGTGTCGGGAATGGCGGTCCCCACGTTCAATTCGACACCTGGAATCTTCACCGACGCAAGGGGCTGCTTTTTCACGTATTCGCGCACAACCGTTTCCTGCTCCGGCGCGATGATGACGTCTTGAGCAGCAACTACGCCCGCGCTCGCGAGCAGCAAGAATCCGGCAATTGCGGTCGACTGGTACATGGTCGTCATGATTCTCTCCTTCATGCGAGCAACGCTCATGCATCTTGCGCGAGCTCGATTCCGATACGGTGGTGTTGGTGAGGTTGATGCACACCGCAAGGCGAACGGGCTTTTCGCGGCTGCGTTCCCGTGTGGGGCTTCGGTCCGGGCGTCATCGGGCCAATGGACGATAGGGGGAGGGACCAAAGTCTGGTGCCAGGCTGTAGAGGTCCTAGAGCCTCCTCAGGGCGGAACACAGGGTTCTCGGCATCGTTGAGATCAGCACTTGTGGGAGGCGTTAATGGACAACAGCGTCCATCAGGCACGATGGTTGCTCTTGCCTGTTTTCGGGGTAGCCATCCTGGTCATGACGACGGGAGTACTTCTAAGCTTGTGAGGCTGGTGTGGGATCACAAGCTCAGCAGATGTTACGTTGCATTGATTGTTTGATGCAATTTGTAGGTGATTGTTGCAAAATTACTGCCTACATTCATTGGTCTTCTTAGAAGCCCGATTTTATTCACAAAATGTGGAACAAAGTATTTTTGGCAGAGTTGGCTAGGCTGAGGGACCGACTCTTTAAGGAGAAAGCAGATGAAACATGTGTTGATCACGAGCATGATTGCGCTTGGCGTCGGGTGCGGCGCCGCGATCGCCCAGACCCAGGCCGTGCAGCCGAGCGGCGGCGACAACTGCGCCGCCGGCGCGGCCGATTGCCAGAAGGGCGGCAAGGCCGGCGAACAGGCGCAAGGCAAGATGAAGTCACAGACCGATCAGAATGCACAGGGCCAGGCTGGCGCCACGACCGATCAGCAGGCTCAGGGCAAAGCCAAGCTCAAGACGGATGAACAGGCACAGGGCAAGGCCGGGACCAGTACCGAGCAGAATGCTCAGGGTCAGGCCGGCGCCACGACCGATCAGCAGGCTCAGGGCAAGGCCAAGCTCAAGACGGATGAACAGGCCCAGGGCAAGGCCGGGACCAGCACCGAGCAGAATGCTCAGGGCCAGACCGGCACCAGCACCGAGAAGCAGGCTCAGGGCAAGGCCAAGCTCAAGACGGATGAACAGGCCCAAGGCAAGGCCGGGACCAGCACCGAGCAGAACGCTCAGGGCCAGACCGGCACCAGCACCGAGAAGCAGGCTCAGGGCAAAGCCGGGACCAGCACCGAGCAGAACGCTCAGGGCCAGACCGGCACCAGCACGGACCAGCAGGCCCAGGGCAAGGCCGGGACCACCACCGAGCAGAACGCTCAGGGCAACACAAACGTCCAGACCGACCAGGGCAATACGGCCTCGATCAACAACGTGACCGTCGAGCAGAAGACGCAGGTCACGCAGATCATCCACGAGACCAGGGTTGAGCCGGTGAAGAACGTCGACTTCGACATTTCGGTCGGCATCGAGGTGCCGCGGCACAAAGTGCGCCTGCACCGTCTGCCGGCGCGCATTGTCAAGATCGTCCCGGCCTACGAATCCTATGAGTACTTCGTGCTGGCCGACGGGCGCATCGTCATCGTCGACCCGGATACGTACAAGATCGTGCTGATCCTGACGTGACACGGCAGTGGCTCTTGTTCCCGGCGCGGTGCGATTGAGGGGTATCGTATGCGCCGCGGTGGCCCGCCGACCAGAGGCGGCGGGCCACTTGCTTTGTCTTTCGCATCGCGCGTTTTTCCCGTTGACACCTTGCCTTTCACCCTCGTAGTGTCCGCCACGATGAAAAAGGCACTCATTCTCGTAGGAAAGCGCGTGGGCAAGGCGGTGTAACCGCCGGGCGAAAACCTCCCATGCGCAACACACAGGCTCCCATCGGGGGCCTTTTTTATTGCCCGAAACACGACTAAACGACCAGCAATCGCCTCATGGCTAGAAGTACGGGACCAGACCGATGAGCAACGGACAGAACGAACGGCGCGAAATGCCAAACAGGGAAATGACTGGCGCCGAAATGGTGGTGCAGGCGCTGAAGGACAATGGCGTCAAGCATGTCTTCGGTTATCCCGGCGGCGCGGTGCTTCCGATCTATGACGAAATCTTCCAGCAGGACGAGGTCGAGCATATCCTCGTCCGCCACGAGCAAGGCGCAGGGCATGCGGCCGAAGGCTATGCCCGCTCGACCGGCAAGGCCGGCGTCATGCTGGTGACCTCCGGCCCGGGCGCCACCAATGCGGTGACGCCGCTGCAGGATGCGCTGATGGATTCGATCCCGCTGGTCTGCCTGACCGGGCAGGTGCCGACTTCGCTGATCGGCTCCGACGCGTTCCAGGAATGCGACACGGTCGGCATCACGCGCCCCTGCACCAAGCACAACTGGCTGGTGAAGGACGTCAACGAATTGGCCGCCACCATCCATGAGGCCTTCCATGTCGCGACGACCGGCCGCCCCGGCCCGGTGGTGGTCGACATTCCGAAGGATGTGCAGTTCGCCAAAGGCATCTATGTGCCGCCGCAGGCGGCGCCGCGCACCAGCTATCAGCCGAAGGTCCAGGGCGACCTGGAAAAGATCAAGGCCGCCGTCGAACTGATGGCCAGCGCCAAGAAGCCGATCATTTATTCGGGCGGCGGCGTCATCAACTCCGGTTCGGAGGCCAGCCATCTGCTGCGCGAACTGGTCGACCTCACCGGCTTCCCGATCACCTCGACGCTGATGGGCCTCGGCGCCTATCCGGCATCGGGCAAGAACTGGATGGGCATGCTGGGCATGCACGGCACTTATGAAGCCAATATGGCGATGCATGATTGCGACGTGATGATCTGCATCGGCGCGCGCTTCGACGACCGCATCACCGGACGGCTGACCGCCTTCTCGCCCAACTCGAAGAAGATCCACATCGACATCGATCCATCGTCGATCAACAAGAACGTGCACACGGAAGTGCCCATCATCGGCGATGTCGGCCGGGTGCTGGAGGATATGGTGCGGCTGTGGCGGGCGAGCGCCAAGGCCGACAAGAAGGCGCTCCATCCCTGGTGGGAGCAGATAGCCAAATGGCGCGCGCGTGACTCGCTCGCCTTCAAGATGAACCACGATGTGATCATGCCGCAATATGCCATCCAGCGGCTCTACGAACTCACCAAGGACATGGACACCTACATCACCACCGAGGTCGGCCAGCACCAGATGTGGGCGGCGCAGCACTATCATTTCGAGAAGCCGAACCGCTGGATGACGTCGGGCGGTTTGGGCACGATGGGCTACGGCCTGCCGGCGGCGCTCGGCGTGCAGATCGCGCACCCGGATGCGCTGGTCATCGACATCGCAGGCGATGCCTCGGTGCAGATGACGATGCAGGAGATGAGCGCGGCGGTGCAGCACAATGCGCCGATCAAGATCTTCATCCTCAACAACCAGTATATGGGCATGGTGCGCCAGTGGCAGCAACTGCTGCACGGCAACCGTCTGTCGCATTCCTACACCGAGGCGATGCCCGATTTCGTCAAGCTGGCCGAGGCCTATGGCGGCCACGGCATTCGCTGCGAGAAACCGGACGAGCTGGACGATGCGATCAAGGAGATGATCGCGGTGAAGAAGCCGGTGCTGTTCGATTGCCGGGTGGCGACGCTCGCCAACTGCTTCCCGATGATCCCGTCGGGCAAGGCGCATAATGAAATGCTCCTGCCCGACGAGGCGACCGACGAAGCCGTGGCCAACGCCATCGACGCCAAGGGCAGGGAACTGGTCTAGGTCCAAGCCGGGGCAGGGCTGTCGCGAGAAGCCGTGCGCAAACAGAGAATTAGCTCAAAGTCTGAAATCGAGATTCATGTCATGAACGCACAGCTTCAACCGACCGGCTCCGCCTATTTCATCGCCAAGGAAACGGAAAAGCCGGAGAACCACACGCTCTCCGTTCTGGTCGACAATGAGCCCGGCGTGCTTGCCCGGGTCATCGGCCTGTTTTCCGGCCGCGGTTATAACATCGAGAGCCTCACCGTCTCCGAGACCGAACACGAGAAGCACCTGTCGCGCATCACCATCGTAACGCGCGGCACGCCGCATGTGCTGGAGCAGATCAAGCACCAGCTCGAGCGCATCGTGCCGGTGCACCGCGTCGTCGATCTCACCGTGCGCTCGCACGAGTTCGGCCAGGAGCGGCCGCTGGAGCGCGAGCTGGCGCTGGTCAAGGTCGCCGGCACTGGCGAAGCCCGCGTCGAGGCGCTGCGTCTGGCGGATGCTTTTCGCGCGTCGGTCATCGACGCCAACACCGAGCACTTCATCTTCGAGATTACCGGCAAGGGTTCGAAGCTCGACCAGTTCATCGCCATCATGAAGCCGCTCGGCCTGGTCGAGATCTGCCGCACCGGCGTGGCGGCGATGAATCGCGGCCCGCAAGGGATGTAGGCCTTCATGCGCGCGGCGGAGCGCTTTGGACCAATGGAACGAGGTTGCGTCCAGCGCTCTGTCGATTTAAGTCAGCATTGCTGACCTTTGTGAGCCGTCATGACCCTCGACGCTTTCCTTGCCCTTTTGGTCTACGCCTTCGTGACCTCGATCACGCCGGGGCCGAACAACCTCATGCTCTTGGCGTCGGGCGTGAATTTCGGCCTCGTCAGAACCATTCCGCATATGCTGGGCATCAGCATGGGTTTCCTGGTGCTGTTGCTTGCCGTCGGCTTCGGCCTGGGCGCGGTGCTGACGGCGTTTCCGGCCTTGCACGCCGGATTGAAGATCGCCGGCGGCGCCTACCTGCTCTATCTCGCCTGGAAGATAGCCATGTCGCGCTCGCTGTCCAGCAAGGGTGAGACGGAGGCACGGCCGATGCGGTTCATCGAGGCAGCCGCATTCCAGTGGGTCAATGCGAAAGCCTGGGTGATGGCGATCACCGCCATGGCCGTCTACTCCAATCCGGGCCACGCGTTCCTGTCGGTGGCGCTGATCGCGATCGCCTTCACCGCCGTCAACCTGCCAAGCGTCTCGGTGTGGGCCGGCTTCGGCACAGTGCTGCGCGGATTCCTGTCGGATCCGGTGCGGCTGAAATGGTTCAACATCGCCATGGGCGTGCTCTTGGCGGCGACGCTCTGGCCGATGCTGAAATAGACGCATCCGGCCTGAAATCTCAACTGCATCCTGGCTGGTTTTCCGACTGCTGAGCCGGCTGCATAGTCGTTGTGCAGTGCACATTAAATCTTCGTAATGCCGTGTTTAGGCCCTTTTCCGACAAATGTGCGTCCTATCTACTTCGGCGAGATCGCGGCAAGGCGCCGTGATTGCGTAGAATGAGACCACCGGGTTCGGCGTGTCGGATCATAGGGCTTTTAGTCGATGCGCGGTAAAGTCGTTCTGACGGTGGTGGTGGTAGCGGGCTGTGTCGCCGCGGCGTGGGTCTATTTTTCGCCGGCGGCGATGAGCAGTCTGCAGCAGATGCTGCCGGGCGCCAGGCAGACGGCAGCGGCGGACAAGCCGGCTGGATCGGACAAGGCTTCGGCCGACAAGGCTGGGGGCAAATCCGACGCCGGCGGTAATGCCGCCCGTTCGGCCTCGATCGTCTCGGCCACCGCGACAATGGCCGATTTTCCAATCCGCCGTTACGCCATCGGCTTCGTGTCTTCGCCGGCCGTGGTCAACATCAACGCCCGCGTGTCCAGCCAGATCGTATCGATCGACGTCAAGGACGGCCAGATGGTGAAGGCGGGCGACCTTTTGTTCTCGCTCGACGACCGGGCGCTCAAGGCGCAGCTTGCCAAGGATCAGGCGACGCTGGCCAAGGACCAGGCCCTGCTAACCAGTTCGGGCTCCGACCTTCAGCGCGCCAAGGATCTCGTCGCCAAGCAGGCCGGCACGCAGCAGACTTACGACCAGGCGGTGGCGGCGCAAAAGGCTGCGGCGGCGACGGTCGATGCCGACAAGGCGACGATCGACGCCGACAATGTCCAGCTCGGCTTTGCCAGCATCAAGGCGCCGATTGCCGGCCGGCTGGGCGCGGTCAACGTTTCGGTCGGTGACCTGGTTACCTTGAGCAACGGCAACTCGAGCACGGCCACGCCGCTGGTGACGATCACCGAGATGGATCCGCTGCAAGTCAACTTCAACCTGCCGGAGAGCAACCTGGCGCTGCTGCACAAGGCGCTGGCCAACCCGCAGCAAGGCGCGGTGACGCTGACCAAGGATGGCGATCCGACGCCGATCGGCAACGGCACGCTCGACTTCGTCGATTCCAGCGTCGACACCGCGTCCGGCACCATCGCGACACGGGCGAGCATTCCCAACGCCGATCTTTCACTGTGGCCCGGCCAGTATGTGAATGTCGTGCTCGACGCCGGCATCATGCCGCAGATGACATCCATCCCGACCGTTGCCGTGCAGCCCAGCCAGAAGGGGCCGTTCGTCTATGTCGTCAAGCCCGACAACACGGTCGAGATGCGGCCTGTGCAGGTGGCGCTGACCGAAGGCGAAAACAGCGCCATCAGCGAGGGAGTCAACCCAGGCGAGAAGGTTGTCGTCGAGGGCCAGACCAGGCTGAAGGACGGCGCCGCCGTGCATGAAGGCAAGGCAACTGCCGGCGGTCAGGCCGCGCCCAAGGTCGCCGAAGCGGCTAAGGCCGGTGGGGCCGCCCAATGATTTCCGAATTCTGCATACGCAGGCCTGTCGCCACGCTGCTGATGTCGTTCGCCCTCGTGCTGGGCGGGCTGTTTGCCTACAAGTTCCTGCCGGTGGCGGCATTGCCGAGCGCCGAATTCCCGGTCGTCAACGTCTCGGCCAACCTGGCCGGCGCGTCACCCGAAACCATGGCCACTTCGGTGGCGACGCCGCTGATCAAGCAGTTCGCCACCATTGCCGGCATCGATTCGATCTCAACCAGCAATTCGCTGGGACGCACGTCGATCGCCATCCAGTTCGTGCTCAACCGGGATATCGACGCGGCGGCCGCCGACGTGCAGGCGGCGATCGCGCGCACGCAGCGGCAGTTGCCGCCGGAGATGACGTCGCCGCCGAGTTATCGCAAGGTCAATCCGGCCGACGCGCCGATCCTTTTGATGTCGCTGGTCAGCGACACGGTTCCGCTCACCGACCTCGACGCCTTCGCCGAAAACGTCATCTCGCCCTCGCTGTCGACCATCGACGGCGTGGCGCAGGTGTCGATCTTCGGCCAGCAGAAATATGCGGTGCGCGTGCAGATCGACCCGACGGCGCTGGCGGCGCGCGGCATTTCGATCGACCAGCTGCAGACGGCAATCGCGTCGGCCAACTCCAACACGCCGCTCGGCGTCTTGCAGAACGACAAGCAGCAGCTGACCATCACGGCCAATACGCAGCTCACCGATGCCGCCGGGTTCTCCAACCTCATCATCGCCACCAAGAACGGCCATCCGGTGCGGCTGGGCGAGGTGACGCGCGTCATCGACTCGGTCGAGACCACGACGACTGCAAGCTGGTATGACGGCACGCGCGCCATCATCCTGGCGGTGCAGCGCCAGCCCGACGCCAACACGGTCGACGTCGTCGACAAGGTCAAGGCGATGCTGCCGTCGTTCAAGGACCAAATGCCGGCCGCCGCCGACATCAAGCTGCTCAACGACCGTTCGACCTCGATCCGCCAGGCCGTCGACGACGTCCAGTTCACGCTGCTTCTGACCATCGCTTTGGTGGTGATGGTGATCTTCGTCTTCCTGCGCCGGGTGACTGCAACCATCATTCCGGCCGTGGCGGTGCCGATCTCGTTGATCGCGACGCTCGGCGCCATGTTCCTGTTCGGCTTCTCCATCGACAACATCTCGCTGATGGGCCTGACGCTCGCAGTCGGCCTCGTCGTCGACGACGCCATCGTCATGCTGGAAAACATCTTTCGCCACATGGAGGAGGACGGTCTCTCGGCCTTCGATGCCTCGCTGAAGGGCGCGCGCGAAATCGGCTTCACCATCATCTCGATCTCGATCTCGCTGGTGGCGGTGTTCATCCCCGTGCTTCTAATGGGCGGCGTCATCGGCCGCATCTTCAACGAATTCGCCGTCGTGGTGACGGTCGCCATCCTGGCTTCGATGTTCGTGTCGCTGACACTGACGCCAATGCTGTGTTCGCGCTTGCTGTCGGTGACCAAGGCCGATCGCGACAAGCATGCCCCCGGCCACAAGCAGGATATCGTCACCCGCGGCTATGACCGGCTTTTGACCTTCTGCCTGCGCCACACTTTTCTGGTGTTCCTCGTCTTCGCCGGCACGGCGGCAGGGTCGGTCTGGCTGATCGAGGTCTCGCCGAAAGGCTTTTTCCCGCAAGAGGATATCGGCCAGATCTCGGTTACGACGATCGCCAGGCAGGACATCTCCTACGACGCCATGGTCAAGCTGCAGAACCAGGCGGCAAGTGTCTTCTCGCATTCGCCCTATGTCTCGCATGTCGCCTGGTCAGCCGGCGGCGGCAACAATGCGCTGAACCAGGGCCAGCTCTATGTGCAGCTGAAGGACAAGAGCCAGCGCCCCGACATCGACAAGGTGCTGTCGGATCTGCGGCGGCAACTGGCCACTGTGCCGGGGATCGATGCCTATATGCAGCCGGTGCAGAACCTGCGGCTTGGCGCGCGTTCTTCCGCCAGCGCCTACCAGCTCGTCGTTCAGGGCCTCGATACCGGCCTGACCGACACATGGGCGCAAAAGCTCAACGATGCGATGGCGGCCGATCATGCGAATTTCACCGACGTCACCAGCGATCTGCAGAACAATTCATTGCAGGCGACGCTGGTGGTCGATCGCGACAAGGCGGCGTCGCTCGGCATCGACACCGACACGCTGCGCTCCAGTCTCTATGGCGGCTTCGGCACGGAGCAGGTCTCGACGATCTTTGGCTCGGCCGACAGCTACGAAGTCATCATGGAGCTCGATCCCAACATCGAATGGTCGCCCGAGCGCATGCTGGCCATCCAGGTCAGGACGGCAAGCGGCAGCCTGGTGCCGCTCGGCGCCTTTGCCCGCGTCGACCGCACCGCCGGCGCGCTGACGGTCAACCAGCTCGGCCAGCTGCCCGCGGTGACCATCTCCTACAACCTGCCGCAAGGCGTGGCGCTGGGCGACAGCACGGCCCGCATCGCCGCGCTGAAGGAGCAGATCGGCATGCCGCCGGCGATTTCGACCAGCTTTGCCGGCACCGCCAAGACCTTCCAGGATTCGCTCGCCAATCAGGGCCTGCTGATCGGCGGCGCCATTCTGACCATCTATATCGTGCTCGGCATCCTCTATGAGAGCTTCATTCATCCGCTCACCATCCTGACCGGCCTGCCTTCGGCGGTGCTGGGCGCGGTGGTCGCGCTGCGCTTTGCCGGCATGGACCTGTCGGTGATCGCGGTGATCGGCATCCTGATGCTGATCGGCATCGTCAAGAAGAACGGCATCATGATGGTCGACGTCGCGCTGGAGCTGCGACGAGAAGGCATGTCGGCCAAGGAGTCCATACACAAGGCGTGCCTGATGCGTTTCAGGCCGATCATGATGACGACGTTGGCGGCGCTGATGGGCACGTTCCCGATCGCGCTCGGCACCGGCGCCAGTGCTGAGCTGCGCCAACCGCTCGGTGTCGCGGTCGTCGGCGGCCTCCTGGCGTCGCAGGCGCTGACGCTGTTCGTCACCCCGGTGATCTATGTCTATTTCGAGAATTTCTCCGGCTGGTTGATGGGCTTTTTCTCCTCGAAGAAGAACAAGCCGGCGCTGCATGCCGTCGCGACCGGCGAGCAGGCGTCGCTGTTCGGCCCCGAGGACCGGCTCATCGAACCCCAGAAGGCCGCCGCCGAATAGGCGATAGCCCGTGGCCCAAGCTGTCATGCTTGCGGCCGCGTGCCGCCGATCCTAATCTGCGGTCATGTCCCATGATCATGACCACGACAACGAACTTGACCCGTTTGCGGCGCGCGTGCGCGCGCTGGAGACCATCCTCACCGAAAAAGGCCTGATCGATCCGGCGGCGATCGACGTCATCGTCGACACCTATGAGACCAAGATCGGGCCGCGCAACGGCGCCAGGGCGGTGGCGAAAGCCTGGAGCGATCCGGCCTTTGCCGAGTGGCTGAAGCGCGACGCGACTGCGGCGATCACCTCGCTGGGCTACACCGGCCGCCAGGGCGAGCACATGCAGGCGGTGTTCAACACGGACGAGACGCACAACCTCGTCGTCTGCACGCTGTGCTCCTGCTATCCGTGGTCGGTGCTCGGCCTGCCGCCGGTCTGGTACAAGGCGCCGCCCTATCGCTCGCGCGCCGTGATCGATCCGCGCGGCGTGCTGGAGGAGTTCGGGCTGACCTTGCCGGCGGAGAAAAACATCCGCGTCTGGGATTCGACTGCCGAACTGCGCTATCTCGTGGTGCCGATGCGGCCTGACGGTACCGAAGGCTGGAGTGAGGACCAACTCGCCGAACTGGTCAGCCGCGATGCGATGATCGGCACGGCGGTGGCCAAAGAACCCGGGACAAAGAAGGTACCGGCATGAACGGGCCGCAGGATCTCGGTGGGCAGATGGGTTTCGGGCCGGTCGCGCCCGAAAAGGACGAACCGTATTTTCATGCGGATTGGGAGAGGCGGGCGCTCGGCGTCACGCTGACTGCCGGCGCCATGGGCGCGTGGAACATCGACGAGAGCCGACACGCCAGGGAATCGCTGCATCCGGCCGTGTATTATTCGTCGAGCTACTACCAGATCTGGATCAAAGCGCTCGAGGTGCTGCTGAAGCGCCATGGCTTCGTCAGCGAGCGCGATCTGACGGAGGGTCGGGCGGTCGATCCGGCGGCGACGCCCAAAAGGGTGTTGAAGGCCGAAAACGTGCCGGCGGTACTGGCCAAGGGCAGTCCCTGCGACCGGCCGGTTGAGACGGCGCCGCGCTTCAAGGCCGGCGATCCGGTGCGGACAAAGAATTTCAATCCCACCGGCCACACAAGGCTACCGCGTTATGCGCGCGGCAAGCACGGAGTTATCGAGGCCGTGCGTGACGGTTTTGTGTTCCCCGACAGCAACGCGCATGGCAACGGTGAAAACCCGCAATGGGTCTATACCGTGGTCTTCGATGGCTCGGAAATCTGGGGCGAGGGCGCCGACTCGACGCTGACCGTCTCGATCGATGCCTGGGAGAGCTATCTTGAGCCGGCCTGAAGGTGCATTGCCGGCGGGTCTGGACGAACCGGTATTCGCCGAACCCTGGCAGGCCGAAGCCTTCGCCATGACGGTGGCGCTGCATGACAAGGGCCTGTTTTCGTGGAGCGAATGGGCCGATGCGCTGTCGGCGCAAGTGAAGAAGCCGGGCGCCGCAAGCGACGGCCACGACTACTACGAGCATTGGCTGGCGGCGCTGGAGACGCTGCTGGCGGCCAAGGGCGTCGCGGGAAAAAGTGACGTCGACACGCTCGCCGCCGCCTGGGAACGCGCCGCGCATGCAACCCCGCACGGCAAGCCGATTTTGTTGGAGAACGATCCGGGGATTGGTGAGGGATGAAGTCCTCGCGATGTTTGCGCCGCCCCTCACCTGCCTGCCGGCATCCTCTCGCTGTATAGCGACGGGGAGAGGGGTCGCTCGCGTCGATGGTTTCGCCAATCTTAAGCATCTCATGATGGCGCCGAGGCTGCGGCCAGCCTTTTTCTCCCGGTCAGTATACGGGGAGAAATGCCCGGCAGGGCAATGAGGGGCAGCGCTGGCGGTTTGTCATTATCTGAAGCGATTGCCCTCCGTTCTCAATGCTTGTTCCCTTTACGTTCCGGTTCGAGCCTGATAGGCTGCGCCCTCGGCATTGATGGTGGCGGCCTTGTCTTTCCCTTGCGAATCCGGTCTCTCGCGCTGATGGAATTCTCTCCCCAACAGGATGAGGCGTTGAAGGCGGTGGCGCGCTGGCTGAAAGAGGGCCGGCCGCAGGTCTTCCGGCTGTTCGGCTATGCCGGCACCGGCAAGACCACGCTGGCGCGCTATTTTGCCGAGCATGTCGACGGGCAGGTGCAGTTTGCCGCCTTCACCGGCAAGGCGGCGCAGGTGCTGCGTTCCAAGGGCGCGGTCAATGCCCGCACCATCCATTCGCTGATCTACCGGCCGAAGGGCGAGGAATCGGTGTCGGACGAGGTGACCGGCAAGACCTCGATGTCGCCGACCTTCTCGCTCAACCGGCAAAGCCCTATTTCACGGGCGAAGCTGGTGGTCATCGACGAATGCTCGATGGTCGACGAGCAGCTTGGCCGCGACCTTCTGAGTTTTGGCACGCCGATCCTGGTGCTTGGCGATCCGGCGCAGCTGCCGCCGATCTCGGGCGGCGGCTTTTTCACCGAGCATGAGCCGGATGTGCTCTTGACCGAAATCCATCGCCAGGCGCGCGACAATCCGATCATCCAGCTGGCGCTCGACGTGCGCGAGGGCCGCGAGTTCATGCGCGGCGACTACGGCAGCGCGCAGGTCATCGGCAAGGAGGACGTCACCCAGGAGTTGGTGCTGAAGGCGGACCAGGTGTTGGTCGGCACCAACCGAACACGCCGCCGCTACAATCAGCGCCTGCGCGAGCTGAAGGGTTTCAATGCCGATTATCCGCAGGCCGGAGACAAGCTGGTCTGCCTGCGCAACGACCCCGCCAAGGGCCTGCTCAACGGTTCGCTGTGGAAGGTGATGACCTCGTCGCGCGAGACGGTGAAGCCGGGCATCAACCTTCTGGTCTCGCCCGAGGAGGACGATCCCGACCGCGGCGTCGCCAAGATCAAGCTGCTCAAGTCGGCTTTCGAGGATCCGGACGCCGATATCCCCTGGCAGCAGAAGAAGCGCTTTGACGATTTCGACTATGGCTACGCGCTGACCGTGCACAAGGCGCAGGGTTCGCAGTGGAACGACGTCGTGCTGTTCGACGAGAGCTGGGCGTTCAAGGAAACCCGCCAGCGCTGGCTTTATACCGCCATCACGCGGGCGGCAGAGCGGCTGACGATTGTTAGATAACTGGCGTTGGATAGCTGGCGTTAGATAGCCGGCGTCAGGTAGCAGCCGGCGCAGCAGGGCTGAGTGGCGTCGCACCCAGCCATTGCCAGGCATCCGCTTCATCCTCGGCCGCGAAGTGCCTGAACTCGATGGGTGGCGAAGCCGGAAGGAAGTTCCGCGCATCCGCTATCCAGTCGGGCTCACCGATCGTCGCGCACCGGGCGATATGCTCTAGCGCATGAACCGTACCTTGTTTCAGCGTCTCGTCGTCCATATCGATCCAGTCGACGCCCTCATGGTCGACCAGCCGCACCAAGACGTCGATCCTCGGGTGCAGCGCGTAGGCAGCCTCCAGCAATCCGAACAGATTTTCGCCGTCGGCGGCCGATACATGGCCGACGACGTCGATGGCGAAAAGGTCCTCACGGTCGGTTTCGAGGCGGCGGATCGCGGGCACGGATTGGAGAAAATTCATTGGCTGGGTTCCCCCTTGCGAGCAGATGTCATCACTGGAACACCCGAAAGCCCCTGTCTGTTCCCATCAAAGGCAGTATAGATGCGCTGCACAAACAGCCGGACCTCACGCCATGCCCGCGAAACTCTCGGTCAATCTCAACGCCATCGCCATGCTGCGCAACCGCCGCAACCTGCCGTGGCCCAGCGTCACCGGGCTCGGCCGCCTGGCGTTGGCGGCCGGCGCGCACGGGCTGACGGTTCATCCGCGGCCCGACGAGCGCCACACCAGGCATTCCGACCTGCCCGAGATCCGGGCGCTTATCGACGACGAGTTTCCCAAGGCGGAATTCAACATCGAGGGCTACCCGACCGAGGATTTTCTGGCGCTTGTGGAAAGGCACCAGCCGGAGCAGGTGACGCTGGTGCCCGACGATCCGGCGCAGGCGACATCAGACCATGGCTGGAACTTTGCCGCCGAGGCGGCGTTCCTTAACCCGATCGTCAAGCGTCTGAAAAAAGGGGGCTTCCGCGTGTCGTTGTTTTCCGATCCGGATCCCACCGGCGTCAATGCCGCGCGCGACACCGGCGCCGACCGCATCGAGCTCTATACCGGGCCCTACGGCAGCTACCATTCCGATTCCGCCAAGGCGCGGAAGGAGCTGGAAAGATTGGGAAAAACCGCGGATGCCGCACTCGCCGCCGGGCTCCAGGTCAATGCCGGGCACGATCTGGTGGTGAACAACCTTCCGGCATTGGCAAAGCGCATTCCGGCATTGGCCGAAGTGTCTATCGGACACGGGTTGACAGCCGATGCGTTGGAGTATGGCATGGCCGGCACGGTGGGGCGGTTTCTGAAGGCTTGCGGTTGGTAGCGGTGGAAGGCTCGTGTCGAAGGTGATATCGCATGATAGCAAGCAAGGCGCACCGCGCGGTGATCGGGGAGTAGTCGATGGCTCTTTCCAGCATCGGTAGCGAGGCTGAACCCGTCGAACAACCGAACCACTCCCACACTGAACAGCACAGCACCAAAGTTCTGATGCTGGGCGCGCTTGGCGTCGTCTATGGCGATATCGGCACCAGCCCGATCTATGCCTTCCGCGAGGCGCTTCACGCTTCGCCTGGTACCGACACGCGTATAGATGTCCTGGGCGTGCTGTCGCTGATCGTCTGGGCGCTGACGATTATCGTCACCATAAAATACGTCGCTTTCGTGCTTCGCGCCGACAACAAGGGAGAGGGCGGCACGCTGTCCCTGATGGCGCTGGCGCGCAGCGCCTATCCAAAAGGCGCCAAGCTTATCCTCGGCATCGGACTTTGCGGGGCGTCGCTTTTTTTCGGAGACGCTATCATAACTCCGGCCATTTCCGTGCTGTCGGCAGTTGAGGGCCTGGAAGTGGTGACACCGACGCTGGAGGCCTATGTCGTTCCGATCACCTTGGTCATCCTGGCATTTCTGTTCTCCGTGCAGCGCTTCGGCACGGGGAAGGTGGCGGCAGTATTCGGGCCGGTGACGGCGCTATGGTTCCTGGCCATCGGCGTTTCCGGGCTCTACCACCTGATGGATGATCCTTCGGTGCTGTTGGCGATCAACCCGTATTATGCGATCGCCTACTTAGCCGGCACGCCGACCGCCGCTTTCGTGACCGTTGGTGCAGTGTTCCTGGCGGTAACGGGGGCCGAGGCGCTTTATGTCGACCTTGGACATTTCGGGCGCAAGCCGATCGTACTCGCGTGGTTTTCCGTGGTGTTTCCTTGCCTGCTGCTCAACTACTTCGGCCAAGGCGCCTTTGTTTTGGCGAATGGCGGCAGGCCGACCAATCCATTCTTCGAGATGTTGCCGGATTGGGCGCTGATGCCAATGGTCGGCTTAGCAACGGCCGCCACCGTGATCGCCAGTCAGGCGGTGATCTCGGGTGCTTTTTCGCTGGCACGTCAGGCAGTGCAACTCAACCTGCTGCCCCGCATCGAGGTGCAGCACACGTCCGAAATGCAGAGCGGCCAGATTTATATGCCGCGCGTCAACCTGCTCATCGCCCTGGGAGTGATGTTGCTGGTTGTCGGCTTCGGCAGCTCGAGTTCGCTGGCTTCCGCTTACGGAATTTCGGTAACCGGCGAGATGCTGATGACAACCATTCTGCTGTTCGTTGTCATGCGCAATTTGTGGAAATGGCAGCTTGGGCTCGCCCTGGCATTGGCGCTGCTGTTCGGCACCATCGACATGGGTTTCTTCCTGGCGAATGTCGTCAAGATCGTGGAAGGCGGATGGGTGTCAATATCCGTTGCCTGCCTCATGGGGCTGATCATGACCACCTGGATACGCGGCAGCCGCTATCTGTTCGACAAGACCCGGCGCAACGAAATCCCGCTCGATTTCCTCGCCGGCAATCTGTTGAAGAAGAAGCCGCAGCTGGTGTCCGGCACCGCCGTGTTCCTGACCAGCGATCCGCAAAGCGCGCCGACAGCGCTGATGCACAGCCTGAAGCACTACAAGGTGCTGCACGAGCAGAACGTCATTCTGTCGGTGGTCACCGCACCGCAGCCGCTGGTGCCCGACAGCGAGCGGGTCAAGATGGAGACAGTCAACGAGTTGTTCATGCGGGTGACGCTGACCTTCGGCTATATGGAGCAGCCCAACATTCCGCGCGCGCTGGCGATCTGCCGCAAGCAGGGCTGGAAGTTCGACATCATGACGACGTCGTTCTTCCTGTCGCGGCGCTCGCTCAAGGCATCGCCCAATTCCGGCATGCCGGTGTGGCAGGACAAGCTGTTCATCGGGCTCGCCCGCTCGGCGGCCGACGCGACGGAGTACTTCCAGATCCCGACCGGACGTGTGGTCGAGATCGGCACGCAGGTGGCGATCTAAAGGGTCTCGAAGGGATAAATCGTCGAGGAGGCTAATATGAGCGGCGAATTGGTGCTGGTCACCGGCGGGTCCGGCTTCCTCGGCGCTCACTGCATCCTCGAACTGTTGAAGGCCGGCTACCGCGTCCGCACCTCCGTGCGATCGGCCAGGCGCGAAGCCGATGTGCTCGCCATGCTCAAGGCAGGTGGCACGGAGCCCGGTGACGCCCTTTCATTCGCCCATGCCGATCTGATGGCCGACGCAGGCTGGCCGGCGGCGGTGGCCGGCTGCGATTACGTGCTGCATGTCGCATCGCCTTTTCCCACCGGCGTGCCCACGCATGAGGATGACCTGATCCATCCGGCGCGCGAGGGCGCGTTGCGCGTGCTGCGGGCGGCGCGGGATGCCGGCGTCAGGCGCCTCGTGCTCACCTCATCCTTCGCGGCCGTCGGCTATGGCAAGATGCGCGCGGATGGGCAGCCTTTCAACGAGGAAAACTGGACCGATCCGGCAGGCAAGGTCAGCGCCTATGTGAAGTCCAAGACGCTCGCCGAGCGCGCGGCCTGGGATTTCATCGCCGAGCAGGGCGGCGCGCTGGAGCTTGCGGTCGTCAATCCCGTTGGCATCTTTGGACCGGTGCTCGGCGCGGACCATTCGACCTCGACCGAATTTGTCCAGCGCATGCTGAACGGCGCCGTGCCTGGGCTGCCGCGCCTGTCCTTCGGCGTCGTCGATGCGCGCGACGTGGCGGATCTGCATGTTCGCGCCATGACCCACCCCGCCGCCAAGGGCGAACGGTTCCTGGCTGTCGCCGGCGATTTCATGACGGTGCGCGAGATCGCGCAGACCCTGAAGACGCGGCTCGGGCCGGCGGCGTCGCGCGTCTCGACGCGGGAGTTTCCCGATTGGCTGGTGCGCATCATCGGGCTGTTCAATCCGGAAGCGGCACAACTCGCAACGGAACTGGGCAAGATCAAGAACGCCACCAACGCCAAGGCGGTGCGCGTGCTCGGCTGGGCGCCACGCTCGCGCGAAGATGCTTTGATTGCCACGGGCGAAAGCGTGATCCGGCTGGGACTGGTCAAGCGACGTAAGTAATTGTGCGGGAGGCCGAACCTTAAGGGCTCGGCGTCCCGCAACGGCAGCTTTCAGCCGGCCAGTGCAGCCTTGTTCGTCTCCAGAAACTGCTTCAGCGGCACCGACTTTCGGCCGGAGAGTTTTTCGACCGCGTCTGTCACCATGCCGAGGTCACCTGCGCGTGCGGCAGCGTCGAACGACACCAGCACCTTGGCGAAGGGTTCAGGCAGGCCGGCCGACTTCATTCCCTCGGTCAGGGCTTCGTCGGAAAGCTGGATGACCTGGATCGGCTTGCTGGTGACTTCGGTGACCAACGCCGCCACTTCGGCAGCAGTATACGCACTGGGGCCGGTCAGCGTGTAAGTCGCGCTTTCGCTGCTGTCCGAGGCGAGCCCCGCTGCGATCGCCGCCGCGAAATCGTCACGCGTGCCGTAGGAAATGGCGCCGTCGCCGGCGGAGGTGTACCACTGACCCGATGCCAGAGCCTGCGGCAACGCCATGAACAGGTTCTCGTTATACCAGCCGTTGCGGAATATCGTGTAGGGGATGCCGGTCGCCTTGATCGCCTGTTCGGTGTCGTAGTGGTCGGGCGCGAAAACAACCGGCGAACCAGGCTCGGGGTTGGGCATCGAGGTGTACAGCAGGTGGCCGACGCCAGCCTGTTTGGCCGCCGTCACCGCCGCAAGCTGCTGCTCGCGCCGCTTCCCCTGTACCTCAAGTTCGTTGGTCGAGATGACGAGTGCCCGGTCGGCTCCCGCGAAGGCCTCGGCAAGCGATTGCGGGTCGTTGAAGTCAGCGGCTCTGACGACGACGCCGCGCGCCGTCAGATCGGCAAGGTTGGCGGGTGTACGGGTGGTGGCGATGATGCGGTTTGCGGAGATCTTTAATGTGTCCAGCAGGTGGTTGATGACGCCGCGGCCAAGCTGGCCGGAAGCGCCGGTGACGAGAAGGGTTGCGGTCATGGGGGATCCTGAAATTGCGCCGGGTGGCGGGTGCTTTTGACAGTCTCAAAAAGAGACCAGCACTAAAATAAGAATTGACCGGCCACCGTAAAGAAGGCAGTTTTTAGGGAGGTAGGCACCGCCAGGGAACCACCAGCGATGGACGGCAAGGTCGTCAATCTGAGAACCAAGCTCAATATATTCAAAGCCACCAGCGATGGCGCAAACATTGCCGATTGCCCGGTTCGCGACGTGATGCAGGGCGTGAACGGCAAATGGAGTTCGCTGCTGATGGCGGCGCTCGCAGAGCAGCCCTATCGTTTCGGCGAGTTGCGGCGCCTGGTGCCCGACATCTCGCAGCGCATGCTCACCCAGACGCTCCACGATCTGCAGCGCGACGGCTTTGTTCATCGCGAAGTGTTCCCGACCAAGCCGCCAAGCGTCGAATACAGCCTGACCGATCTCGGCCGTTCGATGTTCGGCGCCTTGCATCAACTGATCCTGTGGGCCGAACTCAACCATGGTGCGGTGCGCAAGGCGCGCGCTGCCTTCGACGCCGGTGGCTGATATTTTGGTCCATGCAGCAACGGCTTGATTTGACAATGGCGCTGAAGGATTGTCCCGCCAGTGGTTGGGCGGGCAATGGAAAAATCTCTAGACATCGCGATTGCGGGCGCCGGCCCGGCGGGGCTCGCCACCGCGCTCTTTCTCAAGCGTGCGGGCCATAACGTCACCATCTTCGAACGTTTCGAGGAGCCCAAGCCCGTCGGCTCCGGACTGATCCTGCAGCCGACCGGGCTGAGCGTGGTTGCCGATCTCGGCCTGCTCGACGACATTCTGGCGCTCGGCAGCCGCATCGAGCGTCTGCATGGCGCCGATGCCTCGACCGGCCGCACCGTGCTCGCCGTGCGCTACGACGCGCAGCCTGGCGGCCGCTTCGGGCTGGCGGTGCACCGGGCGGCGCTGTTCAACGTGTTGTTCCGCGCCGCGCAGCGCCAAGGCATCGCCATCGAAACCGGTGTCGAGATCGAGGCGCTGGACGTCGGTGAGCGGGCAAGCCTGATCTTCGACAAGAGCCGAACGGTGGGGGGCCGCAGGGCAGGGCCGTTCGACCTCGTCGTCGACGCCAGCGGCTCGCGTTCGAAGCTGCGCCGGTGCCTCAACGATCCGGCCGAGCCGCGGCAGCTCACTTACGGCGCGTTCTGGGCCTCGCTCGGCTGGCGCCAAGGCTTCGACGAAAATGCGCTGCTGCAGCGCTACGACAAGGCCAGCGTGATGATCGGCGTCCTGCCGATCGGCCGACCGGAGCCGGGCGGGGAAAAGATGGCGGCGTTCTTCTGGAGCCTGAAGCCGGCGGATGCCGAAAACGTGCGCGCGGCAGGGCTCGACGCCTGGAAGGCGAGACTGGTCTCGCTGTGGCCACAGTGCGAGGCGTTCACCAGTCAGATCGACAGCTTCGACCAGCTGTCGCTGGCGCGCTACGGCCACCACACGATGAAGCTGCCGGCCGGCCGCAGGCTGGCCGTCATCGGCGATGCCGCGCATTCGACCAGCCCGCAGCTCGGGCAAGGCGCCAACATGGCGCTGCTCGACGCGGCAGCACTCAGCCATGCCTTGGCACAAACGGGCAACGTCGAGGCAGCGCTGGAAAGCTACGCCCGGGCGCGGCGATGGCATGTCCGAATCTTCCAGCTGCTGTCGCTGGCGCTGACGCCGTTCTACCAGTCGGACGGCACGATGCTGCCCTTCTTCCGCGACAGGCTGGTGGCAACCATCGCCAAAATCCCGCCAGTGCCAAGCGTGCTTGCCTCGATGGTGGCCGGCACGCTGATCGATCCGTTCAGGCGGATCGGGCTAGAGGAGGTGCACTGGCCAGATCATCCGGCGGGATCAGGGTCGAGAGAAACGAATTTCTCGCACGCAGGAATAGACGCAGCCGCTGCGGATAGTCCGGCGCCACGGCACCCTTGATCGAGGCGCGTTCGCTCAACGCCTTGCGCCAGGCCTGGACCAATGGCTTGCCGTCCAGAATGCCGAAATTGCCGATCCGGTCAAAGGCGTCGAGATAGCGGAAGACCGGGCCGTAGACGGCATCGACGAGGCAAAAGCGCTCGCCGTTGAACCACGGTCCGGCCTGGTCGGCCAGTTCGTCCTCCAGACGATCGAACATGGCCGAAAGTGCCGTGGACTCTGCCAGGAAGGCGGCCTCCGTCGAAGCCGAGTAGAACCGGCCGATGGTGTTCAATGTCGCCGAGCCGAACTCGATCCAGGCGCGATGCCGGGCACGGGCGTAGGCGTCGGCCGGATGCAGAGGATTGGCTTGCGTCTCCTCGAGGAATTCGAGAATGACGGCGGATTCGAAGATCACCGTCTCCTCGCCATTTGCCTGGACGATCAGCAGCGGCACCTTGCCCAGCGGCGAAATCGCCTTGAACCAATCCGGCTTGTCGGCGAGGTCGATGGTGACGTGCTCGAACGGCACGCCTTTCTCGGCCATCGAGATCGCCGCGCGCTGCACATAGGGGCAAAGATGATGGCTGACGAGAGTGAGCTTGCCAGTCATTTCATTCTTCTCAGGCATTTCATTCTTCTGAGGCATGTCACTCTCCCCAGACATAGTTCAACGCGCCGTCCTCGACGCGCGTCGACAGGAACATCAGTCGCGACGCTTTTGGCGCCGGACCTTCAAGCCTATCGCCGCTTTCCATATCGAAGGCGGCACCGTGCCATTGGCAGACCAGCTTGCCGTCCTTGCAGTCGAGCGGCCCGCCGAAATGCAGGCAGACATTGGCGGCGGCACGGACACGCTCGCCGCTGCGCCAGACATGGACCTCGCGGCCGAAGAACGGTGCAATCAGGCTGCCCGTCTGCGGGACGTCGGCGACTTTGCAGATTTCGTGTTTCATGGATTTTTCCCGGATTGATGCAGCTGCATGCATATAGATGCATGTGCATTGATCGTCAAGCTTGATGCAACTGCATCTATTGCCTAGGATGGGTCATGACCAAAACAACCACGCCTTCGCCCGAAGCCGTCAAGGCCTGGGCCCGCCTGATGCGGGTTTCGCGCCAGCTCATCGAAAAGGCGGAAGAGGCTTTGAAGACCAGCGGCTTGCCGCCGCTCGACTGGTATGACGTGCTGCATGAACTCGCCGAGGCGGGCGAGGGCGGGCTGCGGCCATTCCAGCTGACCGAGCGCACTCTGTTTGCGCAGTACAACATCTCGCGGCTCCTGGCGCGCCTTGAGGCCGACGGACTGGTCGAGAAGCTCAGGGTTGCCGATGACGGCCGCGGCCAGACCATCCGCATCTCGGCCAAGGGCCGTCAGACGCGGCGACGGATGTGGGCTGTCTATGGACGGTCGATTGCGGAATTGGTCGGCGCAAAACTCTCCGCGGAGGAGCTGAAGATACTGGCGAGCCTGCTTGGAGAGCTGCGCCATCCGCCCGCCGATGATTGATCCGTCAGAATCTCGTGGTTTGCTCGGCGGCTCTCACGTCGACGATTTTTCTACCTGACCCCTTGCGTCGAGCATAGGATTGCGCAATATGCCGAACCGTAACGTACGGTACGCCGTTTGAGGCGACCCGGCGACCTCATCGAATGGGCAGGAAATTGTTGCAGGCAAGGGCCGAGATCGATACCAGCGAAGTGCTGACAGAGCGGCAAAAGGCCGTCCTGGACGCGGCTTTGCGGCTGCTGGTCGAGGAGGGCGACAATCTGACCATGACGGCGGTGGCGCGCCGCGCCAGCTGCTCGAAGGAAACGCTCTACAAATGGTTCGGCGACCGCGACGGACTGCTGACGGCGACCGTGCAGTGGCAGGCATCGAAAGTGCGCGTGGTGCCGGTCGACGGTGAGCGGCTCGATCTTGCCTCGCTGACGGCAAGCCTGGAAGGCTTCGCCTCGGACTGGCTGAAGGTGATTTCGAGCGATACCTCGATCGCGCTGAACCGCGTCGCGGTCGGCCATGCCGGATCCGGAAAGGACGATCTCGGCGCGATCGTGCTGGAGAATGGCCGTTTCGCGCTGGCCAGACGGTTGAAGCCGGTGCTGCTTGCCGGCAAGCAGGCCGGGCTGCTCGACTTTACGGACGCCGAAATGGCGTTCCGGACCTTTTTCGGGCTGGTCGCCCGCGACGTGCAGATCCGTCTCCTGCTCGGCGACCGGCTGGAATTGACTGAAGCGGCGATCGGCGGCGATGCCGCCCGGGCGACGCAGCAGTTTCTCGCTCTTTATGGAGCAAAAACCGGGCCGCAAGGCCTCTAATCTCTGTGGGAAGGAAGCAAAAGATGCGTGTCTATTACGATCGCGACGCCGATCTCAATCTGATCAAGGGCAAGAAGGTCGCCATTATCGGCTATGGCAGCCAAGGCCGGGCGCACGCGCTCAACCTCAAGGATTCCGGCGCCAAGGAAATCGCCATCGGCCTCAAGGCTGGATCGGCGACCGCCAAGAAGGTCGAGGCTGACGGGCTCAAGGTGATGAGCGTGGCGGACGCTGCCAAATGGGCCGATTTGATGATGATGGCGACGCCTGACGAGCTGCAGGCCGACATCTACAAAAACGAAATCGCGCCAAACATTCGTGACGGCGCCGCGATTGCCTTCGCGCACGGCCTCAACGTGCATTTCGGCCTCATCGAGCCGAAGTCGACCGTCGATGTCGTCATGATCGCGCCGAAAGGCCCCGGCCACACGGTGCGCGGCGAATACCAGAAGGGCGGCGGCGTGCCGTGCCTGGTCGCCGTCAACCAGGATGCTTCCGGCAACGCGCTCGATCTCGCTCTGTCCTACGCCTGCGGCGTCGGCGGCGGCCGTTCGGGCATTATCGAGACCAATTTCCGCGAGGAATGCGAGACCGATCTGTTCGGCGAGCAGGTGGTGCTCTGCGGCGGCCTGGTCGAACTGATCCGCGCCGGCTTCGAGACGCTGGTTGAAGCCGGCTACGCACCCGAAATGGCCTATTTCGAGTGCCTGCACGAGGTCAAGCTGATCGTCGACCTGATCTATGAAGGCGGCATCGCCAATATGAACTACTCGATCTCGAACACCGCCGAATGGGGCGAATATGTCTCAGGCCCGCGCATCATTACCGCCGAGACCAAGGCCGAGATGAAGCGCGTGCTGAAAGACATCCAGACCGGAAAATTCACCTCGGAGTGGATGCAGGAATACCGCGCCGGCATGTCGCGCTTCAAGGGCATCCGCCGCAACAATGACAGCCACCAGATCGAGGAAGTCGGCGCCAAGCTGCGCGCCATGATGCCCTGGATTTCCAAGAACAAGCTGGTCGACAAGGCCAAGAACTAACCCGCAGTCGTCGGGATTGGGAGCAAAGAGCCGGCGGAGCGATCCGCCGGCTTTTGATGCCGGTTTATCGATCAGGATACTCAGCCGTAGTGCCAATGCGGCTTCGGCTCGGTGCCGGTGAACTCGACGCCGATGCGGTCGTCGCGGCGCCAGCGCACGATGGCCTTGTAGCCGATGCCGTCGACCGGCACATAGAGCAGGAACTCGTCCGGCACGCGCGCGTCTATAGACACTTTCAGCTCGGCGCCGCCGGCATGCATGTTGCGCACCGTGCACTTGACCTCGGAATTGGTGAGGCCGGTCAGAATCGTCGCGCCTTTCAGCACGCGCTGCCGGTGTTTGTTTCGCAATTCGTTGTCGGCCATGACGGCACGTCCTTCGCGACCGGATCGGCGCGATCGTCAGATGGGGCACGATATCACGGATAGGCTGAGCCGATAAACATATGGTTAGCGGTGACCGAGACCAGCCGTCTTTCCCAAATGAAAACGGCGCCGCGATGGGGCGGCGCCGTCGTGTATTGTCGTTTATAGTTCAGCTGTAGGGCGACCAGCATTGCTGGCGCGGGCCACCATAGGGCTGGAACGTGTTGTCCCAGGCCCGGTAGGACCGATAGCGGTCGTAGCACCACTGTACATGGGCGCTGGACAGACGCTGCGTGCGGTAATAGCGGCGGGGCGCCGGCTGCACGTAGTAGCCGTCATTGTAATAGCCGTTATTGTAGTAGCCGTTGTTGTAGATGCTGCCGAGGCCGAGACCCAGGCCGAGGCCGAGAACTGCTGCGGCGCCGGTGTCAAAATCACGGCCGCGATGGTGGCGGTGATGGCGCCAGCGCCAGTTGTCGCCGCCGTTCCAGTTGCCGCCATTCCAGTTGCCGTTGTTCCAGTTGCCTGACCGGGCAAAGCGACGGCCGTCGTGGCGGCGCCACTGCCAATCGTTGAAGGAGCGGCGGTCATTGCCGCCCGCCCAGCTGTCGCGAACCGGTGTGATGTCAGACAATGCGGTGCTTGTCGGCACCGCCAGGTTTGGCTGCAGGATCGGGCCGGCGGCGGATGGCGCCGTGAGACCCGAGAAAAGACCGAGCGCTAACAGCCCGGATTTGACTGTGGACGAAAAGAGCGAGCTCATTGCACTCTCCAAGTGATACAGGCCCCACGCCCGGATACCCCAGGGAAGTGGCCTATTGATGGACCTTGGCGTCTGAACGGAGGATGAACAGAAAGGTTCCATCAGCCATGACGAGCAGCCCTTGTTTTCATTGGCGCTTGCAGGCAAAGGTCAGCCCATGTCGCTGCGCCTCGCCACTTTCAATGTCGAAAACCTGATGAACAGGTTCGATTTCTCGGGCTTCCGCAACCAGCTCAACGAAGACCGCACGCTGGCGCTTTTCGACATCCAGAGCGAAGCCGAATACCGGATGCTGGAGCAGGCGCGCGCCATCGCACAGTCCGACGATACGCGCCAGTTGACCGCGCTCGCCATCGCCGCCACCCGCGCCGACATCATCTGCATGCAGGAGGTTGACAACATCGAGGCGCTGAAGGCGTTCGAGTATGGCTATCTCTTCAAGATGGTGGGCGAGGGTTACCGGCAGAAATACACCACCGCCGGCAATGATTCGCGCGGCATCGACGTTGCCCTGATGATGCGCAACGAGACAGCGCAAGGTCAGCCGATCGAATTCGTGCGCATGACCAGCCATGCCTATGTCACGTTCGAGCAGTTCGGATTGCACACGCCTGAACTCGAGGCGCTCGGCAACCTGGCCAATGAACGCATCTTCCGGCGCGATTGCCTGGAGGTCGACATCAAGGTCGGCGGCGTGCCGCTGACGCTTTACCTCGTCCATTTCAAATCGATGGGCTCGCCGCGCAATGGGCTCGACGGCCGCGAGGCGACGATGCCGGTGCGCATCGCCGAGGCGCAAGCCGTGCGCCGCATCATCGAGGAGCGCTTCGGCAAAGAGCACGCAGCCGATAAAAACTGGGCGATCTGCGGCGACATGAACGACTACCGCCAGCGGGTGAAGATCGAGGGCGACGCTATCGACGGCTACCGCTTCCAGGTGATCGACGAGAGCCAGTCCTGTATCGATGTGCTCACCGCCGGCGGCTTTTGCGAGAATGTCGTCGAGCGGCGGCCGGAGTTGGACCGCTGGAGTTTCTACCACACGCGCGGGCCGAAGGAGCGGCATCTGTGCCAGCTCGACTACATCCTGCTGTCGAAAGGGCTGGCGGCGAAGAATGCGACGGCGGTTCCCGACATCATCCGCAACGGCCAGCCCTGGCGCACCATCTTTCCGGCGGGACAGGCGGTGGAGCGCTTTCCGCGCGCCGGCTGGGACCGGCCGAAGGCGTCGGACCATTGTCCCGTCGCAATTACCCTGGACATGGCTTGAGCACGGTGAGCTTCGACCTGCCGCGCAACGTCATCCTGCCCGTCGACGAAATCGACGTCCGGCTCGACCCCGGCCCGCATCCGTTCGAGCGCGGCAACGCGCAGGCGATCACTGACAACTGGCGGCGTGAGGTTACGGCCAATCCGGCGCTGTTCGACGGCACGGTGGTGCTGCTCTCGGCGCTCGCCTGGCGCGACAACCGGATCGTCGGGCGTTGTCACGCGGTGAAGTACTCGACCTTCCTGCTGTGGCGAAAGAACCGGCAGGGGACGGGCGCCGAGCATGCCTATGGTCACGCCATGCTGGTCGCCGGCGACAACGCCCTGGTGGCGATCCGCATGGGCGCGCACACGGTCCCGGCCGGCAGTGTCTACTTCGCTGCCGGCTCGTTCGAGCCGATCGATTTTCGCGATGGCCGCGTCGATGTCGATTTCAACATGATCCGTGAAGTGCGCGAGGAGACCGGGCTTGACCTGACAGGCGCTGCGCGCGGCAAGCGCTACCATGCGCTGTCGACTTCGACCGGCACGGTCCTCTTCCGCCGCTACCACGTCGATGCGCCGGCCGACGAGATTGCGCGGCGCATCGGCGCCTTCGTCGCAACCGAGACCGAGCCGGAGATCGAGGGGCCGGTGATCATCCGCCACGCCGCCGACCTGCCGGAAGGGCTGGCACCGCATATGAAGCCGCTGGTCGAGTGGCATTTTGGCGGTGGCGGGGGCTAACGGCGCGGATTGTTCTGCGCCGCCTTGCGGTCGTTGCGGGCGGCGACGAGGAACAGGATGACGCCGATGCCCAGCAATCCACCCATGACCATGCCCATCGTCTGGCCGACGACTGCCTGAAAATCGGCGGTGACACGATCGGGATTGGCCATGCCGTAGCGGGCGAGATACCACCAAAGTCCCGCAAGGGCGCCTTCGATGATCACCATCGTCAGAATCAGCCGCGCCTTCTTGCTCATTGCCACTCCTTGACCAGATGCTTTGCTCTAAAATTAGCATCGCAGACCGGACGACAACAAGTATTGCCGATGTCGACAAGCACCCATCCTTGTGGATAGCGGTTGGTTGCGGTGGAGCTGATCTGGCGCTTATTCGTGGCGCAGCGCGTCGATCGGGTCGAGCCTGGCGCCGCGCAGCGCCGGGAAGAAGCCGAACACCATGCCGATCAGCGCCGAAAAACCGACGGCGAGCAGGATGACCGCCGGGCTCGGCGCAAACGGTATGGCCAGCGTTGCCGAGGCGAGGCCGGCCAGCGCCAGGCCGATCAGGATGCCGATAATGCCGCCGAGCAGCGACAGCACCGTCGCCTCGACCAGGAACTGGATGAGGATGTGCTTTTCATGCGCGCCGATGGCGAGCCTGATGCCGATCTCGCGGGTGCGCTCAGTGACCGAGACCAGCATGATGTTCATGATCCCGATGCCGCCGACCAGCAGGCTGACGCCCGCGACGGCGCCCAGCATGCCGGTCATGGTGGTGGTGGCGCTGGCCATGGCGTCGGCGATCTGGGTCATGTCGCGGATCGAGAAATCGTCTTCGCGGTCCGGCGTGATGCGGCGGGTGTCGCGCAAAATGTCTTCGACTCGCGGCTGCAATTCGGTGGTCGGGGTGCGGTCGTCGGCGGCGACGTAGATGTTGTCGATGTCGCGGTTGCCGGCGATGCGGCGCTGATAGGCGGCAAGCGGCATCAAGACGACATTGTCCTGGTCCTGGCCGAAGCCGGTATAGCCCTTGGGTTCGAGCAGGCCGATGATCTTGCACGAGGTGCGGTTGACGCGGATGATCTCGCCCTCGGGTTCGCCGGCGCCGAAGAATTGCTGGCGCACCGTTTCGCCGATCAGGCAGACGCCGGTGCCGGAGCGTGTTTCCGAATCCGAGAACGGGCGGCCCGACACCAGCTTCCAGTCGCGGGCGTCGAGATAGGCGCTGTCGGTGCCGGTGACGCCCGAGGTCAAGCTCTCGGTGCCGAAAATGACGCGGACTTGTTTCTGCGACGCCGGCGCAATGGCGCGCGCTCCGGTCAGGTGGGCTACGAGGGCGGCTACATCCTTGTCGGCCAGAGGCCGTACCGCCTGGTCGAGCCCGCCTGGTCCGCCGGTGCCTGCCGGGCGGCCGGAACGGACGACGAGCAGGTTCGAGCCGAGCTTGGCGATGTCCGACTTGACCTTGGCCGTGGTGCCCGAACCGATGGTCAGCATGGCGATGACGGCGGCGACACCGATGACGATGCCGAGCAGCGTCAGGAACGAGCGCAGCACATTGCGGCGGATGGAGCGCAGAGAGAGGCGGACGGTTTCCCAGATCATGACGCCAACTCCGACTTGGCCGTGTCGGACGCGACGTGGCCGTCGAGGAAGCGGATGGTGCGCTCGGCATAATCGGCGACATCGGCCTCGTGGGTGACCATGGCGATGGTCAAGCCGAGCTCCCGGTTCAGCCGCGTCAACAACTCCATGATCTCATGCGTGCGGGCGGTGTCGAGATTGCCGGTCGGCTCGTCGGCGACGAGCAGCGTAGGCCTGGTAACGATGGCGCGCGCGATCGCCACGCGCTGCTGCTGGCCGCCGGAGAGTTCGGCCGGCGTGTGGTGTTCGCGCCCGACCAGGCCGACCTCCGCCAGCGCCTGCATGGCAAGATCGCGGCGCTCGCGGGCCGGCGCGCCGCGATAGATCAGCGGCAGCTCGACATTTTCCGCCGCCGTGGTGCGCGGCAACAGATTGTAACCCTGGAAGACGAAGCCGATATAGAGATTGCGCAGAAGCGCCCGGCGGTTGCGGTCGAGCCGCCCGGCGTCGATGCCCATGAAGGAGTAGGTTCCGGCCGTCGGCGTGTCGAGGCAACCGATGATGTTCATCGCGGTCGATTTGCCCGAACCGGACGGGCCCATGATGGCGACGAATTCGCCACGCTGGATGGCGAGGTCGACGCCGGCCAGCGCATGGACCTTGGCTTCGCCCTGGCCATAGCTCTTCCAGACCGTGTCGAAACCGATGAGGCCCGCGGCCATGGCGTCAGCTCCGCAGCTGCGAGGTCGTGATAACCTCTGCACCTTCATCCAGCCCGGAGGTGATCTCGGTCAGTTCGCCGTCGGTGGAGCCGATCTTCACGTTGACCGGGTGCGGCCGGCCGTTCTCCAGCACATAGAGCGTGCGTGAGCCGTCGGTGGGCGCCTTCACCGGCTGGCGGCGGTTGCCGCCACGGCCCATGCGGCCGGTGAACAGATCGCTGAGGCTCCACGCGCGGGCAGCAGGTGCCGATGGCCGATAGCGAAACGCTGTTGAAGGCACGGTGAGCACGCTCTTGGCCTGCCTGGTGACGACCGAAACCGTGGCGGTCATGCCGGGCCGCAGCAAAAGCTCGTTATTGTTGACTTCCAACCGTGCATTGTAGGTGACGACGCCGTCGGTGGTGACCGAGGCGTAGGAGATGTCGCGGATCTCGGCGTCGAACGGCCGCTCGGGAAAGGCATCGACGGTGAAGCGTGCATGCTGGCCTGGTTTGACCGCGCCGATATCGGCCTCGTCGACCGCCGCCACCAATTCCATGTTCCTCAAATCGGCGGCGATGATGAACAGAACCGGCGCCTGCAGCGAGGAGGCGACCGTCTGGCCGGGGTCGACGGAACGCGTCAAGACGATGCCGTCGATCGGCGCATAGATGGTGCTCTTGGCAAGGTCGGTCTGCTGCGCCTTGAGATCGGCCTGGGCGATGGCGAGATTGGCCTGCGCACTATCGAGCGCCGCCTTGGAGCGGTCGCGCGTGGCAGTCGCCGCCTCGAGCGACTGATCGGTCGCCATGCCACGCCTGGTCAGTTCGGCCGCGCGGGTGAGGGCGCTTTCGTTCTCCTTCAGGGTTACCGTGGCGTCCTCGACATTGGCGGCAGCGGCCTTGGCCGAGGCTTCGGCGCGTTCGATCTGGACCTCGAGTTTCACCGTGTCGAGCGTCGCCAGCACGTCGCCCTTCTTGACCTGCTGGTTCTCTTCGGCCGAGACCGAGCGGATGATACCGGACAGCTCGCTTGAAATGTCGACCTGGGTGAGGGGCTGCAGCGTGCCGGTCGCCGAAACCGCGACGGTGAGGTCGGCAATGGTAGCCGGCGTGGTGGTGTAGTCGATCTTGGCCGGGGAGCCGGCAAACCACTGGTAGCCAGCCAACCCGGCGGCAAGTGCGATCAGCGCCAGCAGCGCGTAAAGCCAGCCACGACGGCGCGTCTTGCGCACACCACTCTGGTCAAGCCCAAGCGCCGCCTCGATGGCGGAATCCGATTCCGTCTTTGGCAGATTGACAAGCTGGTCCACGCCGGACCCCTATGAAAGCGTAATGTCCCTAGTTGTGCACAGATCAGGCTTGGTGGTTCGAATATCAAATTAAATTTCGGCCATGTTCGGATTGAGGCGGAAGGTTTTTCAAGATGCAGACCCGCAATTACTTGCTCTACGATGTGTTTACGACGGAGCGGCTGGCCGGCAATCCGCTGGCTGTCGTGCTCGACAGCCAAGGGCTGGATACAGCCGCCATGCAGGCCATTGCGCGCGAGTTCAACCTGTCCGAATCGGTCTTCGTACTGCCGCCGGACAATCCAAAACATCGCAACCGCATCCGCATTTTCACGCCCGACTATGAGATGCCGTTCGCCGGACATCCGACAGTTGGCGCTGCGATCGCGCTGGCCGAACTGACAGGCGAGGGCGAAGCCGGCATCTTCGTGCTGGAGGAGAATATCGGCCCGGTGCGCTGCGCCGTCAGCCGGCACGATGGCGCCACCTTTGCCGAGTTCGACCTGGCGAAGCTGCCGGAGCCGCTGAAGCTCGATGCCGACCCGGAGGCGATCGGCGCCGCCCTCGGGCTGGCGCCGCACGAGATCGGCTTCGAGAATCACCTGGTGTCGTTCTGGTCGGCAGGCGTGCCTTACGTCACCATTCCGGTTGCCAATCTGGAGGCTGCCGGCCGGATCAAGCTCGACAACCAGGCCTGGTCGGAACTGGCGCCGCGCAAGAGCGAATGGGCCTTCGCCAGCCCGTATGTCTATTGCCGCCAGACGGTGAACCATGACAGCGCCTTCCATGTCCGCATGATCGTGCCGGGCACGCCGTCCTATGAAGACCCGGCGACCGGGTCGGCGGCGGCGGCCTTTGCCGGCGCCATCATGCATTTCGATGCGCCCACCGACGGCATTTCGCAGCTGTGGATCGAGCAGGGGCTGGAGATGGGCCGCCCGTCACGTATCCGCTTGGAACTCACTGTCGAAGGCGGAAAACTGGCCTCCGCGCGCATCGGCGGCCATGCCATCAAGGTGGCGGAAGGCAGGCTGTTCGTGTGACCGCCTGCGGCAGTTCAGCGATTTGTCGGGAAATGATTCCGGCAGGGCTGGACAGGACCGGTATCGGCGGCTATATGCCCGCCAACGCCGGTTTTACCGGTCGAGTGGGTGCGTAGCTCAGTTGGTAGAGCAGCTGACTCTTAATCAGCGGGTCCACAGTTCAATCCTGTGCGCACCCACCAAATTTCTAGAAGAGTTGGTGGAAGACCTTGGAATGCCGGACGCGTTGACGCGCCTCGACATGCTGGGGCAGGTTTGCCTTAAACTCGGCGGCCGGTAAGCCGGTGCGCTATTTGGCGAAGGAGTGAAGGCCGCGCTGGATTAAGAAAAGCCCGGAAGCCGAAGCCGCCATCAATTAAAGCCAGTTTGAAACCACGGACTGGTGTCATACCCTAAGCGCGGATTATAATGATCCAGGAAGTTTTCGGCCCTATTTGACGGTCGCGCAACCACGGTGCCTGTCGATTTGCAATCCGGTTTCGCGGTCGGCTTGCTGCCAGCCTTCTTATGAGCTGTAGAACACGAGGTTGTAGCCTGAGCGGTGGCCACCTTTTTCTTCTCTTTCGCAGCAGCTGCTCCGGTAGCGGCCAATACTATTGCTACGCCAAAGACAACGAGTTTCATTGAAAACGCCCTCACCCTGCACAATCCGTAATGATTGCGCCTGGTCACCGTTACGTCAATCACATTTTGTCGGCAACGGCGGCGAATAGTGCCAGTAAAAAGAGCCCACCACAGAAGCAGCGGGCCAACCCCCAGGTGGGGAATCTTTCAGCGGCCGTGCTGTTCGAGCCACCAGCCCGGAATGCCAGTGACCGGCCCGACGATGGTCAGTGAAGGTTCGGGCCGGCGCCCTCCCGCCAAATCGCTCTAGCTACTTCTCCGAAACGCCAGCCTCGGCAAAGCTCGCCATCCTTACATGGCATTCCAGCGCCGAGCGGACGATGTTGACGGCGAGGCAGGCGCCGGAGCCTTCGCCGAGCCGCATGCCGAGGTCGAGCAGCGGTGGCAGGCCGAGCGCTTCGAGCAGGCGGCGGTGGCCGGATTCGGCTGAGACATGGGCGGCGATGGTGTGGGCGAGGCCTGAGGGGTGCAGTCGCGCCAGGGGTGCTGCGGCGGCCGTGCAGACGAAACCGTCGAGCAGCACCGGCACATTGTTGTGGCGGGCGGCGAGCGTGGCGCCGAAGATGGCGGCGAGTTCGCGACCGCCAAGGGCGGCGGCGATCTTCAGCGGGTCGGACAGCGCGTCGGCATGGCGCTTGAGGCCGGATTCAATGGCGGTGACCTTGCGCTTCAGCCCGGCATCGTCGACGCCGGTGCCGCGCCCGGTCCATTTTTCAGCGCCGCCGCCGAACAGGGCGGTCGAGATGGCGGCCGCCGGTGTGGTGTTGCCGATGCCCATCTCGCCGAAACAGACGAGGTCGAGGTCTTTCGTCACCGCGTCATAGCCAGCCGAGACGGCGGCGAGAAATGTCTTTTCATCCATCGCCGGCACGGCAGTGAAATCGCCGGTCGGATGATCGAGATCGAGCGGGATGACGTCGAGTTCCGCGCCGGCGATGCGGGCCAGCTGGTTGATGGCGGCGCCGCCGCCGGCGAAATTCGCCACCATCTGCACCGTCACTTCCGACGGGAAGGCCGACACGCCTTGCGCCGTCACACCGTGGTTGCCGGCGAACACGAAGACTTTGACGCGGTCGAGTTTCGGCATGTCGCGACCCTGCCAGCGCGCCAGCCAGGCGGCGAGAGTTTCCAGCCGGCCCAGGCTGCCTTGAGGCTTGGTCAGCGTGTCCTGGCGGCGGGCGACGGCGTTGGCGGCGGTATCGCTGCCGGCAGGCAGATCGAGACAGGCGGCGCGCAGTTCGTCGAATGATTTGAATGGCATGGGGAAGGAATCTCCGGGGAAGAATCAGGACAGGGAAACGGAAGCGACGAGCAGGACAGTGATCTCGCCCAGCTGCTGCAGGGCGCCGATCGTGTCGCCGGTGTGGCCGCCGATCTGGTTGAGGCAGAGCGCGCGCAAGGCGCTGAACACGAGAGCGAGCAGGGTCAGTGCGGCAAAGGCGCCGCCGAGCCCCAGGGTCAGAAGCGGGATGGCCCCGAGCACGGCGCCGAGAACAGCTGTCTGGGCCGAGACGGTCCCGGCGCCGGCAGACAGGCCGTCACTGCGCGCCGCCGGCGCCAGATGCATGAACGCGCCGAGCAGGCCGCGCGATGCGGCGTGGGCGGCGATCAGCGCCAAGAGCACGCCTGTCGGATTGGCCAGTTGCGACAGCGCGCTCCAGCGGATGAGCATCGACAGGCCAAGCGCCGAAGCGCCATAGGCGCCGATGCGGCTGTCGCGCATGATCTCCAGTTTTTTATCGCGTGTCTTGCCGCCGCCAAAGCCATCTGCGACATCGGAAAGCCCGTCCTCATGCAGGCAGCCCGTGGCGAGCAGGGTTGCTGCAAGCGCAAGGGCTGCTGCCGGGCCGGGGGCAAGGCCGAGCTGTACGCCCGCGGCGTAGACGACAGCACCAGCCACAGCGACGGCGAGGCCGGCGACAGGCGCCGCCCAGATCGCATCGGCCAGGCTGCGGCCACGAAGGTCGAAGACCGGCAGCGGCAGCCGGGTGAAGAAGACGAGGCAAAGCGCGACGTCGTCGAGCGCTTGCCGGGGCGAGGGCACGGAGGTCATGCACCCCTCGCAATGGCGTGGAAGAAGGTGCCGCTGACATGGCCGCGGCGATAGCCGGAGGCGCCGAGCGGATTGCCCTGGCCGTCGGCGAGATCGGCCAATGGCTCGTCATTGCCGGTCGCAATCATCTGCGCATAGTGGAATTCATGGCCACGGATCAGCGCGCCTTGCGGCCCCAGCGGACAGGCGACGCGCAGGCGTGCCTCGCGGTAGCCGAGGTTCATCTTGCGCTTGGCAAAGCTGGTGGAATGGCCGAGCAGGCCAAGCATGGCGTGCGTCTCGCCGGCCGCGTCCTCCAGCGCTTCGCCCAGCACCATGAAGCCACCGCACTCACCATGGATCGGCTTGGTCTCGGCAAACCTGGCCATGCCAGCTCGAAAATTGGTTGCGGCCGCGAGGCTGCCGGCGTGAAGCTCGGGATAACCGCCGGGCAGCCAGCAGACATCGCAATCCTGCGCCGGTGCTTCGTCGGCGAGCGGCGAGAACGGCACGATCTCGGCGCCGGCCTGACGCCAGTGGCCGGCGACGTGCGGATAGAGGAAGGTGAAAGCGGCGTCTTCGGCGAGCGCGATTCGTTGGCCGGGCGGCTGCAAGGCATGTTCGAAACTGCCTGATGCCGGCGAAAACGGCGCGGCCAGCGCCATGATGGCGTCAAGGTCGAGGGATTTCTCGACCATGTCGGCGAGGCGGTCGAGATGCGTCATCAGGTCGGCATACTCGCCGGCCTGGACGAGGCCGAGATGGCGCTCCGGCAAATTGAGCGTGGGATCGCGCAGGATGGCGCCGACGACCGGCAGGCCGAGCGCTTCGATCGCCTCGCTGCACAGCTTGCGGTGGCGCTCGCTGCCGAGACGGTTGAGCACGATGCCGGCCATGCGCACATCCGAGTCGTAGGTGGCAAAACCCTTGGCGACGGCGGCCGCCGGCGTCGACTGTCCCGAGACGTCGAGCACCAAAAGCACCGGCAGGTGGTAGAGCCGCGCCAGATCGGCGGCCGAGCCGGTGCGGCCTTGTCCGGCCGGGATGCCGTCGAATAGGCCCATCGCGCTTTCGAGGAAGATAAAATCGGCATCCTCGGTGGCATTGCCGGCCAACGCGTTGAGCAGGTCAGGCGACATCGCCCAGCTGTCCAGGTTGACGCCGGACAGACCGGTTGCGGCGGTATGAAAACCCGGATCGATATAGTCGGGGCCGGACTTGGCGCCGCGCACCTTGATGCCGCGCCGGGCGAGCGCGCGCAAAATGCCGATGGTGACGCTGGTCTTGCCGGAGCCGGAACGCGGCGCGCCGATGATGATGGCGCGGGTCATGCGTTACCCGCCAGTGCTGCGCGCATGGCGACGATGCCGCCGACGACAATGAGGGCCGGCGAGGCCAATTCCGCCGCGGCGGCCGCTTCGGAAATGGTGGCGAGTGTCGCGACGACGGTCCGCTCCTGCGGTGTCGTCGCCGAAACGATGACAGCCGCCGGCGTCGACGGCGCCAGCCCGCCTTCGAGCAGCGACGCGGCGATAACAGGCAGATTGGCCATGCCCATATAGATGACCACCGGCTGGCCGGTGCGGGCGATCGCGCCCCAGTCGAGATCGTCATCTGTGCCGGCGGCATGACCTGTCGCCAGGATGATCGCCTTGTTGATGCCGCGCATGGTTGCGGGAATGCCGGTGGCGGCCAGCGCGCTCAGCCCCGATGTCAGGCCGGGCAGGACGCGGAACGGGATTTTTTCGCGCGCCAGCGCCAGCGCCTCTTCGCCGCCACGGCCGAAAATATAGGGATCGCCACCCTTCAGCCTGATGACGCGGCGGCCATCGCGCGCCAGCCGCACCAGCAGAGCGGTGATGTCGTCCTGCTTCATCGACGGCTTGCCGCCGCGCTTTCCCGCAAAGAACAGTTCGGCCTTTTCCGCGACAGCGACGACATCGGGCGAGACCAGCGCGTCGTAGACCAGCGCATCTGCCTCGGCTAAAGCCGCCAGCACTTCCAGCGTCAGGCAGCCGGGATCGCCGGGGCCGGCGCCGGCCAGCCAGACATGGCCCGGCTCAAGCCGGCGCGGCTTGAAGTTCAGCCGGGCAAGGGCCTGTTCGAGCGTGGTGTTTTCGCTTTTACCGCTCACAATCCGTCCCGTCCCCGGAAACGCCGCTGATAGTGGGCGTCGTACAATGAACTCTCGCCAAAACCTTCCGCTGCCAGCGAGCGGCCGACGAAGATGATCGCCGTGCGCTCCATCGGGTCGGCGGCGAGCAGTGCCTCGATCGTGGCGAGCGTGCCGGTCAGCACGCGCTCGTCCGGCCATGAAGCGCGAAAGACGATCGCCACCGGGCAATCGCCGCCATAATGCGGCGACAATTCGGCGACGATTCGGTCGATGGCGTGGATGGCGAGATGAATGGCCAGTGTGGCGCCGGTGCGGCCGAAGCCGGCCAGCGTTTCGCCCGGCGGCATTTTCGAGGCGCGGCCGGAGACGCGGGTCAGCACCAGGCTTTGCGCCACCTCGGGAATGGTCAGTTCGCGGCGAAGGGCTGCGGCTGCGGCGGCGAAAGAGGGAACGCCCGGCGTCAGCGTGTAAGGAATGCCGTGTTTTTCCAGCCGGCGGATCTGCTCGGCCACGGCGCTCCACACCGAGAGGTCGCCGGAATGCAGGCGGGCGACATCGTGGCCGGCCTGGTGGGCTGTCACATATTCGACCTCGATTTCGTCGAGTGACATCGGCGCCGTATCGATCAGTTTGGTCCCCGGTGCGCAGTGTTGCAGCAATTCCGGCGCGACGATCGAGCCGGCATGCAGACAGACCGGGCAGCTTGCCAGCAGCTTGGCGCCGCGCAGTGTGATGAGGTCGGCGGCGCCGGGACCGGCGCCGATGAAATGCACGGTCATGGCGCGTCTCCGCTGATGGCGATGGCGCAGGTGACCGGGCCGAGCACGGTGCGTGGACCAAGCAGCTTTGCACCGGGGCCGGCAACGGTAAGGGCGGAGGCTTCTGAGACGGAGGGTGTGCCGGCGAGATCCTGCGAGAGATCGGATTTGCTGAGTGCCTCCGACGAGACGGCCTGAAGTGCTGCGTCATCAACGATGATGACGGGAAGGTTGAGCGTGCGGCCAGCGGCAGAGATCGCTTCTTCGTCTTTCTTGAGCGCGGCGGTCGCCAAGGCCGACAGCGCCGTTATCGCCAGCCCGTGCGCTTCGAGGGCGGTTTCGATCGCCGCGAGCACGTCTTCGACGCTCACGCCCTTCCGGCTGCCGATGCCCGCCACCATCATGGCTTCACCCAGCTCCACTGGGTGACCGGCATGGCCGGGCGCCAGGCCTGCATCGAACCGACAGGAGAAGCGCGGGAAATGGTGATGCGGGTAAGGTCGCCGCCGCGCTTGATGTGCTCCGCGAGAAGCAGCGCCTCCATCTCCAGCGTCACCGCATTGGCAACGAGACGGCCACGGGATGGCAGCGCCTTGATGGCGGCGTTCAGTACGCCGGCGTCGCTGCCACCTCCGCCGATGAAGATCGCATCCGGCGTGTCCAGCCCGGCCAGTGCCTTGGGCGCCGACCCTTCCACCACGACAAGACCGGGCACGCCGCAATGCGCGGCGTTGCGGACGATGCGGGCGGCGCGGTCGCTGTTGGCCTCGATGGCGATGGCGCGCATCGAGGGGTGAGCGAGCATCCATTCGATGCCGATGGAGCCGGAACCGGCGCCGATGTCCCACAGCAATTCGCCACGCCTCGGCGCCAGCGCCGCAAGCGTGATGGCGCGGATGTCGTGCTTGGTGATCTGGCCGTCGTGCTCGAACAGATGGTCGGCGCGGCCAACGGTCAGCGGCAGGATGCGGGCCTCTTGTGTCGATTCAAGTTCGAGCGCCAGCACGTTGAGCGGATTGATGTTTTCGAGATCGAAGGCATCGGCACGGGCCGAACGCTGCTTCTCGTTTGGCCCGCCCAGCGCCTCCAGCACCGTCAGCCGCGAAGCGCCGAAATCGAGTTCGGCGAGCAGGCGCGCGATTGCTGTGGGTGCATCGCCATCCGATGTCAGCGCCAGGATTCGCGCCTTGGGATGCAGCAGCGGTCGGATCAGGTCGAGCGGCCTTCCATGCAGCGAGATCGTCTCGATGTCCTGCAACGCCCAGCCGAGCCGGGCGGCAGCCAGCGAAATCGCCGATGGCGCGGGGATGACATGCATCTCTTCAGGCTTGACCTTGCGGGCAAGGGTGGCGCCGACCCCGTGGAAGAATGGATCACCGGAGGCGAGCACGCAGACGCGCCGGCCGGCCAGCGCCAGCACGTCTGCCATGCCGGCATCGAATGGCACCGGCCATGGGCGCTGCTCACCCTTGATGAGCGAAGCCACCAGCGCCAGATGCCGCTTGCCGCCGAAGACGGTCTCGGCGTCAGCGATCTGCCGCTTGGCCTCGTCGCCGAGACCCGCTAAACCGTCCTCGCCGATGCCGACGAATGCAAGCCATTTTGGCGTGGGCTGTTTTTTTGACATGTCGCGCCGCCCCTCATCCGCCTGCCGGCACCTTCTCCCCGTGTAGTAATGGGGAGAAGGGAGACGCTCCGGCGCTGACGCCTCCCTCTCCCCGTTCTTCACGGGGAGAGGGTAGGGGTGAGGGGCAGCGCCGACGCTGTTCAACATGGTGCTCATGAAGAAGATTCTGATCCTTGGCGGCACGATAGAAGCGCGCCAATTGGCCGAAAAACTGGTGGAAGATTTCCGTGTCACCTTGTCGCTGGCCGGCCGCACCGAAAGCCCGGTCGCGCAAGGCGTGCCGGTGCGCAGCGGCGGATTTGGCGGCGCCGACGGGCTGGCCGCCTATCTCAGGGAGGCGGGCATCGACCTGCTGATCGACGCCACGCATCCCTATGCCGCGCGAATTTCCGCCAATGCGGCGCAAGCCGCGCAAATGACCGGCGTGCCGATCCTTGCTTTGCGCCGCCCTGGCTGGGAGCCTGTCGATGGCGACCGCTGGACGCAGGCCGATACGACAGGCGATGCGGTGCACGCGCTTGGACCGGCGCCGCGCCGTATCTTCCTGGCGCTTGGTCGCCAAGAGGTCGCGGCTTTCGAGGCGGCGCCGCAGCATCACTACCTCATCCGCAGCGTCGATCCGGTCGAGCCGAAACTGGCGGTGCCGGATGCGGCCTACCTTCTGGCGCGCGGGCCATTCCGCGAGGCGGATGAACGCGCACTGCTCGAGGAGCACCGCATCGATGTCGTCGTATCCAAGAACAGCGGCGGCGAGGCCACCTACGGCAAGATCGCCGCGGCGCGGGCGCTCGGTATCGAGGTGGTGATGGTGCGCAGGCCCTTCCTGCCGGAGGTGCCTTCGACCGAGACCGTCGATGAACTCGCCGCTCTTGTTGATAAATTTTGGGTCGATCATTTGCTCGACCCCGTCGCGGAGCGCGGCGTGTAGACCAGCGCCGGTTTGTCGCCGCGCTTGATGATCCGTGTTTCCGGCGAACCGATGATGATGCAGGTCGCCATGTCGGCCTTTTGCGCGTCGACATCGGCCAGCAAAAAGACCTCGATGCGCTCGTCCGGGCGGCCGGCGGCGCGGCCGAAGATGACCGGCGTGGTGCCGGGCAGGATGGCGCGCAGGCATTCGAAGGCACGGCCGAGCTGCCAAGGGCGCGCCTTGCTGATCGGATTGTAGAGCGCGATGACGAAGCCGGCGCCGGCGGCAGCGAGCAGGCGCAGTTCGATCAGCTCCCACGGTTTGAGATTGTCGGATAGCGAGATGGCGCAGAAATCATGGCCGAGCGGGGCGCCGATGCGGGCGGCGACAGCCAGCATCGCAGTGATGCCCGGCACGACGGCGACATCGACCGCGCGCCACTCGGCCGGACCGGCCTCGATCGCCTCACAGACTGCGGCGGCCATGGCAAAGACGCCGGGATCGCCGCCGGAGACGACGGCGACGTCATGGCCCTCGGCGGCCTTGACCAGCGCGTCCTTGGAGCGGGCGAGTTCCTCGCGATTATCCGAGGCGACGCGGGTCTGGTCCGGGCGAAGATCAAGCCGGTCGAGATACGGCTTGTAGCCATAGAAGAACTTTGCCTCGGCGACGGCGCGGCTGGCTTGCGGCGTCACTTGATCGGCATTGCCGGGCCCAAGGCCGATGACGGTTAGGCGGCCGCTCATGGCTTGGCTCCCATGACGCCAGGCCGGCCGGACCAGCCGGCAACCAGCACGATGGCGAAATAGGGCGCCTTGTCGTCCGGCTTGTCGGCAAGCTTCATCGTGATGCTGCCGGCCATGGTGCCGCGCTCGACATAGACGGCGCGGGCGAGCTTGCCGGTGGCCTCCAGCGCCCGCCTGATCTTGGGCAGGTTGCGGCCGACCTTCATGATGACGGCGGCATCGGTGTCGGCGAGACGGCGTGTCAGTTCGAATTCGCTCATCGTGCCGGGCAAAACCGTCAGCACATCGTCGCCCTGGACGATCGGCACGCCGGTCTGCGACCAGCAACCCGACATGGCGGTGACGCCGGGGATGACTTCGGTCGGGAAGCGATGGGCGAGGCGGACATGCAGGTGCATGTAGGAGCCGTAGAACAGCGGGTCGCCTTCGGAGAGCACGGCGACCATGCGGCCGGCTTCGAGGTGTTCGGCGACCTTCTCGGCCGACTCCTCGTAGAAATCGGTGATCTGCGAACGGTAGTCGTCGTGATCCTTGTCGATCTCGGTGGTGACGGGGTAGAGCAGCGGCAGTTCCAGCATATCCGGCCGGAAGCGCGCCTCGACGATGGCGCGCGCGTTGCTGTTGTTGCCGCGCTTGGCGAAATAGGCAACGACATCGGCCTCGGCCAGGACGCGCGCGGCTTTCAGCGTCAAGAGTTCGGGATCGCCGGGACCGGTGCCGACGCCGACGAGGCGGCCTTTTGCCAGATCTTCTTTGACAGCTGCGTTCACAGGCCGGGCCTCGCCAGCGAATTGAGCGCGGCTGCAGTCATGGCGCTGCCGCCAAGCCTGCCGCGCACGATGGCGTAGGGCACGCCATAGGAATTCTGCACCAGCGCATCCTTGGATTCGGCGGCCCCGACGAAGCCGACCGGCATGCCGATGATCGCCGCCGGCTTCGGCGCGCCGTCGCGCAATTTTTCCAGGAGATAGAACAGTGCCGTCGGCGCATTGCCTATGGCGACCACCGAACCGGCCATAAGCTCGCCCCACAGATCGATTGCCGCCGCCGAGCGGGTGTTGCCGATCTCCTTGGCAATGTCCTGCGTGCGCGGGTCGCGCAAGGTGCAGATCACCTCATTGCCGGCCGGCAGCCTGGCGCGGGTGACGCCATGCGAGACCATTTCGGCATCGCAGAAGATCGGCGCGCCGGCCGCCAAGGCGCTGCGGGCGGCGGCGACGAAATCGCTGGAGAAAACAAAATGACTTGATGCTTCGACCTGGCCGCAGGCATGGATCATGCGGATGGCAACGTCGGCCTCGGCCTCGGAAAAGCGGGACAGATCGGCTTCGGCGCGGATGATGGCAAAAGAGCGCTCATAGATGGCGTTGCCGTCATGGATGTAATCGTAGGCGGCCATGCTTATTCCTGTCGGTAGCTTTCGGCGATTGCCGCCGGCCCGAGCCTTGTCAGGCAAGCGGCGGCGGTTTCGCCCTGAAATCGTGCGCTGCGGACCATCGCCGCGACGCGACTGACGCCGCGTGCGGCGTCATAGCCCGGCCTGTAGCCCGCAGGAAGGGCCTTTGCCGTCGCGTTCACGACAAGTCCGGCTCCGTTTTCGCCGCCGACGATTGTTAGCGCGGCAGAGCCGGGGTGAGCGCAGCCCTTGGCGCAGCCGGAAATGTGCAGTGTGAAGTCGAGGATATCAGCGTTTTCGGCGGCGATTGTCTCGGCGATGTCGCGCGTGGCGATTTGGCCGGATGCGCAGGCAGGAGTGCCGGGGCAGGCGGCGATGCGGGTGCGCGGGTCGGCGGCGGCGGTGATGAAGCCGAGCGCGGTGGCGGTGGCTTGCAGGAGGTCGTTTGCGGACGATGGTTGGCCGAGGAACAGCAAGGCGCGGCCGGGGGCGAGGCGGATTTCGGCGACGCCGAGGTTCGACGCTCGGCTGGCAAGGTCGATAAGGTTTTGCGCTGGCATGCTGCCGAAGGGCAGGCCGATGCCGAGGGCGTGGCCGGTGTTCAAGTCGAAGAGGCCAATCGGCGAGCGAGAGCGCTCTACGGCGCCCCCCTCTGTCCTGCCGGACATCTCCCCCACTTGGGGGGAGATTGTGCTGTCGCCGCCGGTTTCGCCAGTTTTCAACGTCGAAGGCGAAGAGCTGACAGCGAAGCTGCTGATCTCCCCCCTTGTGGGGGAGATGTCCGGCAGGACAGAGGGGGGCGCGAAGGAATGCCAACCTGCGAGAGACGCTAGCTGCCTCTCCGACAAATCCCTCGCATGTGCCTCTCGGCCTTTCTCCGCGGTCATCCTGAGGGCAGCAACCGCAATATCGCGCGCTGCATTCTCATCGGCCGTCGCAAGCGGCCTCGCGCTTTGACCGTCGCCGGCAACAGACAAAGCCCACATAACGTTGCCGCCCACCCGCACCGCCTTCAGCCTGACATCGGCCGTCACCCCATCCATCGTCAACTGCCCGCCGCCATCGACAACCACCGAAACCTTCGGCCCGAGCCTTGGCGTCAGCCCAGCTTCCTCGACCGCAGCCCTGACCCGCTCAGCCAAAGATCGCGGATCGGCAATCTCCCGCGGATCGATGCCAGCCAGCGGCCCGGTCTCGACCGGCACGCCGGTACGCACTGCAATCCCCAGTGCATCGACCTCCGCCGCCAACAGCACCGCACTTTCCGCCGTCAGGCCGCGTATCTGCAGGCTGCCTCGTGCGGTCACTTCCATGATGCCGTTGCCGCGCTTCAAGGCGGATTCGCAGAGTCCGATCAGCGACTTGGGGGAAAGCCCTCCAGCAACCGGGTTGAGCCGCACCAGCAGGCCATCGCCGGTCTGCATCGGCGCCGAGAGAGCCGGACAGGCGCCGCGGCGCGAGAAGGCGTTCATGCCGCGACCCCGAGCGCCTCGGCCTCGGCGATCAACGCCGCGAGATCGTCGTCGATCGCGTTGCGCAAGGGATGCCAGAGACCACGCCGGCGCGCCGACAGGAAGCGTTCGGCGATGACTTTGGCTGCGGCCGGGTTTTCGCGCAGGATGAAGGCGCGGACATCGGGATCACCGACATAGGCATCATGCACGGCCTCGATCAGCGCGCCTGAAATGGCGTGCGTGGTTTCAGCGAAGCCGATGAGGCGGTCGACCGTTTCGGCGAATTCGGAGGCGCCGCGCGGGCCGTGCCGCATCTGGCCGGCGATGAAACGCGCATTGACGGCTCGCGCCCGCACAACCCGCGACACAGCCTCGCCGACCGAGCGCGGCTTCGGCTTCTGCGGATCCGTGGTGTCGAGCACGATGACGTCGGCATTTCGGCCGAGCGTCGCAAGTGCAGCCGAAAAGCCGCCGATGAAGGCGACGTCGGCGGAGCCCTCGAGAATGTCGCGGCCGGGATCGTCGCCGGTGTGGACGAGCAGATCGGCCTCGGCGATGCGGGTCTCGAAAGCGCCGGGGGAGGCAATGCCTTCGCCCTCGGCGCCGCCATAGGCATGCGATGTCGCATCGAGATAGGCGCGGCCGATTTCTTCGCGCCCGACCCAGTCGCCGCTGGACAGCAGGTCCTCGACGCCGGCGCCGTAGGTGCCGGGCGAGGTGCCGAAGATGCGCGGGCCGATCTTGCCATCGGCGCGGGTTCTGGCGGCGAGCGGGTTTTCCGAATCGTCCTCGTCGCGCGCGGCTACGGCGTTGGCGGCGGCGTCGATCAGCGCGATCTGGGTCGGGAACATGTCGCGGAACAGACCCGAAATCCGCCAGGTGACATCGACGCGCGGGCGACCGAGCGTGGCCGGCGGCAGCACTTCGATGCCGGTGATGCGGCCGGTGGCACTGTCCCATTGCGGCCGGCAGCCCATCAGCGCCAGGCCTTGCGCGATCTCCTCGCCGCCAGTGCGCAGCGAGGCCGAGCCCCAGAGGTCGATGACCAGCGAGCGCGGCCAGTCGCCATGCGACTGCATATAGCCGCGCACGACTTCTTCTGCCGCCGCCTTTCCCAGATCGTAGGCGGTCGGCGTCGGCATGGTGCGCGGGTCGGAGGTGAACAGGTTGCGGCCGGTGGGCAGCACGTCGGAGCGGCCACGCGCCGGTGCGCCCGCCGGACCCGCCTTGATGTGACGGCCGTCGAGCGCGGCAAGAAGTGCTGCTTTCTCGGCCTCCGCGCTTTGCACGCGCATGGCGTCGGGCTCGTCGTCGGGAGCGCGGCCATAGATGTGCAGGCCGTCCTTGATGGCGAAATCCTTGAGGTCGCAGAGCCAGGCGTCGATGCGGCGCAGCGCCTCGTCGGGCGCGTCGGTTTTGGCGACGCCGGCTTCGGAGGCGAAGCCGGTCTTTTGCGCCGTGTCGACGATCAGCTTGGCCAGACGATCGCGGCGGCGGCGGTCGAGGCCGTCGGCCTGGGCGTATTCGTCGACGAGGCGTTCGAGCTTGTGCTGCCCTTCGTCGAGGCCGGCACCGGTCAACGGCGGCGGCAGATGGCCAAGCGTGACGGCGGCGATACGCCGCTTCGCCTGCGCCGCTTCGCCGGGATTGGAGACGATGAAGGGGTAAATGACGGGCAACGAGCCGGTGACGATCTCGGGGAAGCAGTTTTGTGAGAGCGCTACCGTCTTGCCGGGCAGCCATTCCAGCGTGCCATGCGCGCCGACATGGATGAGAGCATGGATGCGGAGCGATTTGCGCAGCCACAGGCCGAAGGCGATGAGGTTGTGGCGGGGAGGGAGCGTCGGGTCGTGGTAATCGGCGCGGCGGTCGGCCGAGCGGCCACGGTCGGGGGCGAGAGCGACAGTGATGTTGCCGAAGGTGGCGGCGCGGAAGGGGAAGCCGCTCTTACCCTCCCCCTTGTGGGGAGGGTGGCCCGCAGCGCCGGGTGGGGGTGGTGCACCGCTACCCCCACCCCGTTTCGCGCTATCCGCTTCGCGAATGTCGCGAACCGACCCTCCCCACAAGGGGGAGGGTGAAGGAGCGCCCCATGCCGCCTCGACTGCAGCCAGTGCCTCAGCCGGCAAATCCTTTGAGAAGTCCAGATACTCATCCAGCCCCAGCCCACCATCGCTCCGCCCCAACGCATCCAGCAGCGCACGCGGCGTTTCTGGAATCCCGTCAACGCGATAGCCCTGCTCCTTCAGGTCATGCAGCATGGCCAGCACGCTGGACGGCACATCCAGGCCCACTGCATAGCCAGTGCGGCCGGGCGCGCTCGGATAGTCCGGAATGAGGATCGCCAACTTACGCGTCGCGCGGGGCGTCTGCTGCAACCGTGTGAACGCCGCTAGCCTGTCCGCCACTTGCGCCACGCGATCCGGTTCCGGCCGGTTTGCAAAGGCGCGGTGGCCGAGCGCGGGGTCGGTCTCGCTCTCGCCCTTGAAGGAAATTGCGCCGGCGAGGATACGGCCGTCGAGTTCGGGCAGCACGACATGCATGGCGAGGTCGGCGGGCGCCAGGCCGCGCTGGTTGTTGTCCCAGACGTAGCGGCGGGTGGTGGCGACGATGACCTGGAAGACAGGCACGCCGGCGCGGTCGAAGAGCGTTTCGACGCCCGGTTCGGCGCCGGAAGCGAAGGCGGTTGCGGTGATGATGGCGGTGGGCTTGAGCGTGGCCAGCGCGGTTCCGACGAAGGCCAGGGAGGTCGGGTCTTTGAGGCTGGAGACGAAGATCGGGATCGGTCTCATGCCGCGCTGGCGGAGTGCATCAAAGAGGGCATCGATTGGCGCGACATCGGCGGCCAGCAGCATCGAGCGGTAGAATAGGATGGGGATGATGGGAAGGTTGATGTTGTCTGCGCCGAGTTCCCGCCCACCCCCCTCTGTCCTGCCGGACATCTCCCCCGCAAGGGGGCAGATTGTGCTCTCATAAATGTTTTCGCCAATCGCAGACCTTGCGGAGATCTCCAAAGGAGCAGGAGAGGAGCCGCCTTTGGTAACGGCTGATCTCCCCCCTTGCGGGGGAGATGTCCGGCAGGACAGAGGGGGGTGTGAAGGAACGCCGACATCGGCAAAATTCAACTTGCCTACGACGCCGCGGCCTGGCTCGTAGTAGCCAGCTTTCGGCACGCTAACCGGGTCAGCCGCCCCCGCATCCCGTCCCGCCAGCCCCGCCAATCTTTGCATCAGCGCTGCCATATTCTCCGGCCCGCCCTCGCGGAAATAGCCCAGCAGGCCGTCCAGCTCCTCGCGCGGCAGCGTCGAGGCTTCGATCAGCCTGAGATCCTCGTCGTGGCTCTCGCCCGGCAGCAGCGCCAGCTTGATGCCGTTCGCACGGGCAGTCGCGGCAAGCTGGTCGCAGCCATAGCGCCACCAGTCGTAGCCGCCGAGGATGCGCACCAAAATCACCTTGGCGTGGCGGGCGACGCTGTCGATCCAGAGGTCCACGGACATGGGATGGCGCAGGTCGCGCAGCGCCGCCAGCCGCATCGACGGCAGGCGGACGGCATCGGCCGTCCAGGCCGCCGCGAGGCCGGCGAGGTCGCTGTCGGTGAAGGACAGCGCCACGATATCCGCCGGCGTCTGCCGGAGATCAACTGGCTCGGCGAGATCGTCGAGCGAGGCGGAGGTCGTGGCGAGTATGTGCATCGCGGCTTAGTGCGTTTCACCGTTTCACGGAACGGCGAACCGCTCTATCTCCTTGTTTTTACGCAATTCCTGTGGGAAAACCGTTTCACACTTTTCCTGGAATTGCTCCTGAGATCAGCCGGCGAGTATACGCTCGATCGCCGGGCGGTTCAGCCCCTTCAGGCCGATGACAACGAGACGCGAGCGGCGATCGTCCTCGGCCGTCCAGGCGCGGTCATAATAATGGTTGACGCGCGGGCCGACGGCCTGCAGCAAAAGCCGCATCGGCTTGCCGCCGACATCGACGAAGCCTTTCACACGCAGCACATTCTCTTCCTCGGCAACCGTGGCGACGCGCCTGGCCAGTTCGTCCGGATTGGTGATGGAGGGGATGTCGACGATGAAGGTGTCGAAATCGTCATGCTCGTGGTCGAAGGCGCCGTCATGGTGCGATTTGCGGTTCTCGATGTCGTCCTCGACGGCGAGGCCGAGGCCGAGCAGCACCGAGGGATCGACCTTGCCATGTGCGGTCGGCACGATCTTCACGGCGCGGGCGGAATGTTCATTGATGATGGCGTTGGCGCGGGCCGAACCGGGGGCGTCCATTAGATCGCTCTTCGACAGGATGATCAAATCGGCGCAGGCGATCTGGTCCTCGAAGACTTCTTCGACCGGATCGTCGTGGTCGAGCGTCTCGTCCTGAGCGCGCTGTGCCTGCAGGGCGTCCATATCGTTGGCAACGCGGCCCTCGGCCAGCGCCGGGCCGTCTACCACGGCAATGACGCCATCGACGGTCACCCGGCTCTTCACGCTTGGCCACTGGAACGCCTGGACCAGCGGCTTGGGCAGAGCCAGGCCCGAGGTCTCGATCAGGATGTGGTCAACCTTAGGTGTCAGCGCGAGGATCTTGTCGAGGGCGGGCACGAAATCGTCGGCGACCGTGCAGCAGATGCAGCCATTGGCCAGTTCGAGGATGTTTTCCTCGGGGCAGGTGTCGATGCCGCAGCCTTTCAGGATTTCCCCGTCGATGCCGATGTCACCGAACTCGTTGACGATGATGGCAATGCGCTTGCCACCGGCGTTTTCCAGGAGATGGCGGACCAGCGTCGTCTTGCCGGCGCCGAGGAAGCCGGTGACGACGGTGCAGGGAACACGGGAGAGATTGCCGGCCGGATTTGGAGCGTTCATGGTCAGTCCTTCAGCATGTCGAGGGGTGGGATGCGGGCAACGAGGCCGCGCTTGAGGCTATCGGGCCGGCCGCGCCACGGGATGAGGCCGTCGGTCGAAGTCGCGAAGAGCTTTGCGCCGGTGACGAGGTCGGCGCCGCTGGTTGGGGCCAGATCGCCGAAGACATAGCTCCAACAGCCGTCGCGCAGGATGGCGGCGCTGAGACGGCGCCTGCAATTGCCGAGGCATTCGACGGTGCGGACACGGATATTGTCATCGGCCGCGGCGCGGCGTGTGTCGTCGGCCAGCCATTCGCCGGCGCGAGGATGGGCGTCGGAACCGGTCTCGTCGCGGCATGAAGCGCAGACGACAACCGTGACGCCGGTCAAAGCGTCGCCGTCGGCGGACGAAACATCCGCTGTGCCAGCCGAATAACTGCTGTTCTGGTCCAAAAACCGGGCTCCTTGCCCGGAAACCCGCCAGGCGATCGGATACTTTGTCTCAGACGGCAGGTCTCCTGGCTCGCGGGTCATCGCCTTGGTTAGCCGCCTTCCCGGTGTTACCCAGTGGCTTTCGGCCTTGGCTCTTCGCTTACAGTTGCGGGGACAGCCGCGGATTTGGGATTTTTTCGTCCCGCACCGCATTCCCTCTTGGCCCTTGCCGTTGCGGGCAGGGGACCGTCTGGAGCGGATTTAGGCTTTTGCAGGCAGCGGTGTCAACGCACGGCTACGACATGGCGATGTCGGCAGGGGCTGTCATGTCCCGGCTTCCGGCAGTGCCAGGATGACCTGTCGGATAGCTTGATAGCCATCGCTATAGTCCCAGTCATGACCGACAGCCAGATTCTGTCCCTCATGCCAAACCGCGTTGTCCAGAAGGACTTCGGCACTAATCAGCGTGCCCTTCAAGCCTGCCAGAAAGGTCCGGACAAAATGGCTTCCGGGGGGTACCGAAGCTGTGAACAGCTTTTCCAGCTTGGCATAGAATGCTGGATAGCCTGGTGTCAGCGAGCATAGCTCGGTTGTGGCCTGGGAAATGACCGGGCCGCTATAGATTTTCCAGCGGGCATCTTTTCGCCAGATCTTCCAACTGGCGCTGCTTCGCTGCCAAAGCTCTATTTCGGCCTGCATGTTCTCGCAGACGTGATCGGCCAGTCCCTCAATGGCCACATGGAAAACACCACGGAGAAACTTTTCAAACGCCTGGTTCAGTTCCTGTTCGCGCGTGTCGCCGAAGCCAGCAAAGGATTCAATGACCGGCTGAACATCAAGCAGCGGAGAAAAAATGTAGATTTCCAGGACCAGCCGGTCAGAACTCGTCTCGAACACCTCAGCCTCAAACCGAAGCTGCTTCGATTGGAGCATGACGTCCCTATCTCTGCGGACTGCATCTATTCCATGCGCAATGAGGGCGCCATGGATCATGTCGAGCACTTTGTCCGATGCCATTGCACAACCTACGAGGCTTATTGAGGCGTCTATGACAGACGCTGCAAGGGTTGGCCATCTCTCTCGCTAGCCAATGCCGGCCCCAGATTGCCGGCCGGCGTCACTTCGATGCGCTCAAGGCCAAGCCAGCCCTGCATCTCCTTTAGTTCCTCGAAAAGCTGTGCGGTGGTCTCAGGCGGTGCGCCTGCTTCGGCATAGGCGGCGTGGACGCGTAAGACACTCGCAGGCCGGTCGGCCTTGAGGTCGACGCGGGCGACGATCTTGTCGCCGAGCAAGAAAGGCAGCACGTAATAGCCATATTGCCGCTTGTCGGCCGGGGTGTAGATCTCGATGCGGTAGCGGAAATCGAAGAGACGCTCGGTGCGCGCGCGCTCGAAGACCACCGGATCGAAGGGGGCCAGCAAGGCGCGGGCCTCGATCTTTCGCGGCAGGCGGGCGTCCCTATAGAGGTAAGCCGGCTTGTCCCAACCTTCGACGTTTACCGGCAGCAACTCGCCCATCTCGACCAGTTCCTCCAACCGGCCCTTCATGTCGGCCGGCGACAAGCGGAAATAATCGCGCAGGTCACCCGACGTCGCGATGCCGTGGGCGCGGGCGGAAATGCGCAGCAATTCGCGGTGCGCGTCCTCGGCCGCCGGCACCGGCAGGTCGAGGATCGCCTGCGGCAGCACGCGCTCGGGCAGGTCGTAGAAGCGCTCGAAGCCACGGCGGTGCGCCGTGGTGATGCGTCCGGCCCAGAAGAGCCATTCGAAGGCGTGCTTGGCGTGGCTCCAGCCCCACCAGCCGCCCGAACCTTTCTGGCCCTCCAGTGCCGAAGCGGCAATCGGGCCGCGCTCGGCGACCGCGCGGTAGATCTCTTCGATATAGGCGGCGTGCTCGCGGCCCCATTTGGCGAGGCCCAGATACATTTCGTCGCCGCTTTCAGCGCGCTGCATGCGCCAGCGCATCAACGGGTATGTCTCGACCGGCAGGAAAGAGGCCTCATGCGCCCAGTACTCGAATACGGTGCGCTTGCGGGTGACTGCGGCGTTGTCGAGCAAAGCCAGCGGGTAGGGGCCGAGGCGCGAATAGAGCGGCATATAGTGGGCGCGCACCACGGCGCTGACGGAATCGATCTGCAGCAAGCCGGTGCGCGACAGCACGCGGGCGAGGTGGCGGCGATCGGGCGTGCCGCCCGGGCGCGGATCGAGAAATCCTTGCGCGGCGAGCGCGATGCGCCTGGCCGTCGGGAGTGAGATTTTGTCCTTCGTCAAAGTGTCTTGCCTCGAACCATTTTCCCGACTTTAGCCGGCGATTCCGGTGATGCTAGCAGGCAAATGGCGGGAGATGTGTCAGGAGACAAAAGTGGAGTGAAAGATGAAGGAAATCAAACAGGAGGAGATCGGACCAGTTTTTCCCGGCCTGCCGTCCAGCACTGTCTTTTGAACAAGGTTTGACTTGCTTCGCTGAAAGCCGTGCGCTAACCCTCGCCGCGTTGCAGCAAAGGCACCTAAAACGGTTCAGCGGTTAAACTGTCGCGCTTCCGCATTAGGGTTGGTTGCTGTAATCAAAGTGGATTGGCCGCCAACGGAAAGCCGAGCATGAACGTACTCCTCAGTTCATACCTGCCCATCGTCCTCTTCATCGCCGTGGCCGCGGTTGTAGGCCTGGCGCTTATCATCGCGCCGTTCCTGGTGGCTTATCGCAATCCCGATCCGGAGAAGCTTTCCGCCTACGAGTGCGGGTTCAACTCGTTCGACGATGCCCGGATGAAATTCGACATCCGCTTCTACCTGGTGTCAATCCTGTTCATCATCTTCGATCTGGAAGTGGCCTTCCTGTTTCCGTGGGCGGTGTCGTTCTCGAAGATCGGCATGCTCGGTTTCTGGTCGATGATGGTGTTTTTGGCGGTGCTGACCATCGGCTTTGCCTATGAATGGAAAAAAGGAGCGCTGGAATGGGATTGAACGACAGTTCCGGAACGCTCGTCGCGCCGAAGCCCAAAGGCCTGATCGACCCCAATACCGGACGTCCGGTCGGTTCCGACGATCCGTTCTTCCTCGAGATCAACAATGAACTGGCCGACAAGGGTTTTCTGGTCACCTCGACCGAGGCGCTGATCACCTGGGCACGCAGCGGCTCGCTGATGTTCATGACCTTCGGTCTAGCCTGCTGTGCCGTCGAGATGATCCACACCTCGATGCCGCGCTATGATTCTGAAAGGTTTGGCGTGGCTCCTCGCGCGTCGCCGCGCCAGTCCGACATCATGATCGTGGCGGGAACGCTGACCAACAAGATGGCCCCGGCTTTGCGCAAGGTCTACGACCAGATGCCGGAGCCGCGCTACGTCATCTCGATGGGCTCCTGCGCCAATGGCGGCGGCTATTATCACTATTCCTATTCGGTGGTGCGCGGCTGCGACCGCATCGTGCCGGTCGACATCTATGTGCCCGGCTGCCCGCCAAGCGCCGAAGCGCTGCTCTACGGCATTCTTCTCCTGCAGAAGAAGATCCGCCGCACCGGCACGATCGAACGGTAGACCCATGGCCGCACCCCTGAGCGAACTGTCGACCTATCTCGGCGAAAAGCTGCCGGGCCGCGTCACCGATGCAGTGCTTGCCTATGGCGAACTGACGATCTCGGTTGCTACAGACAATCTGATCGAGGTGACAAGCTTCCTGCGTGACGATTCGGGCTGCCAGTTCATTTCGATCATCGATATCTGCGGCGCCGACTACCCGTCGCGCGTCAAGCGTTTCGATGTCGTCTATCATCTGCTGTCGCCGAAGCAGAATTTGCGCATCCGCATCAAGGTGCAGGCCGACGAAGAGACGCTGGTGCCGTCGCTCACCGCTGTCTATCCCGGCGCCGACTGGTATGAGCGCGAAGCCTACGATCTCTATGGCGTGCTGTTCTCCGGCCATCCGGACCTGCGCCGCATCCTCACGGATTACGGCTTCGAGGGCCATCCCCTGCGCAAGGACTTCCCGCTGACAGGTTTCGTCGAGGTGCGCTACGACGACGAAGCCAAGCGCGTGATCTACGAGCCGGTGGAATTGAAGCAGGAATTCCGCAATTTCGATTTTCTTTCGCCATGGGAAGGGACGGATTACGTCCTACCTGGGGACGAAAAAGCCAAGACGAATTGAGGCGCCAGAATGGCTGAAACCTCCGTCCGCAACTTTAACATCAACTTCGGACCGCAGCACCCTGCGGCGCACGGTGTTTTGCGTCTTGTGCTGGAGCTGGACGGCGAGGTCGTGGATCGCGTCGATCCGCATATCGGCCTACTCCATCGCGGCACCGAAAAGCTGATCGAGCACAAGACCTATCTGCAGGCGGTGCCCTATCTCGACCGGCTCGATTATTGCGCTCCGATGAACCAGGAGCATGCCTTCGCGCTCGCCACCGAGCGGTTGCTCGGCATCGAAGTGCCGAAGCGCGGCCAGTTGATCCGCGTGCTCTATTCCGAGCTCAGCCGCATCATGTCGCACATCCTCAATGTGACGACGCAGGCGCTGGATATCGGCGCGCTGACGCCGCCGCTGTGGGGTTTTGTCGAACGCGAAAAGCTGATGGTGTTTTATGAGCGCGCTTCCGGTTCGCGCATGCACGCGGCCTATTTCCGTCCGGGCGGTGTGCACCAGGATCTGCCGGCGAAGCTGGTCGAGGACATCGGCAAGTGGATCGACCCGTTCCTGAAGTCGCTTGACGACCTCGACAAGCTGCTTACCGGCAACCGCATCTTCAAGCAACGCAATGTCGATATCGGTATCGTGTCGCTTGCCGACGCCTGGGCCTGGGGTTTTTCCGGCGTCATGGTGCGCGGCTCGGGTGCTGCCTGGGATTTGCGCAAGTCGCAGCCCTATGAATGCTATTCCGAGATGGATTTCGACATCCCGATCGGCAAGAACGGCGACTGCTACGACCGTTATCTCGTGCGCATGGAAGAAATGCGCCAGTCGGCCAAGATCATGCGTCAGTGCGTCGACCTTCTGCTCGGCAAGGAGAGCACCGGGCCGGTGTCGAACCTCGACGGCAAGGTGGTGCCGCCCAAGCGCCAGGCGATGAAGCGCTCGATGGAAGCGCTGATCCATCATTTCAAGCTCTATACTGAGGGTTACCGCGTGCCGGCCGGCGAGGTCTATGCCGCGGTCGAGGCGCCGAAGGGCGAGTTCGGCGTCTATCTCGTCTCCGACGGCACCAACAAGCCCTACCGCTGCAAGCTGCGCGCGCCCGGCTTCGCGCATCTGCAAGCCATGGATTTCCTCTGCCGTGGCCACATGCTGGCCGACGTCACTGCCGTCCTGGGTTCCCTCGACATCGTGTTTGGTGAGGTCGATCGCTAAATGTCAGTCCGCCGTCTCGCAGAAGCAAGCGTCCAGCCAGCCACCTTCTCCTTCAACCGGGCGAATGCGGCGGTTGCGAAGCAATGGATCAAGAAATATCCGAAGGGCCGGGAGCAGTCGGCGATCATTCCCTTGCTGATGATTGCGCAGGAGCAGGAAGGCTGGGTCACCAAGGCGGCGATCGAGACGATTTCGGACATGCTCGGCATGCCGCGCATTCGCGGCCTCGAAGTCGCGACCTTCTACACGCAGTACCAGCTCAATCCGGTCGGCACGCGCGCGCATATCCAGGTCTGCGGCACCACGCCCTGCATGCTGCGCGGCTCGGAAGCGCTGATGGATGTGTGCCGCTCGAAAATCCATCACGACCAGTTCCACACCAACGAGAAGGGCACGCTGTCGTGGGAGGAAGTCGAATGCCTCGGCGCCTGCGTCAACGCGCCGATGGTGATGGTCTTCAAGGATACGTTCGAGGATCTGACGCCCGAGCGGCTGGCCGAAATCATCGATCTTTACGATGCGGGCAAGGGCGCCTCGGTTCCCACGGGACCGCAAAACGGCAGAACCGGCTCGGAGCCGGCGCCTGGCCTGACGACGCTGAAGAGCGAAAAGGCGATCCTCAAAGCAACGCGCGACAAGGAAGCCAGGGCCGCGAGCAAGGCTGCCCACGCGGCGCCCGACGCAATCATTGCGGCGCCTGTTCCGGCTCCTGCCGCTCCTGCAGCGCCCGCCCCGGTCGCGCCATCCAACGCCGGCAAACCGAAAACCGATGCGCCGGAAACCAGCTCGGCGTTGACGTCGCCCTCCAGGGCCAAGGTTGCACCGGCGGCGGAAACAGCGGCGAGCGTCCCGGCGCCCCTGCATTCGGCCGCCAACGCCAACGCCGCGGCGCCTGAAGTCGAGAAGGTCGCCAAGCAGCGTAATGGCCCGAAGACCACCGCCACGCCGGCAACTGCCTTCACTGCGCCGGAATTCAAGGCGCCAGCGGTCAAGGCCGCGGTGGCCCCGGCCGTCAAGGCGCCGGCAGCCAGGCCCGCAAAGCCGTCGCTCGAGGACAAGAACCGTCCGGCCGGAATCGACAGGCCGGCTGCGGTCGACGATCTCAAGCTGATCTCGGGCATCGGCCCGAAGATCGAGGGCATCCTTCATTCGCTTGGCATCTTCACCTTCACACAGGTCGCATCCTGGAATAAGGCCGAGCGCGACTGGGTGGATGGATATCTCGCTTTCCAGGGCCGCATCGAGCGCGACGACTGGGGCAAGCAGGCCAAGGCGCTCGCCAAGGGCGGCGTCGCCGAATACATCCGCGTCTTCGGCAAGGAGCCACGTTGATGGCTGAAGCGCAAAGCACCGGATCTTTGCTGACGCTGCGCAGCATTGTCATCGGCGTTGTCTGCATCGCTGCTGCCAACATCCTTCTGGAGGGGCTTCGGCGCCTCGTCGAATTGCCGTTTTCGGATACCCTGGAATCGATGGCCGCGACCGGCATGGGCGTGCTGGTGTGGTTCTCGATCGTCTTGCGGGGAAAGAGGTAAGTCATGCTGGCTGACAAAGACCGCATCTTCAACAACATCTACGGCCTGTTCGATAAGTCGCTGGCCGGCGCCATGGCGCGCGGCGCCTGGGACAACACGCCCGGCATCATCGCCAAGGGGCGCGAGTGGATCGTCAACGAGATGAAGGCGTCAGGCCTGCGCGGCCGTGGCGGCGCCGGTTTCCCGACCGGGCTGAAATGGTCGTTCATGCCCAAGCAGAGCGACGGAAGGCCGAGCTATCTCGTTGTCAACGCCGACGAATCCGAGCCCGGCACGTGCAAGGACCGCGATATCCTGCGCAACGATCCGCACACGCTGGTCGAGGGCTCGTTCATCGCCGGCTTCGCCATGGGCGCGGTCGCCGCCTACATCTATGTGCGCGGCGAGTTCATCCGCGAGCGCGAAGCGCTGCAGCGCGCCATCGACGAGGCCTATGAGGCCAGGCTGATCGGCAAGAACAACACGTCCGGATACGATTTCGACATCTACATGCACCACGGCGCCGGCGCCTACATCTGCGGCGAGGAAACAGCGCTGCTCGAAAGCCTCGAAGGCAAGAAGGGCCAGCCCCGGCTGAAGCCGCCATTCCCAGCCAATGTCGGCTTGTACGGTTGTCCGACAACCGTGAACAATGTCGAGTCCATCGCGGTCGCGCCGACCATTTTGCGCCGCGGCGCGGCCTGGTTCTCGTCCTTCGGCCGGCCCAACAATGTCGGCACCAAGCTGTTTTGCATCTCGGGCCACGTCAACAATCCGTGCACCGTCGAAGAGGCGATGTCGATCCCGTTCCGCGAGCTGATCGAAACCCATTGCGGCGGCATTCGCGGCGGCTGGGACAATCTCCTGGCGGTCATTCCGGGCGGCGCTTCGGTGCCGCTGGTGCCGGCCGAGCAGATCATCGATGCGCCGATGGATTTCGATGCGCTGCGCGACCTGAAATCGGGTCTCGGCACGGCGGCTGTCATCGTCATGGACAAGTCGACCGATATCGTGAAGGCGATCGCCAGGCTGTCCTATTTTTACAAGCATGAGAGCTGCGGCCAGTGCACACCGTGCCGCGAAGGCACCGGCTGGATGTGGCGGGTGATGGAGCGGCTGGTGCGCGGCGAGGCGCAGAAGCGCGAGATCGACATGCTGCTCGACGTCACCAAACAGGTGGAGGGTCATACGATCTGCGCGCTGGGCGATGCCGCGGCATGGCCGATCCAGGGCCTGATGCGGCATTTCCGCGGCGAGGTGGAGCGGCGCATCGACGAGTTTTCGCGCAACGCGCACCGGGCCGAACCGGTGATGGTGGCTGCTGAGTAGATTGAAATCGGGCGCAAGCCCCGGACGGAAATATAGGGGCGGGGCTGACGAAGAAACGACCAGGAGATGTCTATGGCGCCCTATTCGAACCCTTTGATGCCCAATTTGGACCAGCTTGAGAAGATGAACCAGGATTTGACAAGGATGATGCCGAAGGAGATGGCCAGCGCCGTCAACCTTCTCGCGCATCCTGTCGCTGGTGCCGCCGCCATGTCGGCGCTGGGCTTCGGCCTTGCCAACCATGCCTTTGGCGTGTGGCTAGGCGCCTTGTCGGGTGCTGCCGAGGCATCGCAGCGGATTTTCCAGCCGATCATCGACGATTTCGAACAGCGCAGCCAAGGGTTCGCCGAGACCGCCCCCGCCACCAAGGCGCGCGCGGCGACCAGAACCCTGATCGCCGAGGCGCAGAGTTTTGCCCAGGATGTGACCGATATTGCCGCTCTCACCGTCGATGCCGAGCCGGAGAAGACCGAGGCCGTCGCCGAAGGCGCGACGATCGGATTGATGCCGGAGGATTTCAGACAGCCCAAGGCCGTGGCTCGTCCGGCCAAGCCGTCGGATCTCAAGGCGATCACCGGCGTTGGGCCGAAGCTGGAAAAGGTGCTGAACGGCCTCGGCATCTGGACCTTTGCCCAGATCGCCGCCTGGGCGCCAGAAGAGATCGCCTGGGTCGAGGACTACCTGTCGCTCACCGGCCGTATCGGCCGCGACGAGTGGACCCGCCAGGCCGCGGCGCTGACGCTGGCCGCCAAGGCGAAGAAGTAGGGGTGGCAGGCATGGAGATCCACGACAGGAGCGATGTTCTCGATGTGCGCAATGCCATCGTCAGCAACTCCAGATTTGACGATGTGAACTTGTCGAACACGCAGTTTCACAACGTCGACCTGTCGGCGGCCGTTGTGGAGGACGCGAACCTCTCGAACGCGTTTTTCAGCAAGGTGAATATGAGCAATTTGAAGATAGAAAACGCTGAAGTCGCCGGCATGATGATCAATGGCATCAGGCTGAGCGATCTGTTTCAGGCATATGAGACGGCGCAGACCGCCGGGGGCAATTGATGGCAAAGCTCAAGGTCGACGGGAAAGAGATCACTGTACCCGACCACTACACGCTGCTGCAGGCAGCCGAGGACGCCGGCGCGGAAGTGCCGCGCTTCTGCTTCCATGAGCGGCTGTCGATCGCCGGCAATTGCCGCATGTGCCTGATCGAGGTGAAGGGCGGGCCGCCCAAACCGCAGGCCTCCTGCGCCATGAATGTGCGTGACCTGCGTCCGGGTCCGAATGGCGAGGCGCCTGAAATCTTCACCAACACGCCGATGGTCAAGAAGGCCCGCGAAGGCGTGATGGAATTCCTTTTGATCAACCATCCGCTGGATTGCCCGATCTGCGACCAGGGCGGCGAATGCGACCTGCAGGACCAGGCGATGGCCTTCGGCGTCGATTCCTCGCGCTATCACGAGAACAAGCGCGCGGTCGAAGACAAATATATCGGCCCGCTGGTCAAGACGGTGATGAACCGCTGCATCCACTGCACGCGCTGCGTTCGCTTCACCACGGAAGTTGCGGGCATTTCCGAGCTTGGCCTGATCGGCCGCGGCGAGGATGCCGAGATCACCACCTATCTCGAAAGCGCCATGACCTCCGAGCTGCAGGGCAATGTCATCGACCTCTGCCCGGTCGGCGCGCTGACCTCCAAGCCTTTCGCCTTTCAGGCACGGCCGTGGGAGCTGACCAAGACAGAATCCATCGACGTCATGGACGCCGTCGGCTCGGCAATCCGCGTCGACAGCCGTGGCCGCGAGGTGATGCGCATCCTGCCGCGCGTCAATGAAGCGGTGAACGAGGAGTGGATTTCCGACAAGACCCGCTTCATATGGGACGGATTGCGCACGCAGCGCCTCGACCGCCCCTATGTCCGCAAGGACGGAAAGTTGGCGCCGGCCAGCTGGGCCGAAGCGTTCGTTGCGATCAGGGATGCGGTGTCGAGTGCTGCGCCCGAGAAAATCGGCGCGATTGCGGGCGATCTTGCCGCCGTCGAGGAAATCTACGCACTGAAGCAGCTTATGGCTGCGTTGGGCTCAAGGAACACCGATTGCCGCCAGGACGGCGCCGCACTCGATCCGGCGCTCGGCCGCGCCAGCTACATCTTCAACCCCACCATCGAGGGCATCGAGCAGGCCGACGCGGTGCTGATCATCGGCGCCAATCCGCGCTTCGAGGCCTCGGTGCTCAATGCCCGCATCCGCAAGCGCTGGCGGATCGGCAATCTGCCGGTCGGCGTCATCGGCGAGGTCGGCGACACGCGTTACGACTATGAACAGCTCGGCGCCGGTCCGGAGTCGCTGAAAGACCTGGCCGATGGCAACGGCAAGTTCTTCCAGGTGCTGAAGAAGGCGACGCATCCGCTGATCATCGTCGGCCAGGGCGCACTATCGCGTGCCGACGGCGCGGCGGTGCTCGGCCAGGCGGCGAAACTCGCCACGGCCGTGAACGCTGCCCGCGCCGACTGGAACGGCTTTGCCGTGCTGCACACTGCGGCCGCGCGCGTCGGCGGTCTCGATGTCGGCTTCGTGCCTGGCAAGGGCGGCAAGAACGTTGCCGGCATGCTGGGGGAGAGCGAGGTTCTGTTCCTGCTCGGCGCCGACGAGATCGACATGTCCAAGACCGGCGGCGCCTTCGTCGTCTATGTCGGAACGCATGGCGACGCCGGTGCGCACCGCGCCAATGTCATCCTGCCGGGAGCCGCCTACACCGAAAAGTCCGGCACCTATGTCAACACCGAGGGACGCGTGCAGCAGACCAACCGCGCGGGCTTCGCGCCGGGCGACGCGCGCGAAGACTGGGCCATCCTGAGGGCATTGTCCGATGTGCTCGGCAAGAAACTGCCATTCGATTCGCTGCAGCAACTGCGCGCCAAACTCTATGGCGAATATCCGCATCTCGCCCGTATCGACCATGTTGTCTCAGGCAACCCCGACGACATCGCCAGGGTGGCGAAGCTCGGCGGGCGGCTGAACAAGGGCACTTTCACCTCGCCGGTCACGGATTTCTATCTGACCAACCCGATTGCGCGGGCCTCCGCCGTCATGGCGGAATGCTCGGCGCTGGCGAAAAACGGCTTCAGGCAGGCGGCAGAGTAGACATGGACACCTTCTTCTCCTTCTACGTGCTGCCGACGCTGATCATCCTTTTAAAGTCGGTCGTGCTGATCGTCGTTTTGCTGATCGGGGTTGCCTACCTGCTTTACGCCGACCGCAAGATCTGGGCGGCGGTGCAATTGCGCCGCGGCCCGAACGTCGTCGGCCCGTGGGGCACGCTGCAGGCTTTCGCCGATCTGCTGAAATTCGTCTTCAAGGAACCGGTCATTCCGTCCGGCGCCAACAAGGGCGTGTTCCTGCTGGCGCCGCTGGTGTCGGCCGTGCTGGCAATCTCAGCCTGGGCGGTCATTCCCGTCAATGCGGGCTGGGGGATCGCCAACGTCAATGTCGGCATCCTCTACGTCTTCGCCATCTCCTCGCTCGAGGTCTACGGCGTGATCATGGGCGGCTGGGCGTCCAACTCGAAATACCCGTTCCTCGGCGCGCTGCGCTCGGCGGCGCAGATGGTGTCCTACGAAGTCTCGATCGGCTTCGTCATCGTCACCGTGCTGCTCTGCGTCGGCTCGCTCAACCTGTCGGACATCGTGCTGTCGCAGCAGGATGGGCTGGGCACCAAGCTTGGCCTGCCCAACAGCTTCCTCGACTGGCACTGGCTGGCGCTGTTCCCGATGTTCGTCATTTTCTTCATCTCGGCGCTGGCCGAGACCAACCGCCCGCCCTTCGACCTGGTGGAAGCCGAGTCGGAACTCGTCGCCGGCCATATGGTCGAATACTCCTCGACGCCGTTCCTGTTGTTCTTCCTCGGCGAATACGTCGCCGTGGTGATGATGTGCGCGCTGGCCACCATCCTGTTCCTCGGCGGCTGGCTGCCGCCCTTCGACTTCGCCCCCTTCACCTGGGTGCCCGGCGTGATCTGGTTCGTGCTCAAGATCTGCCTGATGTTCTTCATGTTCTCGATGGTGAAGGCCTTCGTGCCGCGCTACCGCTACGACCAGCTGATGCGGCTGGGCTGGAAAGTCTTTCTGCCGATCTCCCTGTTCATGGTCGTTGCCACCGCGGCCTTCCTCAAAATCACGGGGTTTGCGTGATGTCCGCTTTTGGCCAGGCCGCAAAATCGCTGCTGCTGCAGGATTTCGTCAGCGCCTTCTTCCTGTCGATGCGCCAGTTCTTCGCGCCGAAGGAGACGATCAACTATCCGCACGAGAAAGGGCCGACCAGCCCGCGCTTCCGGGGCGAGCATGCTTTGCGCCGTTACCCCAATGGCGAAGAGCGCTGCATCGCCTGCAAATTGTGCGAAGCGATCTGTCCGGCGCAGGCGATCACCATCGAGGCCGGCCCGCGCCGCAATGACGGCACGCGCCGCACCGTGCGCTACGACATCGATATGGTGAAGTGCATCTATTGCGGCTTCTGCCAGGAAGCCTGCCCGGTCGACGCCATCGTCGAGGGGCCGAATTTCGAGTTCGCGACGGAGACGCGCGAAGAGCTTTACTACGACAAGGACAGGCTGCTGGCGAATGGCGACCGCTGGGAGCGCGAACTGGCGCGCAACATCTCGCTGGACTCGCCCTACCGCTGACATTTGACGCATGGACGGGGCGAGGGGCCTCGTCTAAGGACAACGCAACTTGCCGGCCGGAGGCGGTCGCAGAAGTCAAACAGGACGGATGTCCTGTTTGGACAGGAACCCGGGGGATCCCCAATGCTGAGTGGACTAGAGGCGGCCTTTTTCTACCTCTTCGCCTTTGTCGCGGTGGCGTCGGCCTTCATGGTCATTTCGTCGCGCAACCCCGTGCATTCCGTGCTGTTCCTGATCCTGACCTTCTTCAACGCCGCCGGCCTGTTCATGCTGACCGGCGCCGAGTTCCTGGCGATGATCCTGCTTGTCGTCTATGTCGGCGCGGTCATGGTGCTGTTCCTGTTCGTCGTCATGATGCTCGATGTCGACTTCGCCGAGATGAAGGAAGGCGCCCTGCAATATGCGCCGATCGGCGCGCTGGTCGGGCTGATCCTGGCGGCCGAGCTGATCGTGGTGCTCGGCGGCTACACCTTCGCGCCGCAACTGGCCTCGACGGTCTCCAAACCCATCCCGGATCTTGCCGCGCGGACAAACACCGCAGCACTCGGCGACATCCTCTATACGGACTACCTCTACTACTTCCAGATTTCGGGCCTCATCCTGCTGGTCGCCATGATCGGCGCCATCGTCCTGACGCTGCGCCACAAGGAAGGGGTCAAGCGGCAGTCGATCGCAGCCCAGGTCGGCCGCACGCCGGCGACAGGCATGGAAATCCGCAAGGTCAAGTCAGGCGAGGGGCTCTGACGATGTTCGGTCGTTTGAAGAAAAAATACTGGGGAGAGCAGGTTGCCTCTTGGCGGGTTGATTCGACTGAGAAGGCCTGGGTATTCGTCTGGAATCGCGACGGGAATCTTACGCTGAACATCAAGAGCGAAGATTTCACATACGTTCAGGGGGCAGGCCGGAATGATGCAACAGTTATCTTCGAGCCTTCTGCCATAGACAGCCTTTTGGACGCCATCGTATCCGCGCGTTCAATGATTCAACAAATGCCGGGAAAGGTTTGATCTGGCCATGGTCGTCGGCATCGCACATTACCTGACCGTATCGGCGATCCTGTTCACGCTGGGCGTGTTCGGCATCTTCCTGAACCGCAGGAACATCATCGTCATCCTGATGTCGATCGAGCTGATTCTTTTGGCGGTCAACATCAATTTCGTTGCCTTCTCGGCGGCATTGGGCGATCTCGTCGGCCAGGTGTTTGCCCTGTTCGTGCTGACGGTCGCCGCCGCCGAAGCGGCCATCGGTCTTGCCATTCTCGTCGTCTTCTTCCGCAACCGCGGCTCGATCGCGGTCGAAGACGTGAACCAGATGAAGGGTTGACGGGGCTAACATGTATCAAGCGATCGTCTTCCTTCCGCTGCTCGGCTTCCTGATCGTCGGTCTGTTCGGCAATTCGCTGGGCGCCAAGGCATCGGAATACATCACCTCGGGCTTCCTGGTGATCTCGGCCGTGCTGTCCTGGGTCGCCTTCTTCTCCGTCGGCTTCGGCGAAGGCGAGGTGTTCACCGTGCCGGTACTGCGCTGGATCCAATCCGGCGGCTTGGACGCGTCCTGGGCGCTCAGGATCGACACGCTGACGGTGGTCATGCTGGTGGTGGTCAACACGGTGTCGGCGCTGGTCCACATCTATTCGATCGGCTACATGCACCACGATCCGAACCGGCCCCGCTTCTTTGCCTATCTGTCGCTGTTCACCTTCGCCATGCTGATGCTGGTGACGGCCGACAATCTGGTGCAGATGTTCTTCGGCTGGGAAGGGGTGGGTCTCGCCTCCTATTTGCTGATCGGCTTCTGGTACAAGAAGCCGTCGGCCAATGCCGCTGCGATCAAGGCCTTCGTCGTCAACCGCGTCGGCGATTTCGGCTTTGCGCTCGGCATTTTCGGCGTCTTCGTTTTGTTCGGCTCGGTCAATCTCGGCACCATCTTCGCCAATGCCGCGACGTTCATTCCGGCCGAAGGCGCACCACAAGGCGCCGCCGTGCTGACCTTCCTCGGCTATGCGCTGGACAAGCAGGCGGCCATGACCATCGTCTGCCTGCTGCTGTTCATGGGCGCCATGGGCAAGTCGGCGCAGGTGCCGCTGCACACCTGGCTGCCGGACGCCATGGAAGGCCCGACGCCGGTTTCCGCGCTGATCCATGCCGCCACCATGGTGACCGCCGGCGTGTTCATGCTGGCCCGCCTGTCGCCGCTGTTCGAACTGTCGCATTCGGCGCTGACCGTGGTGACCTTCATCGGCGCCTTCACCGCCTTCTTCGCGGCGACCGTCGGCCTGGTCCAGAACGACATCAAGCGCGTCATCGCCTATTCGACCTGCTCGCAGCTCGGCTACATGTTCGTCGCGCTCGGCGTCGGCGCCTATGGCGCGGCGATCTTCCATCTGTTCACGCATGCCTTCTTCAAGGCGCTGCTGTTCCTGGGCTCCGGCTCGGTCATCCATGCCGTGTCCGACGAGCAGGACATGCGCAAGATGGGTGGCCTGCGGAAGCTCATTCCGAAGACCTACTGGATGATGGTGATCGGCACGCTGGCACTGACCGGCGTCGGCATTCCGGTGACCGTCATCGGCACCGCCGGCTTCTTCTCCAAGGATGCCATCATCGAGGCTGCCTTTGCCGGCCACAATTCGGTCGCCGGCCTCGCTTTCGTGCTGCTGGTCATCGCCGCCTGCTTCACCTCCTTCTACTCCTGGCGGCTGATCTTCATGACCTTCCACGGCGAGCCGCGGGCGAGCCACGACGTCATGCACCATGTCCATGAATCGCCGCCGGTGATGCTGGTGCCGCTGTTCATCCTGGCCGCGGGCGCGCTGTTTGCCGGCGTTATCTTCCATGGTGCCTTCATCGGCGAAGCCTATGCCGAATTCTGGAAGGCGTCGCTGTTCACGCTGCCGGACAACCACATCCTGCACGACATCCATGAATTGCCGCTGTGGGTCGAGCTGGCACCGTTCGTCGCCATGGTCATCGGCTTTGCAGTCGCCTGGAAGTTCTACATCCGCTCGCCGGAACTGCCCCGGAGTGTCGCCGCCAACCATCGGCTGCTGTATGCCTTCCTGCTCAACAAATGGTACTTTGACGAGCTCTACGACGTCCTGTTCGTGCGGCCGGCAAAGGCGCTGGGCAGGTTCTTGTGGAAGACCGGCGACGGCACCATCATCGACGGGCTCGGTCCTGACGGCATTTCGGCGCGCGTCGTCGACGTCACCGACCGCGTCGTCAAGCTGCAGACCGGCTATCTCTATCACTATGCCTTCGCCATGCTGATCGGCGTGGCCGCACTCGTCACCTGGATGATGCTCTGATGACCGCCTGGCCAATCCTCTCGCTGGTCACCTTCCTGCCGCTCGTAGGTGTGCTGCTGATCCTGTTCATCAGGGATGACAGCCCGAATGCGCGTCGCAACATCCGCGCCATCGCGTTCACGACGACGGCGGCCACCTTCATCATCTCGCTGTTCATCTGGACCGGCTTCGACAATTCGCAGGCCGGCTTCCAGTTCGTCGAGAAGTTTGCCTGGCTGGATTCCGGCATCTCCTACCATATGGGCGTCGACGGCATTTCGATGCTGTTCGTCATCCTGACGACGTTCCTGATGCCGCTCTGCATCCTGGCGTCGTGGGAAGCGATCGACAAGCGCGTCAAGGCCTACATGATTGCCTTCCTGCTCTTGGAAACGCTGATGATCGGCGTGTTCTGCGCGCTCGACATCGTGCTGTTCTACGTCTTCTTCGAGGCCGGCCTGATCCCGATGTTCATCATCATCGGCGTCTGGGGCGGCAAGCGCCGCGTCTATGCCTCGTTCAAGTTCTTCCTCTACACGCTGGCCGGCTCGGTGCTGATGCTGCTCGCCATCATGGCGATGTTCTTCCAGGCGGGCACCACCGACATCCCGACGCTGCTGACCCACAACTTCCCGGCCCACATGCAGACATGGCTATTTCTGGCCTTCTTCGCCTCCTTCGCGGTGAAGATGCCGATGTGGCCGGTGCACACCTGGCTGCCCGATGCGCACGTCGAAGCGCCGACGGCGGGCTCGGTGATCCTGGCGGGCATACTGCTGAAAATGGGCGGGTACGGCTTCCTGCGCTTCTCCCTGCCGATGTTCCCGCTGGCGTCGGAAATGTTCGCGCCGCTGGTGTTTACGCTGTCGGTCGTCGCCATCATCTACACCTCGCTGGTGGCGCTGATGCAGGAGGACATGAAGAAGCTGATCGCCTATTCCTCCGTCGCCCATATGGGCTTCGTCACCATGGGCATCTTCGCCATGAACCAGGAAGGCGTGCAGGGCGCGATCTTCCAGATGCTGAGCCACGGCCTCGTCTCGGGCGCGCTGTTCCTGTGCGTCGGCGTCATTTACGACCGCATGCACACGCGCGAGATCGACGCCTATGGCGGCTTGGTCAACAACATGCCGAAATACGCCACGGTGTTCCTGATCTTCACCATGGCCAATGTCGGCTTGCCGGGCACGTCAGGTTTCGTCGGCGAGTTCCTGACCATGCTCGGCGTGTTCCGGGTCAACACCTGGGTGGCTTTCTTCGCCGCCACCGGCGTCATCCTGTCGGCGGCCTACGCGCTCTGGCTCTACCGCCGGGTGATCTTCGGCGCGCTGACCAAGGAAAGCCTGAAGGGCCTGCTCGATCTGTCGACGCGCGAGAAGGCAATCATCTACCCGCTGGTCGTGCTGGTCATCTTCTTCGGCGTCTATCCCGCTCCCGTCTTCGATGCCACGGCTCAGTCGGTCAAGGCGCTCGTCACCAATGTCACCGCATCCATCGGCGCCGCGCAGACCGCGGCGGCGAACTGACCAGAGGTTTTGCGAACCATGACGCCGGACCTTTATTCCAGCCTTTCGCTCTCGACGCCGGAGCTGATCCTCGCCATCGGCGCGCTGGGGCTGTTGATGGTGGGCGCCTATTCGCGCGCCAACACTGCCATTCTGGTGACCGGCCTTGCCGTCGCCGTGCTGGTGATCGCAGGCCTATGGCTGATCTTTCCCACGGGACAGGGCGCAGCCTACGGCAACGCCTTCATCCAGGATCCGTTCTCCCGCTTCATGAAGGTGCTGTCGCTGATCGGTTCGGCGGTGACGCTGGTGATGTCGATGCGCTTCGCCAGGCAGGAGCATTTCGATAAGTTCGAATACCCGGTGCTGATCCTGCTCTGCACGCTCGGTATGATGCTGATGATCTCGGCCAACGGCATGATCGGGCTCTATCTCGGCCTCGAACTGCAGTCGCTGGCGATTTACGTGCTGGCGGCGATCAACCGCGACAATCTGCGTTCGACCGAGGCCGGTTTGAAGTATTTCGTGCTGGGCGCGCTGTCGTCGGGCATGCTGCTTTACGGCATCAGCCTCATTTACGGCTACACCGGCAATGTAGGCTTCCAGGAAATTGCCTCCGCGCTTGGCAGCGGCGAGCGCCAGTTGGGTCTCGTCGTCGGCCTGGTCTTCGTTTTGGCCGGCCTTGCCTTCAAGATTTCCGCAGTGCCGTTCCATATGTGGACGCCGGATGTCTACGAGGGCGCACCGACGCCGGTCACCGCCTTCCTGGCGGCCGCTCCCAAAATGGCGGCAATGGCGCTGATCGTGCGCGTCACCATGGGCGCCTTCAAGCCGATCGCTTCCGACTGGCAGCAGATCATCGTCTTCATCTCGATCGCCTCGATGGCGCTCGGCTCCTTTGCTGCCATCGGCCAGACCAACATCAAGCGGCTGATGGCGTACTCCTCGATCGGCCATATGGGCTATGCGCTGGTCGGCCTTGCCTCCAACAGCCAGGCCGGCGTGCGCGGCGTCGCCATCTACATGCTGATCTATCTCGTCATGACGCTCGGCACCTTCGCCTTCATCCTCGCCATGCGGCGCAAGGAAGGCAATGTCGAGCAGATCAGCGATCTCGCCGGTCTGTCGTCGACCAACCCGATCATGGCGACGATCCTGACCATCCTGATGTTCTCGCTGGCCGGCATCCCGCCGCTCGCCGGCTTCTGGGGGAAATGGTACGTGTTCCTCGCCGCCATCAACGCCAACCTCTATGCGCTGGCGATCATCGGCGTGCTGGCCTCCGTCGTGGGCGCGTTCTACTATCTGCGCATCATCAAGATCATGTGGTTCGACGAACCGGCCGGCGGCTTCGTGCCGATGGCGGTTGAGCTGCGCCTCGTGCTTGGCATCTCCGGCGCTTTCGTGCTGTTCTATGTGCTGATCGGCGGTCCGATCGCGACCTACGCCGAAGCCGCCGCCAAGACATTTTTCTGAACGGATGGCATTTCGGCTGGCTCCGACCTCTGAGACGGAAGGGTTCCGGCTCGAGGCCCATGACAGTGTGGGTTCCACCAACACGCTTGCGCTGGACCATGCAAGGGCAGGCGACCCCGGCAAATTGTGGGTCGTTTCCAAGAAGCAGGAAAGCGGCCGTGGCCGCCGCGGCAGGGCCTGGGTATCGCCCGAGGGCAATCTGGCGGCGACATTGCTGGTCATCACCGGCGGTGAGTTGCGTCTGGCGGCGACGCTGGGCTTCGTCGCCGGCCTGTCGCTGGCCGATGCGCTCGACGCCGTGGTGCCGAAGGGCAGGATCGCTATCGGCCTCGACGGCGCCAGCCAGGGGCAGAACCGCTTCGAGCTGAAATGGCCGAACGATGTGCTGGCCTCCGGCGCCAAGCTGGCCGGCATCCTGCTGGAATCGGCCATTCTCGATGGCGGCCGTTTCGCGGTGGCGGTGGGCATCGGCGTCAATGTGGTGGCGCATCCGCCGGATTTGCCGTATCCGGCGACATCGCTTCAGGCGCTGGGCGCGACATGCGACGCCGAAACGCTGTTCTTGGCGCTGTCCGATGCCTGGACCGACAATGCCCGGCTGTGGGATGACGGACGCGGGCTCGACGCCATCCGGCGTCGCTGGCTATCGCGCGCGGCGGGCCTTGGCGGCGAGGTTGCTGTCAGGATTGACGGGAATGTGGTGCGCGGTACCTTCGAGACCATTGACGCGGACTGCCGTTTCGTGATCCGCGATGATGAGGGGTCGGTCGTGACGGTAGCCGCCGGCGACGTGCATTTCGGCGCCGTCGCGTCGGCAAAGATTTAGGGCTGGCCGCAAGGGCCGGGAAGGGAAAATTGATGGCGAAAGCGCAAAACGCCGAACTCGTCTTCGTGCCGCTCGGCGGCGTCGGCGAGATCGGCATGAACTTCGCCCTTTACGGCTATGGGCCGCCTAGCGCGCGCGAGTGGATCGTCGTCGATGTCGGCGTGACCTTTCCCGATGCGGCGCATCCGGGCGTCGACCTGATCCTGCCCGATACGCGCTTCATCGAGGAGAACCTCGCCGGCCTGCGCGGCATCATCATCACCCACGCGCATGAAGACCATTACGGGGCGCTGCTCGACATCTGGCCTAAGCTGAAGGCGCCGGTGTGGATGACGCCGTTCAGCGCCGGCCTGCTGGACGCCAAGCGCCAGGGCGAGCAGGGCGCGCCGAAGAAAATTCCGGTGACGATCTACCGGGCAGGCGAGACATTCACCGTCGGCCCGTTCTCGATCGAGGCCATTCCGGTGGCGCACTCCATCCCCGAGCCGATGTCGCTGGCGATCACCTCGCTGGCCGGCACCGTCATCCATACCGGCGACTGGAAGATCGATCCGGAACCGACGATCGGCCCCAAGACCGACGAGGCGCGGTTTCGCGCCTATGGCGACAAGGGCGTTCTGGCGCTGGTCTGCGATTCCACCAATGCGCTGCGCGAAGGCGAATCGCCGTCGGAAGTGGCGGTGGGCGAAGGCCTCAGGGGCGTCATCCAGAGCGCTGTCGGCCGTGTCGCCGTCACCACCTTCTCTTCCAATGTCGGACGCATCGTCTCGATCGCCAAGGCGGCGCGCGATGCCGGCCGCCAGTGCCTGGTACTCGGCCGCTCGCTCAAACGCGTCATCGATGTCGCCGGCGAGCTCGGCTACATGGACGGGCTGCCGGAGTTCATCGCCGAGGAGGATTTCGGCTTCATCCCGCGCGAGAACCTGGTCATCATCTGCACCGGCAGCCAGGGCGAGGCGCTGGCGGCACTGGCAAAACTTTCGCGCGACGAGATGAAATCGGTGTCGCTGACGGCCGGCGACACGGTGGTGTTTTCCTCACGCACCATTCCCGGCAACGAGAAGGCGATCCTCGAGATCAAGAACCGCCTCATCGACCTCGGCATCAAGATCATCGAGGATGGCGACGCGCTTGTGCATGTCTCCGGCCATCCCCGCCGCAGCGAATTGCGCAGGATGTATGAATGGGTGCGGCCGCAGATCGGCGTTCCCGTGCACGGCGAAGCCGCGCATCTGGTGGCGCAGGGGTCGCTGATGTCGACGTCGGGCATCGGCCAGGTGGCGCAAGTGCGCGACGGCGACATGCTGCGGCTGGCGCCGGGTCCGGCCACGATCATCGACCAGGTGCCGTTCGGCCGCATCTACAAGGACGGCAGGCTGATCGGCACCGACCAGGCGATGGGCATACGCGACCGGCGCAAGCTATCCTTTGCCGGCCATGTCGCGGTCAATGTCGTGCTCGACGACAAATATGAGCTCGCCGGCGATCCCGATTTGGTCGCCATCGGCGTCGCCGAGGCCGATGCCCGTGGCGAAAACATGGAAGATCTGATGCTCGACGCGGCCGTCGGCGCGGTCGACTCGATCCCTCGCCAGCGCCGCAAGGACCTCGATCTGGTGCAGGAAGCGGTGCGCCGCGCCGTGCGCGGCGCCGCCAACGAAGCCTGGGGCAAGAAGCCGCTGGTGACGGTGTTTGTGACGAGGTAGTGGATGGTGAATAGTGAATAGTGAAGGGTCGACGTGCTGCGCTGATCGAGATTGGTATTCACCATTCACCCACTAGCCACGGAGCATCGATGCTCGGACGCCTGAACCATGTAGCGCTTGCCGTGCCGGACCTGGCCGCGGCGATTGCGGCCTATCGCGATACGCTTGGCGCGAAGGTCACCGCGCCGCAAGCGCTGCCCGAGCATGGCGTTACCGTGGTGTTCGTCGATGTCGGCAACACCAAGATCGAACTCCTGGAGCCGCTGGGCGAACGGTCGCCGATCGCGGCCTTTCTGGCGAAGAACCCCTCGGGTGGCATGCATCATGTCTGCTACGAGGTCGACGACATCCTTGTCGCGCGCGATCACCTCAAAGCGAGCGGCGCCCGCGTGCTGGGCGACGGCAATCCCAAAACCGGCGCCCACGGCAAGCCGGTGCTGTTCCTGCATCCCAAGGATTTCTTCGGCACGCTGGTCGAACTGGAGCAGGCATGAGCTGGATTTCGTTTGCCGCCCTGTTCTTCATCACCTGGTGGCTGATGCTGTTCATCGTGCTGCCGTTCAGCGTCAAGACGCAGGATGACGACCATGACGTGACGCTTGGCACGGTTGCGAGCGCGCCGCGCGGACCGCATATGCTGCGCGCCGTGATCCGCACCACCATCGTCACGGCTGTCGTCATGGGGGTTTTCTATAGCCTGACGCACGGGCTGGGCTACAGCCTCGACGAAGTCCCGCACATCATCCCCGAAGCCAGCCAGGCACCTGCAAACTAACCACTTTCCCGCCGGCAGATCGGGTGGGGTGTTCGTGCCTGTTTTCGGAGCGCCAAACTCAGGTTTTGGCTCACCAGCTTGCGAGGCGCAATCGGCGGCCAGGCATGGCCCACCCGCATTAGAATCACGCCTTGGTGTCAGGCTGACGCAAGCTCACGTGATTTGGGAACAGGTTGATCTAACCAGATGATCGGGCAAAAAAAATGCAAGGCACAAGGCCTTGCAATTTAAACGCGTTCCGATCTGTTTTCCGGTTTCCGGCGGCAGCGGGTAACCGCGCCTAGATCGCATCCTCCCAAGACTTTGACCGCGTAGGAGAGCAGATTTTTCTCCACCCTCTCGGTTATCGGGGCACACTAGCCTAACCCTGATGAAATTGTCACGCAGAATTTTGCCCGCAATCGGGCAATCTGTGCTGCAGTGCACAATAGTGCGGCAGGCTTTGCTTGCGAAACGAACAACACCGGGGCTGCCGCATTAATTGGGTCAGGTGTGCCGCGTCGCCCGGGCGCGCAAAGCGTGTGTGAGGACTTTGCAGTCAAGCGATCACTTTGCGTCAGAAGCATTATCGTTTTCGGTGCGAAGGTCTTTGGAAGAAGAATCGATTTTTGCGATTTCGGGCCGATACGGCCGGTCGGGTTTCCATTCCGTCACGAAATAGCTATGAAGCCGGGGCAAGCAAGCCAGCCGCGCCGATTCCGGCGCAGCCTCCTCTCTCACGGACCTGTCCATGCGTTTGTCGCAGTTTTTCCTGCCCATCCTGAAAGAAAATCCGCGCGAGGCCGAGATCGTCTCGCACCGGCTGATGCTGCGTGCCGGCATGATCCGCCAGCAGGGGCAGGGCAGCTTTTCCTGGCTGCCGCTGGGCAAGCTGGTGCTGGACAAGGTCTGCCGCATCATCCGCGAGGAGCAGAACCGCGCCGGCGCTCTGGAAATCCTGATGCCGACCATCCAGTCGGCCGATCTGTGGCGCGAAAGCGGCCGCTATGACGATTACGGCAAGGAGATGTTGCGCATCAAGGACCGGCAGGACCGCGACATGCTCTACGGTCCGACCAATGAGGAAGTGGTCACCGAGATCGTGCGCGCCTACGTCAAGTCCTACAAGGACTTGCCGCTAAACCTCTACCACATCCAGTGGAAGTTCCGCGACGAGGTGCGGCCGCGCTTCGGCGTCATGCGCTCGCGCGAATTCCTGATGAAGGATGCCTATTCCTTCGACCTCGATTTCGAGGGCGCGAAGGCCGCCTATAACCGCATGTTCGTATCCTATCTCCGAACGTTCACGCGCATGGGGCTGCAGGCCATTCCGATGCGGGCCGACACCGGGCCGATCGGCGGCGATCTCAGCCATGAATTCATCATCCTGGCCGACACCGGCGAGAGCCAGGTCTATTGCGACCGCGAATATCTGTCGCTGCAGGTGCCCGGCGAGAAAACCGACTTCGGCAATGACGGCGAGATCGCCGACATCGTCAAGACGTGGACGATGCCTTACGCCGCCACCGACGAGATGCATGACGAGGCGGCCTGGGACAAGCTTGGCGAGGCCGACCGGGTCTCGGCGCGCGGCATCGAGGTCGGCCACATCTTTCATTTCGGCGACAAATATTCCAAGCCCATGGGCGCCAAGGTGACCGGGCCCGACGGCAAGGATCATTTCGTTTCCGGCGGCTCCTACGGTATCGGTCCGTCGCGGCTGGTCGCAGCGATCATCGAGGCCAGCCATGACGATAACGGCATCATCTGGCCGGAAGCGGTGACGCCGTTCGACATCGGCCTGATCAACATGAAGGCCGGCGACGCCGAGTGCGACCGCGTCTGCGGCGAGCTCTACGCCGCCTTCACCAGCGCCGGCAAGGATGTGCTTTACGATGACACCGACCAGCGGCCGGGCGGCAAGTTCGCCACCGCAGACCTGATCGGCCTGCCCTGGCAGGTGATCGTCGGGCCGCGCGGCGTGGCCGCCGGCGAGATCGAGATCAAGAACCGCCGGACCGGCGAGCGCGAGACGCTGCCGGTCGCGGAGGCCAGGAAACGCTTCGGTGCAACCGTATGAGCGAAGCCGCGGCAGCGAAGTCTTCGGTAGCCCAGTCTCCGGTTGGCAAGTCTCCGGTCGCCAAGTCTCCGGTCACCAAGTCTCCGGTCGCCGGCCCGTTCTCCATGTTCGAACGCATGGTCGCCTGGCGTTATTTGCGGTCGCGCCGCAAGGAGACGGTGATCTCGGTCATCGCCTCGATCTCCTTCCTCGGCGTCATGCTGGGCGTCGCCACGCTGATCGTCGTCATGGCTGTCATGAACGGGTTTCGAGCCGAACTTCTGACCCGCATCCTCGGCGTCAACGGCCATCTGATCGTGCAGCCGCTGGATTCGCCGCTTGAGGACTATGCGCAGGTCGCCGCCCGCATCAACGGCGTGGCCGGCGTCAAATACGCGATACCGCTGATCGACGGCCAGGTGCTGGCGCAAGGCAATGTCGGCGGCGGCATGGGCGCGCTGGTGCGCGGTATCAGGGCCGAAGACCTCGGCAAGATCGCCATCGTCGCCCAAAACGTCAAGCAAGGCACGCTTGACGGCTTCGACTCCGGCGAGGGCGTCGCTATCGGCAAGCGCATGGCGGAGAATCTCGGCCTTGTGCTCGGCGACACCATCACGCTGATCTCGCCGGACGGCGATGTGACGCCCATGGGCACGACGCCGCGGCTGAAGGGCTACAAGGTGGCGGCGATCTTCGAGGTCGGCATGTCGGAGTATGACAGCTCCATCGTCTACATGCCGTTTTCCGAAGCGCAGCTCTATTTCAACATGGACGGCAGGGCGCAGACGATCGAGATCTATGTCGACAATCCCGATAATGTCGACGCGCTGAAACCGCTGGTCGATGCGGCGGCGCAACGGCCGATCGACATGGTCGACTGGCGCCAGCGCAACGAGACGTTCTTTTCAGCACTGCAGGTCGAGCGCAACGTCATGTTCATGATCCTGACGCTGATCGTGCTGGTGGCGGCGCTCAACATCATCTCCGGCCTGATCATGCTGGTGAAGGACAAGGGCCACGATATCGCCATCCTGCGCACAATGGGCGCCTCGCGCGGCGCCATCCTGCGCATCTTCCTGATGACGGGCGCTGCGATCGGCGTAACCGGCACGCTCGCCGGCGTGCTGCTCGGGGTGCTCATCTGCACCAACATCGAATCCATCCGCCAGTTCTTCTCCTGGATGACCGGCAAGGTGCTGTTCAACCCGGAGCTCTATTTCCTCAGCCAGCTGCCGGCAAAGATGGACCCGCGCGAGACCACCTATGTCATCCTGATGGCGCTCGGCCTGTCCTTCCTAGCAACGGTGTTTCCGGCATGGCGCGCCGCACGGCTCGATCCGGTCGAGGCCTTGAGATACGAATGAAGTCCGAGATCATTATCGAGCTGAAGAGCGTCGAGCGGCACTATGTCCAGGGGCCGCGCAAGCTCACCATTTTGAACGGCGCCGACTTTTCGCTGAAGCGCGGCGAGATGGTGGCGCTGGTGGCGCCGTCGGGCACCGGCAAGTCGACGCTGCTCCATACGGCGGGCCTGCTCGAGCGCCCCGACGCCGGTGACGTCATTCTGGCCGGCCGCGCCTGCGGACGGCTCTCCGACGACGAACGCACGGCGATCCGCCGCAACGATGTCGGCTTCGTCTATCAGTTCCATCATCTGCTGCCGGAGTTTTCGGCACTGGAAAACATCATGATGCCGCAGCTGATCAAAGGGCTTTCGCGCAAGGAGGCGTCGGAGCGCGCAGCACAGCTGCTCGACTATATGCAGATCGGCAAGCGCGCGTCGCACCGGCCGTCGGAGCTGTCCGGCGGCGAACAGCAGCGCGTCGCCATCGCCCGTGCCGTCGCCAACGCGCCCTTGCTGCTTTTGGCCGACGAGCCGACCGGCAATCTCGACCCGGTCACCGCGTCCTATGTGTTCGAGGCGCTTGGCGCGCTGGTCAAGCAGTCCGGCCTTGCCGCGCTGATCGCCACCCACAATCACGAGCTCGCCTCGCGCATGGACCGCCGGGTGACGCTGGCGGACGGCAAGGTCGTTCCGTTGTAGGCCCCAACTTCGTCATCCTAGGGCGAAGCAGGAGCGGAGCTCCGTCGCGAAGACGCTAGGATGACGAAGTGATTGGGGCGTGTCGGCCATGCGATGCGCCCTCCGTCAACACTGTCGTCACCCCGTCAACCTTTCCTTAACCCTGCTCAAACCAGCTGTCAGGATTCGTCGGCATGCCGTCTCCTGATCGTTGACATTCGAACAAAATTAGAACAAAATACGAACATAGCAACAACAGGAGAGAGTTATGAGCGATCTTGTTCAGGACGTCGTTTCGTTGGTGTGCATGAGTGCGTTTCTGGTTTCCATGGCCGTCTGGATCGGCGCCATGTGATGCAACTGCGGTTCGCCGCACTGTTTTAGGCGGGCAGGAAGGCGCTGTGCTGTTAAGCCTTTCTTGCCGCCATGACGCTATGCTGCCCCGCCAAGACAGGGAGCAAAAACCTCAGGTGTCGCCGATCGTGACGGCCCTTCTCGTGGCCGGTAATCTCGGACTAATTTTCCTTCTGATGACCGCGCCTCTCGGTTTGCGCACGGTGCGGCTGAGCCGCGTGGTTGCCATGGACCGGCGGCGCCTCTGGCAGGCGCTGTGGCCGCTCGGCAGCGATGCCTGCTGGTCCGGCGAGATACTCTCGGCCCAGCCGCTGGACGGGCAGGGCACGGCCCGCATCCTGCTGTCCTGGGAGGGCCGGGACGGCCAGCCGATCGAGCGAAGGTCGCGCTTCGAGGACGTCGTCGAAGGCAGTCGTTTTTCGATGCGGGTCATCGAGGATACCGCGCTCGACGCGTCGTTCTGGAAGGATTTTTACGAGACCACTGAACTCACCTCGGAAGGTGCCGGCACGCGGGTGACGCTCAGCCAGACCGATCGCTATCGCGGCGTCGCCTTCCTGGTGTTCCGCTACTTCGCCATGCGCCGCGAGCTCGGCAAGCTGGAGGTCTGGGCGAGGACCGGACAATATCGCAAGGGCGGCTGGTTCGAGCATCCGCTGAGCCAGGTCGGTTTCGCCGTTCTTTCGGCTTTCATCCTGTGGCCGTTCTTCGGGCTCAATCTCGGCGGCCTGGCGCTGGCCGCGATCCTGACCTCGGTGGTCGCCCTGCATGAGCTCGGCCACATGGCGGCCTTTCGGCTGACCGGTCATCGCAAGGCGCGGATGATCTTTATCCCGCTGCTCGGCGGCCTCGCCATTGGTGGCCGGCCTTATGACAGCCGCTTCGAGGTCGCCTTCGTGGCGCTGATGGGCGCCGGCTTTTCCGCGTTCCTGGTTCCGCTGCTGATCGTCGCCAGCGGGCTCGCGTCCGGCGAGGGACATCGGCTTGCCGCGGCCCTTCTGGCGACGCTTGCCGGCTTTGCCGCATTGTTCAACATCGCCAATCTGGTGCCGGTTTGGAAATTCGACGGCGGCCAGGTACTGCGCCAGATCTGCCCGGGGCCGGTCGCCCTGGCGCTCGCCTCGTTTTCCCTGCTCTCGGCCTTGCTGTGGCTTGGCTGGCTGGCCGGCTTTTCCCAAACCTTTCTGCTGGTGGCGGGCGCCGTCTTTGCCATCCTCAGCCTGATGACAGTGGGTAGCGGGGTAAAACCGCGCCACGAATTGAAGCCGATCCGCATCTTCGACCGTTTCGCCATGGCCGGCGCGCTGCTGGCCGTCTTCGCCATTCACGGTTTCGGGCTGTTGTGGGCCTCGGCGCGGTTGCTTTGAGCGTTGGTCGAGGCGAGACTCAGCCGGCCTTGCGAGCCGGTTCTGCAGAAGTTGACTCCGCTGCCCCGAAAACATCCTCGAAGGCGGATTTCAGCGCCAGGTCGAAATCGGCCATGGTCACGGGCAGGCCGAGGTCGACGAGGCTGGTGACGCCGTGATCCGGCACGCCGCATGGCACGATGCCGCTGAAATGGCTGAGATCCGGCTCGACATTGACGGCAATGCCATGAAAGCTCACCCAGCGCCGCAGCCGGATGCCGATGGCCGCGATCTTGTCTTCAGCCGGCGAGCCGTCGGGCAGGGACGGGCGCTCGGGCCGCACCACCCAGACGCCGACGCGGTCCTCGCGGCGTTCGCCGCGTACATTGAAGGCGGCAAGCGTGCCGATGATCCACTGCTCGAGCGCGGCGACGAAGGCGCGCACATCCTCGCGCCGGCGCTTCAGGTCAAGCATGACATAGGCAACCCGCTGCCCCGGCCCGTGATAGGTGTATTCGCCGCCGCGTCCGGCGGCAAAGACCGGGAAACGATCGGGGTCGATCAAGTCCTCGATGCGGGCGCTGGTGCCGGCGGTGTAAAGCGACGGATGCTCGACCAGCCAGACCATCTCGGCGGCCGCACCCGTGCGGATCGCCTCGGCGCGCGCTTCCATCAGGGCCAGCGCATCGGTGTAGCCGGTCAGGCCAGGCTCGATGCGCCATTCGACCGGCGCTGATCCGGGCAAGGGCAGGAACGACGTGGCGATCTGGCTGCGTTCGGTCATGGCTTTTCGTTTTTCGCTTAATGCACGCCGCTTGGCAAAACCGCCTTGCGCTCTGGGGCGGAATGCATTCGCCCTTCATATGGCGGTATCCGGCTGAAACGTCCAGTTGAGCCACGCATTTGGGCCTTCGCGCATGATCCCGAAGATTGGTGATCTTCGGAAAGGATCATGCGCCATCAAAGTGCTGCAGCGTCCTTTGCGCGTCGCACAGGACGCGCGGCGCTGTAGAGGCCGATATGCCAATTCGCGGCGATTATTGCGCGCCGCGCCCTTGTTTCGCCGGAAACGATTTGCTACACGCCGCGAGCCGGTTCGTTCCGGCTCCTACCACGGGCGGTCGTGGCGGAATTGGTAGACGCGCAGCGTTGAGGTCGCTGTGGGGCAACCCGTGGAAGTTCGAGTCTTCTCGACCGCACCATAATTTTTCGGCCATTGAAATCATTGCGACTTCTCAGGCCGTCGACGCCAAATCATCGCCTTTGGCGCTTGAACCGGCCGCAGCAGAGTTGCAACAAGAGGTCGCAGAGCCGCACGCGAACGCCGCTTGGCTCGCACCGGCCAGCCTCCTGCACCCGAGTCCCCGGCTTTGCCGGTGGCGGGGCAGGGGATGTGGGTGACCTAAGCGGCGCGTCGTTGCGGGAAATGGAGACCCGGACGGGCTCGACGAGGGTCAACGGCCGTCACGACGGTGTGGTGGTGATCGCAGTAGACGCGATCCGGCGACGTCGGCCCGGCACAAAAACGGTAACCACCGGGTACCAACCGGTCTTCGCTCACCGGGAAGCGGCACTGGTTGAGGCCTAGCTGAATGAGGGGGACGTCTCTCGACGCTGGTCTGATATTTTCACGCATGATGGTTTTCAATTTCCTGGTTCATAGCCATTGCCGGCTGACGACCGCGGTGCGACCCGTCGGAGCTAGCTTCTCTCGTTTGGAGGGCTGTGGACCACATATGGTGCTGATCGCACCGTCAAAGAAGCCCGGCGCCCCGCTTCTGCAGCCAAATCGTTTGCGACTTAAGGCCACACCCGCGAGCGCCAGAAGCACCTGTCCGGCCGGGATTTGTCGGCGCGTCGTTACATAGCCTCAGTCCGTCGCCGCCGATCGCTTGAAGACGATGGTGACCTTGGTTCCCTCGCCGGCACTCGACTTGACGTCGAATTGCGCCTTGGCATTTTCGGTCAGCGACCGCGCGATCAGGGAGCCGAGCTTGCCTGGCCTGGGCCAGGTCTCACCCGTCGGCAGACCGATTCCATCATCGGCGACAGTCACCCGGCAACCATCGCCGCTGACGACGCTGTGCAGCGTGATCGTGCCGCCGTCGCGCCCGACGAATGCATGTTTGAGAGCGTTGGTCAGCAACTCATTGACGACCAGGCCTGTCGGCATGGCAACGTTGATGGATACCGGATAGGTATCCACCTTAAGGTCGAGGCGGATACCTTCGACTGCGTGCGACGCCATGACGGCGGACGCGATCTGGCTAAGATACACGCCAAGATCCACCTCATCCTTCTGCTGGTCAGCCGACAAGGTCTGGTAAAGGATTGCCAATGCGTCTACCCGGCCGGCAAGCCTTTCGAAACGCTTCTGGTCCGGTTCGGTGGCGTTGCGGGTTTCCATCCGGATCAAAGCGGTGATCATCTGCAGATTGTTTTTCACCCGGTGCTGCAGTTCGCGCAACAGGGTGTCCTTCTCCCGGATGAGCTCCTCCGCGGGTCGCGCGTCCTCGGTCTCGCCGTGTGCCGTGACGTCGACAAGCGCCACCAGCCGGAAGCAGAGCTTGCCGTTGTCGTCCTCGATAACGTTGGAATAAACGTCGACGATTGCCGGCTTGTCCTCGCCGCGCTCAAGACGAAATGTGCCGACGAAATCGGTGTCTTCAACGACAGCCTCGGCGAGCGGCCTGTCCTTCTGCCGATGAAGCCCCCTGCCGGAAAGGGCCGCCCAGTTTTCCCGCGCAAGCTTCGGCGCCTTGAGGTCCGAGAGCTTCTCGAATTCGGGATTGGCGTAGACGACACGCTCCTTCGCGATCAATTCCGAGACGGCGATCGCGATCGGCATCTGGTCGAGAAATTTCTTGAACTGGTCGCTTTCCAGCGCGGTGGCAAGGTCAGGCGTATCGAGCAATTGCTCGACAGCGTCAGCCTTTTCGGAGTCTGTCATCTCGGGGCCTGCGTGATGCGTGGAAGCCATCAATATCAGGCATGCAATTCACCCGCTATCTCCAATATCGAAGGGGATACGACAGCGTCACTACTGGTGCGGGCCGCGTCGCGCGGGGCTCCACCGCCTGCTGCTCACGAACGAACTGGACAGAAGGCATTTTTCTCAGGGCCGCCGAACTTTGAAAAGAAATGTCTATGGAATTTGTAGAATTACGCTTTGAATGGGATCTCGGTGCTGCTCGCAAGCCTTGGCGGCCTTCGCCTCCTGAGTTGAGATCAGCGCTATCGTTACCAAGCAAGTCGGCTCCCGATGAGGGAGTTGCTCCGCCGATCGCTATGCGGCCGGCAGACGGCGGAGCATTGCCAGTGGCCCCGCGGCTTTAGAGAACAGAGGTTCCCATGACCAGACTTACCCCCGTAGAGCAGATCATCCCGGATGCCGATATTGTCCCGCTTACCGGACGCGTCGGCGCAGAGATCAGGAACATTCGGCTCTCCGGCGACCTGCCGCAGCAGACAATAGCGGCGATCAACCAGATCCTGTTGCGGCACAAGGTGGTGTTCTTCCGCGACCAGGCGCATCTCGACGATGCCGGGCAGGAGCGCTTTGCCCAGCGTCTCGGCGACCTCGTCCCGCATCCGACCCAAGGTCCCGTCAAGGGAACGGCGTCCATTCTCGAACTCGATTCCAGCCGTGGCGGCGGTCGCGCCGACCAATGGCATACCGATGTCACCTTCGTCGACGCCTATCCGAAATTCTCCGTTCTTCGCGGCGTCGTCATACCGCCGGCCGGCGGCGACACCATCTGGTCGAACACCGCGGCCGCCTATCAGGACCTGCCCGAGCCGTTGAAGCTGCTCGCCGACAATCTTTGGGCGGTGCACAGCAACGCCTACGATTACGCCGCGGTGCGGCCGCGTGCGAGCGCCGCGGAAAAGAAGCACTTCGAGGAAATCTTCACCTCGACGATCTACGAGACCGAGCATCCCGTCGTCCGCGTCCATCCCGAAACAGGCGAGCGCACGCTGCTGCTCGGCAATTTCGTGCAACGGCTGATCGGTCTTTCCAAAAGCGATTCGGCGAAGCTTTACGAGGTTTTCCAGTCCTATGTCACCGCGCCGGAGAACACCGTGCGCTGGCGCTGGAAGGCCGGCGATGTGGCGATCTGGGACAACCGCGCGACGCAGCACTACGCCGTCAACGATTACGGCGACCAGCACCGGGTGGTGCGTCGCGCCACGGTCGACGGCGACGTTCCGGTCAGCGTCGACGGCCGCCGCAGCGCCACCCGCACCAAGGTCGCGAAGCCGGCAGCCGACAAGGCGGCATGAGGCGCGGTCGAACGCGAAGGCCGCTGTTCAGGCGGCCTTCTTCATACGTGACAGCGTCTCTGCAACCACCTCACCAAACGACGACGGCGTCGGCACGATGATCACCCCGGCGTCCTTTAGAATCTCGACCTTTTCCTGCGCCGATTCGCCGAAGGCCGAGATGATGGCGCCGGCGTGGCCCATGCGGCGGCCTTTGGGGGCGGAGAGGCCGGCGATGTAGGCGATCAGCGGCTTTCTCATATTGTCGCGCGCCCAGATGGCCGCTTCGGCTTCCTGCGGTCCGCCGATCTCGCCGATCATCACCACGGCGTCGGTGTCGTCATCCTGTTCGAACAGTTTCAGCATGTCCTTGAAGGACGAGCCGTTGATCGGGTCGCCGCCAATGCCGACGCTGGTCGACACGCCGATGCCGAGCGACTTCATCTGCGACGCCGCCTCGTAGCCGAGCGTTCCGGAGCGGCCGACGATGCCGACGCGGCCAGGCAGATAGATGCTGCCCGGCATGATGCCCATCAGCGCCTGTCCAGGCGTGATGATCCCGGCGCAGTTCGGCCCGATCAGCCGCATGCGGTCCTCGTAGCGGTAGCGCAGCATGTAGCGCTTGACCTGCATCATGTCCTGCGAGGGGATGCCGTCGGTGATGCAGACGCAGAGTTTAATGCCGGCGTCCGCCGCTTCCATGATCGAATCGGCGGCAAAGGGCGGCGGCACGAAGACGATGCTGGCCTCGGCGCGGGTCTCGCGCACCGCGCCCTTGACCGTGTTGAAGACGGGCAGGCCGAGATGCTTCTGGCCGCCCTTGCCGGGCGTGACGCCGCCGACCAGCTTGGTGCCGTAGCGCTTCATGTCTTCGGCATGGAAGCTGCCGATCTTGCCGGTGAAACCCTGGACGATGACGCGGGTGCTGCGGTTGAGCAGGATTGCCATTTTCTCGACCTCCCTCAGGCTGCTTTTTTCTTGGTGGCCGCGCGCCAGGCAGCGACGGCTTTTTCGGCGGCTTCTGCAAGCGTGTCGGCAACGATTACCGCCTCGCCGGAATCGGCCAGGATGCGGCGTCCTTCCTCGGCCTTGGTGCCGGATAGACGGACCACCAGCGGCACGTTCACGCCGACCTCGCGTATTGCCTTGATGATGCCTTCGGCGACCCAGTCGCAGCGGTTGATGCCGGCAAAGATGTTGACCAGGATGGTCTCGACATTCTTGTCGCCGAGCACGGCCCGGAAGGATTTCGCCACCCGCTCGGGCGAGGCGCCGCCACCGATGTCGAGGAAGTTGGCCGGTTCGCCGCCGGCGATCTTGATCATGTCCATGGTCGCCATGGCGAGCCCTGCGCCATTGATGATGCAGCCGATGTTGCCGTCGAGGCCGACATAGGAGAGGCCGCGATCGCTGGCGAAGGTTTCGCGCGGATCTTCCTGGCTTTTGTCGCGCAGCTCGGAGATTTCCGGCCGTCGGAACAACGCGTTCTCGTCGAACGACATCTTGGCGTCGAGCGCGATCAAATTGCCGTCGCGGGTCACCACCAGCGGATTGATCTCCAGCATCGAGGCGTCGTAGTCGCGAAACACCTGGTAGCAGCTGAAGATGGTCTCGGTCGCCTTGCCGATCAGATTGTGGTCGAGGCCGAGCCCGAAGGCGATCTCGCGGGCCTGGAAACGCTGCATGCCGACACCGGGATCGACCGATGTGCGCAGGATGGAGTTCGGCGCCTTCTCGACGATGTCCTCGATCTCCATGCCGCCGGCAGCGGACGCCACGATCATGACGCGCTCTTCCTTGCGGTCGAGAACGAAGCCGACATAGAGCTCCTGCGCGATATCGACGGCTTCCTCGAGATACAGGCGCGAAATCAGCTTGCCGCGCGGGCCGGTCTGCTGGGTCACCAGCTTGCGGCCGAGCATGGCTTCGGCAGCGTTGGAGATCTCCTCGTCATTGGCGCAGAGCTTGATGCCGCCGGCCTTGCCGCGGGCGCCGGAATGCACCTGCGCCTTCAAGACCCATTTGGCGCCGCCGATCTCGCGCGCCCTGTAGGTCGCCTGCTCGGGGCTGTAGGCCAGCCCGCCGCGCGGCACATGCACGCCGTGGCGTGCCAGCAGTTCCTTGGCCTGATATTCGTGGATGTCCATTTTGTCCTCCCTGAACGGTCAATGCGCGGCGACACGCGGCTCGCTAGAGAATTGGCTGGCCCGTTCGATTGCCTCGTTGACCACCAGAACATTGCGCGCCATGCGTTCCGACGCTGCGTCGATCATCTTGCCGTCGAGTGCGGCCGCTCCCTTGCCCTGCGCCTCCGCCTCCTTCAGCACTTCGAGGATGCGCCTGGCGCGCGTCACCTCTTTTTCCGGTGGCGAGAAGACGTCGTTGGCTAGCGCGATCTGCGAGGGATGGATTGCCCATTTGCCTTCGATACCCAGCGCCGCCGCGCGTCTGGCGCCGGCGACGTAGCCCTCCGGATCGGAGAAGTCGCCGAAAGGCCCGTCAATCGCGCGCAGGCCATAGGCCCGGCAGGCGACGGTCATCCGCGACAGAGCGAAATGCCACTGATCACCGGGATAGTCGGGGTTGAGGCCGCCAATGTTGACCGTGCGCGCCTTGCAGCTTGCGGCATAGTCGGCGACGCCGAAATGCATGGCTTCGAGCCGGCCGGGTGTCGCGGCAATCGCCTCGACATTGGCCATGCCGAGCGCGGTCTCGATCAGTGCTTCGAGGCCGACGCGGGTCCTGAAACCCTTTGCCATCTCGATCTGGTTGACCATGGCCTCGACCATGTAGAGGTCGGCGGGCACGCCGACCTTCGGCACCAAAATGGTGTCCAGCCGGTCGCCGGCCTGCTCCATGACGTCGACCACGTCGCGGTACATGTAATGGGTGTCGAGCCCGTTGATGCGCACCGAGACGGTCTTGCCCTTGGCGCGCCAGTCGATGTCGTTGAGCGCCTGGATGATGTTCTTGCGGGCGCGCTCCTTGTCGGGCGGGGCGACGGCGTCCTCGATGTCGAGGAAGATGAAGTCGGCGGCGCTGTTGGCCGCCTTGTCGATCATTTCCGGACTGGAGCCGGGAACCGCCAGTTCGCTGCGCTGCAGGCGGAGTTTCTTCAGATGGTTGATGGTGTGGCTCATCGTTGGCTCCCTCAGGCGGCTTCGGCGACCGGCACGGCGGCCGAGGCGCGGAAATGCTGGATGGCGGCGCCGACGCCGGAGCCGGGCGCCAGCCGTACGCCGCAGTCGAGCAGCGCCATTTCGGCGGCCGAGAGCGAGGCCAGCACCATCACCTCGTTCAGCCAACCGAGATGGCCGATGCGGAAGACCTTGCCGATCACCTTGTTGAGGCCGCCGCCGAGCGAGGTCTGGTATTTCTGGTAGGCGCGCTTGACCACATCGCCGCTGTCGACGCCGTCCGGCACCAGGATGGCGCTGACGGTGTCGGAGTGCCATTTCGGCGCCTTGGCGCAGAGCTTCAGGCCCCAGGCGTCGACCGCCTTGCGCACGCCTTCGGCGAGGCGATGGTGGCGGGCGAAGATGTTTTCCAGCCCTTCCTCGGCGATCAGGTCGAGCGAGGCGCGCAGGCCGCGCAGCAGCTGCGTAGCCGGCGTATAGGGGAAATAGCCGGCGTCGTTGGCGCGGATCATATCTTCGAAGGAGAAGAAACAGCGGCGGTGGGTGGCGCTCCGCGAGGCCACCAGCGCCTTCTTGCTGACGGAGAGGAAACCGAGGCCGGCGGGCAGCATGAAACCCTTCTGCGAGCCGCTGACCGCGCAATCGACGCCCCATTCCTCCTGGCGAAAGTCGATCGAGCCGATCGACGAGACGCCGTCGACGAAGAGCAAAGCAGGGTGGTTGGCGTCATCGAGCGCGGCGCGGCAGCCGGCGACGTGGCTGGTAACGCCGGTCGCGGTCTCGTTTTGCGTGCAGAAGATTGCCTTGATGCGGTGCGCCTTGTCGGCCCTGAGCCGCTCCGCATAGAGCTCGAGCGGCACGCCGGTTCCCCATTCGCAGTCGATGACATCGACCTCGAAGCCGAGCCGTTCGGCCATGTCGACCCACAGATGCGAGAACTGGCCGAAGCGCGACATCAGCACGCGGTCACCGGGGCTGAGCACATTGGTCATCGCCGCTTCCCAGGCGCCGGTGCCGGAGGAGGGATAGATGAAGACGCGGCCGGTCTCGTTCTTGAACACCGTCTTGATGTCTTCGAACAGCGGTAGCGTGAGATCCGGGAAGGACGCGGCGCGCATGTCCTCCATAGGCAGGTTCATCGCCTGCCGGACCTGTTCGGGAATGTTGGTCGGTCCGGGAATGAAAAGATGGATGAAACCGGCCATGTCGCGAACTCCTCCTGATCCAGCAAAGCGGTGAGGGGAGTTTCGTCTCGACGGCTAATGGCAACAACACCTCAAGGGGTAACATCTTGCCGCGCGCGGGTGGGGGTTGCCTACCCGGGTGACCTACCCGCGGCCAGTCGCTCGCCTACCCCAACGGCTGCTTCTGGGTACGCCTCTCCCGCGCGTAGAGCGCGACTGCCATCGCCCGGTTGCGGACGTCGAGCTTGTCGTAGAGATTCTTTAGGTGGTATTTCACCGTGTTCTCCGAAATCCCGGTGCGCGTCGCGATCTGCAGATTGGTCCAGCCGTCGGACAGCACCGCCAGCAACTCGCGCTCGCGCACGGTGAGCAGTGACAAGGGTGTGTCGTTGACCTTGTTGATGTCGATGTAGGGGATGCAGATGCGGCCATGCGCGACGGCCAGGATGGTCTCGAAGATGATCGCCGGATCGTCGAACTGGAAGCAGTAGCCCTGGGCGCCGAGCCGCACGCACTGCTTCAGGATGCCGATGTCGTGGTCGTTGGAAAACACCGCGATGCGCACGCCGAGCTTGCGGCTGTGAACCTCGGCCAGCACATCGGCGCCGTCCATGTCGGCAAGCTTCCACCCGATGATTGCGACGTCGAATTCGCCTTCCGCTGCCAACTCAAGAAAATGCCTGCCGCTTTGCACGCAGGCCCTGAGCTCGAAGCGCCCGTCGCAGTCCAGCATGTCGCGCAGCGCCGATATGACGAGCGGATTGCGTTCGGCGACGACCACGCGCACGCGCCGTTCCTCGATTGCCTTCTGCGTCTGTGACTTGATCTTCAAGGGCTTCCGGCTGTTCTGGTTCTGGCCTGGGCGGGTCCGGCAGATGGCAGGACCTGCATCATGACAATTCTGCCCCAACCGTGCTCGGGTGCTCTTTCCCCAGCGACATGTGCTGTCGCGCCGCCTGAATCCTGGGCGGCGTCATATCCTGATGAAATCACTCTCGCCCATATGCAGGGCGGGGCGCATTTCGTTTGATATTCCCGTGCGTTGCGCGCTAGACCTGACAGGCACCTTTTCCGAAATTCCCATGGCGGGAGCCGCTGGTGGAACGCCAGGACGACCACACGACCGGCGCCAAAGCCGCTGACGATGCCCACGCCGACATCTATGGCGAGGACGGCGCCGTTCTGTCATCATTCCTCGCCCAGATCGGCGCGGCGATCGCCGATCGCGATACGCTGACGCTGAAGCGCGAAGTCGACGACCTGCACCAGTCGGAACTTGGCGATCTGCTGGAGGCCCTGCACCCCGAACAGCGTCGCGCCCTTGTCGAACTGCTCGGCGCCGACTTCGACTTCTCGTCGCTGACCGAGGTCGACGAGGCGATCCGCCGCGATATCGTCGACAATATGCCCAATGAGCAAATTGCCCAGGGCATGCAGGACCTCGATTCCGACGACGCGGTCTACATTCTCGAAGACCTTGAAAAGGAAGACCAGGACGAGATCCTGTCGCAGCTGCCGTTCACCGAGCGGATTAGGCTGCGCCGCTCGCTCGACTACCCGGAAGAGACCGCCGGTCGCCGCATGCAGACCGAATTTGTCGCTGTGCCGCCGTTCTGGACCATAGGCCAGACCATCGACTACATGCGCGAAGACAAGAACCTGCCCGAGCGCTTCAGCCAGATCTTCGTCATCGATCCAAGCTTCAAGTTGCTCGGCGCCATCGACCTCGACCAGATCCTGCGCACCAAGCGCACGACCAAGGTCGGAGACGTGATGCACGAGACGAGGCACGCCATTCCGGCCACCATGGACCAGGAAGAGGCGGCGCGGGACTTCGAGCAATACGATCTTCTGTCCGCCGCCGTCGTCGACGAGAACGAGCGGCTGGTCGGCGTGCTCACCATCGACGACGTCGTCGACGTCATCCAGCAGGAGGCCGAGGAAGATCTGCTGCGCATGGGCGGCGTCGGCGACGAAGAGTTGTCCGACAGCATTCTTTCGACCTCGCGCTCGCGCGTTCCCTGGCTGCTGGTCAACCTGTTGACGGCGTTCCTGGCGGCTTCGGTGATCGGCCTGTTCGACCGCACCATCGAGCATATTGTAGCACTGGCCGTGCTGATGCCGATCGTGGCCGGCATGGGCGGCAATGCCGGTTCGCAGACCATGACCGTCACGGTGCGCGCGCTGGCGACCAGGGATCTCGACATCTACAATGCCGGCCGCATCATCCGCCGCGAAATGGGCGTGGGTTCCATCAACGGCATCATCTTCGCCGTGCTGATCGGCATCGTCGCGGCCGTCTGGTTCCGCGATGCCAATCTGGGCGGCATCATAGCGGCGGCGATGATCATCAACATGTTCGTGGCAGCCCTTGCCGGTATCCTGATCCCGCTATTGCTCGACCGGTTCAAGATCGACCCGGCGGTGGCGTCGGCGGTTTTCGTCACTACGGTCACCGACGTCGTTGGCTTCTTTGCCTTCCTCGGGCTGGCCACCTGGTGGTTCGCTATCCCTTGAGAAAGAGGCGTTGCGGGTTCAATTGACTTTTACGTAAATGTGGTGCGAGGCTTGCGCGGGGTTCCATGCCGAGTCCGGCTTGGAACGGGGTTGATCGGAATGCGTTGGAAATCCCGGGCGACCGGGCGTTTTCCGATGTTCCGACATTTGGAGCAAAGATGCGGGAATATTATTCGATCACCGAACTGACCCGCGAATTCGACGTGTCGACGCGGACGCTGCGCTTCTACGAGGATGAGGGGCTGGTGCAACCCGTGCGGCGGGGCCGCACAAGGCTGTTTCGTCCGTCGGACCGGCATCTGATCCGCCAGATCATGCGCGGGAAAAGGCTCGGCTTCTCGATCAACGAGATCCGCGAAATCATCCAGATGTACAAGGAACCGCCAGGCGAGGTCGGTCAACTCAAGCTGATGATCAAGCGCATCGAGGAGAAGCGCGAGGATCTCAGGCAGAAGCGCCGCGATCTCGAGGAGACGCTGGCGGAGCTCGACCAGGCCGAGGAGTCATGTGTTGAGCGGCTGGTGGAGCTGGGGGTTAATACCTGAGCGGACTCATCGCGCGTTGAGCGGCGATCGCTACAGAACTTCGTCATTCTAGGGCGGAGCAGGAGCGAAGCTCCGTCGCGGAGACCCTAGAATCCATTCCGTGACATTGGCCGTGGAGTGCAGCGGTGCAGAATTCTGGACCGTGGCAACTGCTGTACGTCGCGGCATGGATCCTCGGGTCTGCGCTGCGCCGCTACGCTTCTTGCTTCGCCCGTGGATGACGAAGAGATGGGCGTTTCGGCTAGTCGCCAAGGCATGCGAACCCTGCCAGCGATCACACCCGCCTCAAATCCAGCGCCTGACCCGCTTCGCATAGTCGCGGTACTTCTTGCCGAATTTGGCGAACAGCACCTTCTCCTCGCTCTCGATGGCGACCTTCTGCGTTGCAAATGCCGCGATCAAAGCCAGCGGCAGGAACCATACGATCCCCGAGACGAAGGCAACGCCGATCAAAAGCAGCGTGTTGGCCAGATACATCGGGTTGCGCGTGACGCCGAACGGGCCAGACGTCACCAGATGCTCCGGCACGCCATTGGGGTTCATCGTCGTTTTGGCCCGGATCATGGTGCGGATAGCGGTGAACCAGAGGGCTGCAACGGCAAACAGCACCACAAAGCCGGCGGCAAACAAAAGGTCGCCCAAGAGGTCGCCGATCCAGGGCAGCGGATAGAACAGGCCGAGCACGATGCTGATGGCGATGGCGGCGATGTAGATCACCGGCGGCCACGGGATCAGCCGTGGTCTCGATAGATCGGGTTTTGCCAGCCGGGGTTTTGCCAGCTTGTCAGTCATTGTTGCCCTCCCTGCGTCATCGGACTCTCCTCCGTCCTGGCGGTGCAGATGCCGGCGAGTTCACCGAGATGCGCTTTGAACTCCGGGGTCTGGTCACCATTGTAAAGCCGGTCGAATGCCGCTTCGCTTTGCAGCGTGTCCAGCATGCACACACAATAGCTGGTGCAGAACTCCGTGTCGCGCTGCTGTTCGCAGGATACCTGGCATTCCTTGAGGAAGACCACTTCCCGTGTCTCGACCGGCGCCGGCGCGATCTGCGAGAACAGCCAGACGCACCCGAACAGCAGCGGCTGGTGGATCAGGTAGAAAGCCAGGCTGTGGCGGCCGATGAAGGTGAGCGGCCTGGTCCAGCTTCCCGATGCCAGCGTGGCCAGCCGCGCCAGCAGGCCGGTGGTGGACGCAAACTTTGCCGCGGCGATGCCGAGAAGCACGGCGCCGAACCAGGGAAACAGCGGCACGTAATCGTTGGAGCGCGGGTTGATCGCCGACAGGCCGACCCACCACAGCGCCGGATGATCGAAGGCTTCGGATCGGAAATAGATCGGCCCGGCGATCACCACCGCCGCCACGACAAGCGTCAGCAAGTACGGCAGCCGCAAGAACAAAAGGCCGAGCAGGCTGGCCAGCGCGATCTGATGCAGGATGCCGAAGAAGATGAAGCTGTCCGGCGTGATGAAGTACGTGACCGCCGATATGGCGGCGGCCGCGACGGCGACCATGGCAAAACGTTTCCAGAAGCCGGTCCAGCGGATCTGCCTGCCATGAGCGAGAAACAGGCTGACGCCGACCAGGAACAGGAAGGTCGAGGCGATGCAGCGCGCATAGATCTTCCACCAGCCGACGGCGGTGAGGCCGGGGTCGGTGTAGTGGAAATTTTCGAGATCCCAGGTGAAGTGGTAGCTCGCCATGGCGATCAGCGCGATACCGCGTACGACATCGATGGCGACGATACGCTTCGGTTGATCTCGCTTCAGTTGATCTCCAGAGGGTGCGGTATGGATGCTCATGGTCTCGCGATCTGATTCAGCCCCAAAGACGACTATCACGGTTGCACCGGACAAAAGAAGGCCGCCCCCTACGCTCCGGGTCGCGCCGTGCGGCTGCATCGGGCGGCGCTTTAGGCCAGAGCCGGAAAGCCTTTGGCCGAATTCGCTTTTTGCCGGGAAGGGGTCGGTTTCCTGTTACCGGCGGAGGAAGCGCCAGCGCAGATTTGGGCTGCGAGTCTGATTTGGGGATCAAATGTCCACCCATGTGCGCCATCCGATCTGGCTTCCGGCCCTGCGTCCGGCGGATGCCCGCACCTTTGCCTCGCTCTATGCGGTCGAATCCTTCGCCCGCGCCACGGTATCGAGCGTCATCCCGATCCAGGCCTATGAGATTCTGCACAACGAGCAGATCGTCTCGATCCTATACACCATCGTGGCGCTGCTCGGCCTGTCGGTGACCTTGTTCATGCCGATGCTGATCCGCAGGTTTGCCCGGCGCTGGGTCTATACCGCCGGCGCCTGCCTGCTGGCGATGGGCTCGCTGTTCTTCGTCACCCACACGCTTGCCGGGCAACTGGCAGGCATGCTGTGCCGCGTCATGGGGGCGAGCGCGCTGTCGATCACGCTCAACCTCTACATCATGGATCACATCCGCAAGACCGATTTCATGCAGGCCGAATCGCTGCGCATGGCGTGGTCGATGCTTGCCTGGACCGGCGGGCCGACACTCGGCATCTTCCTCTACACACGCTACGGCATCTATGCCGCGCATGGCGCGGTGGCGGTGTTTGCGTTGGCCTTGCTGGCGCTGTTCTGGACCTACAGGCTGGGCGACAACCAGTCGATCCGGCCTGGCAAGACGCGGCCGGCCAATCCGCTGGCCAATATCGGCCGCTTCGTAGCACAACCCAGGCTCAGGCTGGCCTGGCTGATCGCCTTCGGCCGCTCCTGCTTCTGGACGACGTTCTTCGTCTATGGGCCGCTGTTCATGGTGATTACCGGCGAGGGCGAGCTTGCCGGCGGCCTGCTGGTTTCGGCCGGCAATGCGCTGTTGTTCATGGCGATCTTCTGGGGCAAGGCTGGAAAACGCTTCGGCGGCCGGCGCACCATGACCTTCGCCTATTTCGCGATGTCGGCGACGCTGCTTGCGGCGGGCGCGGTCGGCACTACCGCGCCGCTGCTTACGGGCTTTTTCCTGCTCTGCGGCGCCTTCTTCACCATCGCGCTCGATGCACTGGGCTCGACCGCCTTCATGCGCTCGGTGCGGTCCTATGAGCGGGCGCAGATGGCCGCGGTCTACCGCACCTATCTCGACTTTTCCGAGCTGACGCCGCCGCTGGTCTATTCGGTGGTGCTGGCGTTTTTCGGCCTCGGCTCGGTGTTCGTGACGCTGGGCATTCTGGCCGCGGTTTGCGGCTTTATCACCTGGCGCTATCTGCCGAAGTCGCTTTGATCAGGAGGCCGCATGCCGCTCGCGCACCCACTTGTGGAAGCGATGCAGATCATACTCCTCCGGCATCAGCACGCCGGCCGCGTGACGCATCGAGCGCAGGCCTTTCTGTTGACCTCGCAGATCGCGGCATCCTCCTCCAGCACCTGGGTACCGAAGGCGACGACATTGTCGATGTCGGTCTCGGCGAGCGCCTCGGGCGCGAACAGCCATTCGGCGGTGAGTTCGGTCTGTTCGGGACCGAGCGGCATCAGTCGCACCGTCCTGACATAATCGACATGGCCGACGATGAACATCGAGGGCAGGCTGGTGGCATAGGTCTGTCCGGCCGCACGCTCGGCTGGCGTCAGGCCCGGTAAGACCGGGCCATGGGCATGTCCGTCGCGCGACCAGGTCTCGGCGCCGGCGCGCAGGCCACCCGAAAACTCCGGCGCGTCATTGTCGGCATGGCGGACCCAGTCGGGGTCGTCGTGCCGGCTCATCAGGCCGCGGCCGTATATCGGCACCAGCCGAGACAGGTCCTTGTGGACGCCCGGGCAATGCAGGCACTCGTTGAAGTTCTCCCAGAAGATCTTCCAGTTGCAGTTCATCACCTTGCGCAGGACATGCCCTGATACCAGCGGTTCCAGCGGCCAGTTGGCGAGGTCGCCGGATGCGGGATCGAAGGAGGTCCCGGCGGAGCCGGCCGCAGCCTGCTGAAGGTTCACAAAGACAAAGCCGCGCCACACCGACAGCGCCACCCGGTAGAGCGGATGATCTGCCTTGTCGAAACCATCTGGCAGCGATTTCGAGGGAACGCGCACGAGATCGCCGCGCAGCGAGTAGGACCAGGCATGGTAAGGGCAAGTGATGAGCCGCGCTTTCAGCCGGCCCTCGCTTTCCTGGCAAAGCTGCGAGCCGCGATGCCGGCAGGTGTTGTGGAAGGCGCGCAACTCGCCGGTCTCGTCCCGCAGAATGACGATTTCCTGCGTGCCGACGCGGAATGTCCTGAACGCCAGCGGCTGGGCGAGGTCGGCCTCGCGGCAGACGAGCAGCCAGCTTTTGTGCCAGATGGCGTCGAGATCGCGCTGGTAAGCCTCGCTATCCCAATAGGCCGACGACGGTAGCGTCGGTTCGGCCCGGCTCAGGCCGTTATAGGGGTCGCGCTCGCTCGGGCTGGGATGCATGGCTGGCTTCCTATGAAGCGTCAGCCGACACCCCGGCAAATCGTTTGTCAATCAGAGTGCCGCATTGCCGGTTGCAGGCGCGGCGCATAATCATGTCGTGGACATGGGACATTCGGAAATTGGGGGGATTCGGAAAGTGGCCGCACGACAGATGTCGCTTACGCCGGAGCTGGTCGCGCGCTGCTGGCGCGAGATCAGGGACCCCGGGCCGGATCCGGACGCGATGCATCTCGATGAAGCCGACTATGACGCGCTGCTGGATGAATTGCAGGTCGAACTCCCGGACAGCGAACCGCTATGGCTGTTCGGCTATGGATCGCTGATCTGGAAACCGGAAATAGATTATGTCGAGGACCGCGTTGCCTTGGCGCGCGGCTGGCATCGGTCCTTTTGCATGAACATGACGCGCTGGCGCGGCACCAAGGACAGCCCCGGCTTGATGATGGCGCTGGACCGTGGCGGACAATGCAAGGGCGTCGCCTTCCGGCTGACCGACAGTAACCGGCGCGGGCAGTTGGGCCGGCTTTTCCGGCGCGAAATCACGCTGAAGCCGACAAGCTACCGGCCGCGCATGCTGAAGCTTGCAAGCGAGGCCGGACCGCTCAGGGCATTGGCCTTCGTCATCAACCGCAACGGCCTGACCTATTCCGGCCCGCTCGACGAGGGCAAGGTCGTCGAAAGGCTGGCCACGTCCTGCGGGCACTGGGGGTCGGGCGCCGACTATCTCTACAACACGGTGAAAAACCTTGAAGAGCGCGGCATTCATGATCGCCATCTGTGGCGGCTGCAGCGGCTGGTTGCCGAACGGATCACCGCGTTGAACCCGTAACGCCGCATGGCGCATTCGCGCTGTTGGCCGGCGGAATTTGGTTTGCCGGATGCGGCCGTTTCAGCCTATAGTCATGCATGTCGTCGGTTCCGTTAGGGACCAAGAGGGAATGCGGTGAGGGCTGACTTGTTGCCCAATGCCGTGGCTGCCCCCGCAACTGTGTGCGGTAGTCCTCTCCAAGCCACTGGGGATTTTTTCTTCGGGAAGGTGGGGAAGGGCGCTGATCCGCGAGCCAGGAGACCTGCCGGCGACAGGGAACTGACTTCGATGCCCTCGGGTGGAGGGCGAAAGGACAAGATATGAATTCCGCTTCCGTCTCCCTCGGCGCTTCCGTCTCCTCGCAGTCGCGCTTCATGCAGCTCGTGCTTAGCGCGTTTCTGGGGATTTTCGTCGTCGGCGTTGTCGGTTTCTCGCACATCGATGCGGTCCACAATGCGGCGCACGACTATCGCCATTCGATGGCGTTTCCCTGCCACTGACGAGGATCTGACATCATGAACCTGTTTCGCAACGTCGTGTTCATCGCGGCGATCGCAGGGCTCGTGGCCGGTGTCGCTCTCGCCTGCATGCAGGCCTACGCCACCGTGCCGCTGATCCTCAAGGCGGAGGTCTACGAAAAGGCTGGTGGCGGCCACGAGCATCAGCATGCCGCGGTGCCCGCCGCCAACGCTACGGACACCAATGCCATGAGCACCGCCGCGCCGGCGGAAAATGCGGTGAGCAGCGCAACACCGGCTGAAGCAGCCGCGCCGGCGGAGGACGAAGGCTGGGCGCCGGCCGACGGCTTCGAGCGCTTCGCCTTCAGTGTCGTCGCCAATATCGTCACCGGCATCGGCTTCGCGGTGGTCCTGGTGGCGGTTTCCGAGTTCGCCGGTGGCATCGGCAGCTGGCGCCAGGGCGTGTTCTGGGGTCTGGCCGGCTTTGCCGTTTTCACGCTGGCGCCGGGACTCGGCCTGCCGCCGGAACTGCCGGCAATGCCGGCGGCCGATCTCATGCAGCGCCAGATCTGGTGGTGGGCAACGGTGATGGCAACGGCGATCGGTCTTGCCCTTATCACCTTCCGCACGTCGGCGCCCCTGACCGTGCTCGCCGTCGTCCTGATCGTCGCCCCGCATATTGTCGGCGCGCCGCAGCCTGACAGTTTTGTAACGCCGATCCCGGAGGGCCTGCATCATCAGTTCGTGGTGGCGGTGACGCTGACCAATCTGGTGTTCTGGGTGGTGCTCGGCGCGGTTGTCGGCATAGTGCGCGCGCGCTTCACCGGCACCGCGACCAGCCTGCGCGACACCTTTGCCTGATCGCAGTTTGACCTTCATCATCGGCGGTGCGCGCTCCGGCAAGAGCGTGCATGCCGAAAGTTTGGCGACGGCGTTGCCGCCGCCATGGGCTTATATCGCCACCGCGCAAGCCTATGACGGCGAAATGCGCGAGCGCATCGCGCAGCACCGCTCGCGCCGCGGCGAGGGATGGGCGACCATCGATGCCCCGCTTGATCTTGCAGGTGCGATCGAGGCATTGCCGGACAACCAGCCGGTGCTTGTCGACTGCCTGACGCTGTGGCTGACCAATCATATGCTGGCCGATCATGATCTGGAGGGGGAGTGCCGGCGGCTGGCCGATGTGCTTTCGCGGCCGCGCGGACCGTGGTTCGTGGTCTCCAACGAAGTCGGACAAGGCATTGTGCCCGACAATGCGCTGGCACGCCGGTTCCGCGATGCCGCCGGCCGGCTCAACCAGCAGATCGCGGTCGTAGCTGATATGGTGCTTCTGATGGTGGCGGGGCTGCCGCTCAAGGTGAAATGAGATGACCGATATCGACACAAAAGACGAAGAGCGCCATCGCGCCAAGATGGCCAAGCGCAAGGCGGTGCAGGACGCCGAGGTCGCGGAAAAGACGGTCGAGAAGGGGCTGCTGATCGTCAACACCGGACCCGGCAAGGGCAAGACCACGGCTGCCTTCGGGCTGGCGCTGCGCATGCTCGGCTATGGCAAGCGCGTCGGAATGGTCCAGTTCATCAAGGGCAAATGGCACACCGGCGAGAAGGATGCCTTCGCGGCGTTTGGCGACCGCGTCGTCTGGCACACGATGGGCGAGGGTTTCACCTGGGAGACGCAGGATCTGAAGCGCGACATTAAGGCGGCCGAAGCCGCCTGGGCCAAGGCGCTGGAACTGATCGCCGATCCCTCGATCAGCCTCGTCGTGCTGGACGAACTGAACATCGCGCTGCGTTACGACTATCTCGATCTCGACAGAGTGGTGGCGGCGCTGAAAGCGCGGCGCGAAGGTCTGCATGTCGTCGTCACCGGCCGCAACGCCAAGCCGGCGCTGGTCGAGGCGGCGGATCTGGTGACGGAGATGGGCGTGACCAAGCATCATTTTTCGGCCGGCGTTAAAGCACAGCAGGGGATTGAGTTTTGAGGGGCTATCCTCACCTTTTACCCTCCCCCTTGTGGGGAGGGTCGATCCGCGAAGCGGATCGGGGTGGGGGTTCTCGTAGTTCGCAGTCCCCCCCCCCCCCGGGGGGGGCCCCCCCCCCCCCCCCCCCGGGGGGGGGAAGGAGTGGGCCGGCTGGGGGGGGCGG